>QNBH01000183.1 GCA_003645645.1 Spirochaetota bacterium | reverse complement strand
GTGTACCGAGTAAGACGCTTATCCGCGCTGTGGAGAAGTACCATAGGACAAATGTTAACGATTTTCCAGGTGTATATACCAGTGCGGAAAGACTTGAGTGGGGGGAGATAATTACAAGGAAAGACGAACTGGTGGCCCGGTTAAGAAAGAGTAAGTATCTGGATGTGCTTGCAGCTTACCCTTCCATCAAGCTTATACGCGGAGAAGCACATCTTCCGGGGGAAACACTGTTACGATTAATGGTAAGGTATATGGGCCTAAAAAGGTCATCATTGCCACCGGAGCCGGCTCATGGGCACCACCAATACCCGGACTTGCAGACTCCGGATATCTCGACAGCACCTAGTGAAAAAAATTAATTTTAATTGTGTCACCTTTACATTTTGTGATATAATTTGGGAAACCATTTCAGGAGGGGAAAATGGCCTCAAATCAATACCTCAACATATTCAAATTCCCGGGCAAGGAAGAAAAAGAGAAAATAGTTAATCTTGTAAAAAGTCAAAAAGTTGAAAATAGAATAGCAACGAGAGCCCGTATTTTACTGTTAAGAGCAAAGGATTTACCGTCTCCTGTAGATTTGATCCGGAAGGACAGAGAAAGATGATATCGGTTTTAGATGCAAGTGCAGCAATTGAAGTGGGATTGAAAAAGGAAAAGGATTCAATAATCACCAAAAGACAAAAGAATAGAAGATTCCGAGTTGGTGATTAGTCCTGACCTGTATATTTCTGAAGTTACCAATACATATTGGAAGTCATTCATATCAAGTTAAAAACTGCCGTTACAACCTGCTTACCGGTATACGTAGAATTGTCTTGAGCTGCTTGGGAGGTACTCTGCGGGGGTCCGAGATGTAAATCTCGTGGTGGAGTCCACTGAATTTAAGCCCTTGCTCCTCTGCAAAAGCCTTCATTCGTTCGACGCTCTTCCTTTCCTCCTCGTAAGGACCTACGTGAAGCATCTGTACGCACTGTCCCTCGGCGATGGTCTCCAGCTTAATCTCCTTTACAGCCTGGTCTTTTTTCTTTTCCAGAAGAACGGAAACTGCGCTTTCGAGTTCTTTCTGTTCTACGAACCCGGGGGTTCGGATCATGAGCTTCCACCGCCACTTTTCAGGTGGCAGGTTGCCAAAGTCTTCGCTCTTGCTGTCACTCCACCACTGGGCTTCAAGCTTTCCCACCACGTAATCCTGCTCCCCGGCATACTTTCTGGTCATCTTGATGGTATACGCCACACCGTAGAGTGCTCCGATTTTCCTGTTAAAATCTTCACCCCCGGGAGCCCCTTTACCCTCAACAGTCAGGTAACGCCCTTCCCCGGTTTTAACCAGAGCCGGGGTTCCGGAAGCTAAATAGTCCCTGCTTTTAAGCTGCCGAAACAGGTCTATTTTTTCTTTCTTTACCATGAATCAACCTCCTTGCGAAAATTCGGTTATTTTCGTTTCGAGTGCCTCAATTTGGGCATGGTTAATCTTTATCTGGATTCAAGCGGTACATAGATATCGGTTACCAGGTCCTCCGGATCCGTACCTTCCGGGTCGTTAAGGTACACTTCGAGGCACGGTGCAGAGCGAAGATGGCGGCCACTTCGAGGCAGCCATTCACCGAAAAGCCTCGCATAGGTTTCGCCGAGCCGATTATACGGCCCGAAGTGCGTCACAAGTACATATTCTCCTCCGGCTATTGTCTGTACGCCGATGTCGTTCTCCGGCATGAAGTCCTCGGGTACAGTTACGCATGCGTCGTAGCGTACCTTTTCAGCCGGTGTAACATCCGGATCATCGTAGCATAATCCGATATACTTCGTGTCCGTACCGAGCAATCCCCTTCTGCCAAGCTCGGTCGTTAGCTTATCCCATGCTTTCCCGCACTCATCGTAGGGTCCGACGTGTCGCACAAATGCCACACGCATGGGCATTATGTTTTCAAATTTTACTTCCATTGATACACCTCCCATCTGTACAGGAATAAAATCTGATAACTGTGCTCGTTCCTGATAGTGCACTTCGGATGGTGAAACCGGTTGACTTAAGGAGCCCTTTTGCAAACGAAACTCAGAGGGGGAAATGCCTGCCATGGCTTTGAATGCGCGGGTGAATGCCTCGTGGCTCTCATAGCCTGCCTCGAAGGCAATCGTTGTAACAGGCGTGTTCGAATGCTTGAGCCTGGAAGCAGCCCGTTCCAGCTTTAATCGCCGGATATGCTCCCGAACCGACTCCCCCAGCATCCCGCGGAATATGCGGTGGAAGTGATACATCGAGAAACAGGCTATGCGAGCCAGTTCTTCCAGGTCAGGCTCGTCGTCGAGGTGCTCCTGGATATGGATCAGCACCCTGAGCATTCGTTCCTTGTAATCCTTTAACGTTGATGGTTTCATGAGACCTCTTTAATCGATATAATACCCCGTTTCAGAAATAAGTGCTTGACCTCGCTTGCTATTTTTCGTTGTAGTGGATGCACACAGGTGATTCTCCGAAACCTCTTCCAACTGCATACGGAGTCACCAGTGAAAGTTGTAAGAAACACGGACCGATGACAAGAAATACTTTTTCGAGTATATTTAGCAAGGAGAAAGGAGAAAAGGAATTGTCCTGAAACTAATATGATAAAGGAAAAAATAATCCAGGGGAATCCACTTACCGATATGAATCTCAAAAAATTAATTCGGTACCTGGAAAAGAAGGAGAGAATTGATTTCCTCATTCTCTTTGGTTCTTATTCTCAGGGCCAGAGTACAGGACTGAGCGATATCGACTTTGCCTACTACGCCTCAGAAGAACTTTCCTTTGAAGAGGAGTCGGAGATACTCTACGAGATGGGAAGGATCTTGAATACCCATGAGATCGATCTGGTAAATCTTAAAAAGATTCCTCTCAAGTCCCGGTATATTATTCTATACGAGGGAAAACTCATCTTCTGCAGGAATGAGGAGTTATTTTACGATGTAAAAGAACGAGTTACAAACATGTATCTGGACTACAAATATTACGACGATATTTATCTCTCTACACAGGAGCAGATTTTGCAGGATGAATATGGATAAAGAGAGGATAAAACAGTTTCTCCTCATTATTCGAGAGAACAACCGGAAATTAAAAGAATTAAAGGATGCCGGGAAAGATACTTTTTTAAAGGATTACAAGTATAATAATACAGCGCTGCGGTTGTTACAGATATCGATCGAAAGCATGGTGAATATTTGTAATCACATTATATCGAGAAATGGGCTTCGCAGACCGAAGGATTTTAGCGACTCCATCGCAGTATTGGAAGAAAATGGTATATTTTCAAAGGATTCCTCTCAAAGGTATCAAAGAATGATTCAATTTAGAAACAGGATAGTGCATCTCTACTGGGATATCGATCTTGATTACGTTTACGACCTCTTAACTACAAACTTGAAAGATTTCGATCTGTTTATCAAAGAGATTATCAGGTATCTGCAGTAACTGCTTCGAGTGGAAACCGGGGGAATATCTGTCCGAGTGATCAGACCCGTCCGCCCGGCAGGATATCCCTCCGGTTGATCAGGCTCCCCCGTACGGGGAGTTCTCTTTGGTCCTGTTCCTGTAGAACTTATCCTTGGGAATACATGTGTTCCTGACCGCTTCCATGATGTTACCGTTGAAATGTTTTACAATATTCTCCAGGATCCGACTCTCGATAGTTTTCAAGTCGATTCTCTTCTCGATTATTTCCCTGCTCAAGTTCTCGAGAGAAGTATCCAGGGATTCGCTGGAGGCAGAAGGCGGGTAAAACAGATAATCGAAAGCGTTTTTCTTTATGTTCCGGGTATTCTTGTCCAGCAGGATCACCGCACGCTTTATCACGTTCTCCAACTCCCAGATGTTGCCAGGCCAGTGATAGGTCTTGAGTTTTTCGATCGCTTCTTTTTCGACCGAAATATCGTAACGATTGATTTCATCCGTGAATTTATCGAGAAAATAGGCGATAAGCTCACCCAGGTCTTCTGTTCGCTCTCTCAAGGGAGGAAGGTGTAGATGGAAAGCGTTGATTAGATAGAACAGGTCCGCTCTGAACGTGTTCTCCTTTAACATGACTTCCAGATTGCGGTTTGTTGCAGTGATCAGGCGGAAGTCTACATCGATGCTTTTATTACTGCCCAGCCGCTCGACCTTTTTTTCCTGGATGACGTGGAGCAGCTTCGTCTGCATCTCCGTTTTCAGTTCCGTGATCTCGTCCAGGAAGAGACTTCCCTTGTCTGCAAGCTCGATCTTGCCCGGTTTGTCCGAGTATGCCCCGGAAAAAGCTCCCCTCACGTAACCGAATATCTCGCTCTCGATCAATGTCTCCGGTATCGCGCCGCAGTTTATCTTGATAAACGGGCCGTCCTTTCTTTTGCTTAGTGCATGGATGGTACGGGCGATCACTTCCTTGCCAGTACCTGTCTCCCCGGTGAGAAGAATACTTTCATCGGTTGTACTGATAATCTTGACTTGCTCGAAGACCTGTTTCAGGCCGGTACCTGTACCGATGATTTTTTCATTCAGATAACCGGTCTCTTTCAGAGCTGCCTCGTATTTTTGCTTGAGCTCGCGGATCTCCTCTTCCTTTCTCTTTTTAGCGATGCTGTATCTGATACCTTCGTCGATCGTTTTTTTCAGGGCTTCAAGATCGAGGGGTTTTTCCAGTATAGCGTTTACGAGGTTTTTGTTTATAAACTGCTCCAGGAGATCCTTGTCCGCGTACGCGGTCAACAGTATTCCGTAATTGTAAGCGTTGTATCGTTTGCCTTCCATGAAGAGATCGAGGCCTGTAAGGTCTGGCATTCTGTAGTCGCCCACAATGACATCGTAATATTCTCTTCTCAGTACACCCGCGGCTTCCTTCGAATCGTAGAAGGTCCGTATACTGTAGTCGTCGAGATAATCCTTTATGCTTTCGAGAATCACCTGGTCATCATCGACAACCATGATCCTGGGGTCATTCATGGCTTACTCCCGTATCAGTATGGTGAAGGAGGTTCCCTTCCCTTTCGTTGAGCTCACTCGTATATCCCAATCCATCTTCATGACCAGGACCTTGACGATATGAAGACCCAGCCCGAGCCGGTTCATGTCATCCTTGGTTGTATAGAACGCGTTGAACAGTTTCCCTAAATCTTTCCTTTCTATGCCCATGCCGTTGTCGGTCACCCGAAGGATTTTCCCGCCGTTTTCTTTTTCCAGGCTGATACCGATGGTGCCCCCATCCTCGACCGCATCCAGGGCGTTGGAAATCAGGTTGCCCAGGATATGGTGGAGGGCATACGTATTTCCCTGTACCTGTATCTCTTTATCGATATCCAGTTGAAACCGGACACTTCTTCCGGGCTTTACCTTTTGCTCTTCAATGACGGACTTGACGATCTTTTCGAGATCGACAGGTTCTTTTTCAAGTTTGTTCTCGTAGTACAATGCTCTTATGTTTCTTATGATTTTTTCGATTTTTTCCACGCTCTGGTATATGAAGGCGAAATGCTTCTGTATTTTTTCGTCTTTTGCAAGCCCGGCTTTGTTTACTATCTTCCTTATATTGTCCAGTGGTCCTGTTATCCCGCTCAAAGGATTGAATATCTCGTGGGAGATACCTCCCATCAGCATTCCGAGGGAGGCGAACTTCTCTTTCTCATAATGTTCTTTCTGAAGATTCCGGTATCGAAGGATCGAGTCGATTTTGGATACCAGCTCGTCGAGCATGAATGGCTTATAGATAAAATCGATTGCTCCTTCATGAAGTCCTTTCAACTTTTCGTCGATGGTTGCCCTTGCTGTAATGAATATGAAAGGGATATCCTTGTACTCTTCGTTCCGGCTTACATGCTCGAGTAGTTCATACCCGTCCATATCATCCATCATGATGTCGGAGACGATCACCTCCGGGAGGGGGCCGTGTTCCAGGACGTTCAGCGCCTCTTTCCCATTTACAGCAGTGAGCACGTTGTACCGGGTTTTCATCTTAGCGAACAGAAGATGCAGCATGTCCCTGTTGTCTTCCACCACGAGAACCGTTTCACGATCTTTTTCAAGCTGCTGCCCGTATTCAATCTCCGGATTCACCGGAGAAGGCTCCTGTAGGGGAACGGAAGGCTGGGTCTCTGCAATCAAATCCGTCTTGCCGGGGATACAGCGTTTCAAGGTGATAAAAAACGTGCATCCCTCTTCATCGTTGTTCCTTACCCCGATTTCTCCCTTGAGGGAATCGATGATATTCTTTACGATTGCAAGCCCCATGCCGATTCCCTGGATGTTGTATTTCTTATGGGATACCTGGTAATAGGGGATGAAGATGTTCTCTTTCTGATGCTTGTCGATCTGCAAGCCCGTATTGCTGATTGACAAGCGCAGGTTTCCATCGATCGATTGCAGCACAATTTCGATCGAGCCTTCCGGTCTGTTGAACTTGATCGCGTTTTCCAGGAGGTTGTTTATCACCCTCTCCATGGCCAGGGGGTCAGCCTTTAAATATACATTTTCTTCGATGCGGGTGTACAAAGTAATCCCGTTCGTCGAAGCAATGTCGGTGAACAAGGCGGTGTGTTTCCGTAAGAAATCGGAGAGGTGGATTACCTGCGAATGGTCGTAGGTGACCATCCTCTTCTTGAACTTAAGGACATCGAAGAAGTTGACCATGTCCCGCAGCAGTTTATCGATGTTCCGTTTTACGATGGAAAGCTCTTCGGTTATACCGTGGGTGTGGATATATTTTTCCAGGTAGTTCGATATCAAGGTCAAGGGAGTCTTTATTTCGTGGGACAGGTTGATGAAGAAGTTTGTCTGCTCGAGGTTGATACGTTCCGCCTTCTCTTTTTCTTTCCTCAGGAGCCTGTAGCGGTAGGCGAGGGCAATGGAGAACAGTACAACCATGAAAACATTTCCGATCTGATCCGAGTTGAGCGCCAGATTACTATACGGGATGAGATTATAGGCTGATAGATTTGATATCAGAACCCCGAAAGGAGAAAAGGCGAAGGCGATCAAGTAGTATTTCGCCGCCCGGTTTCCTTTCAAAAGGCAGATGATCCCCAGGGCTAAGCCACCCAGAGCAATGGCAACAAACGCACTACTTGTTACCGGGTCCAGAATACTGGAAGGAAGGAAGAAACCCAGTAATATTAACAGTGCGCCGTAGAGCAGGAATAGACAAGAAACCTTGTGCAACACCGGCACGTACTTCCTGGACATCAAGAAAGATGTTGCAAACTTGACCACGAAAAAGATAAGGGCTCCAGTGATTACATAGTAGGTTTCTATTTCAAGCCAGTTACGGGTAAGAGGCCTGATGTATTCGTTGTACAGCCCGTTTTCCTGCAACTGATTCAGAGCGAGAAAGAAGACAAAAAGTACGTAATACAGGTAGGCCCGGTCACCCAGGAAGATAAAGAGAACCAGGTTATATACGATCATTATGCCCAGAATACCGTAGTAGAGGCCGTAGAGTATCTGTGATTCATGATCATCCTCGATGAACTTCTCGTATGAATACAATGTTAACCCCAGGATCATGAGATCGTTTGTCCGGAACTTCATGTAAAAGGTTTTTTCTTCTCCTCTCTCGAGGGTAAAGCTGAAGACATACTTGTTGGTTTTGATGTCCTGGTCGCGGACTGGATATATGTAACCAGCCTTTTTGGATGTAAACGTTCCCGACTCTCCTGGAATGAAAAACTCGATTTCGGTGAAGTTGAGGTCGGCTCCGCAAAGGAGATGGAAATCATAATAGAAAACCCCGGGG
>QNBH01000182.1 GCA_003645645.1 Spirochaetota bacterium | reverse complement strand
ATGGAAGCTAATCCCTCTAATGGAGCTGATTTATGACTAAGTTCATTATAAGGAATAACGGAGGCTACAGGTTCTTTTCTTTTCATTATAATAATGCGTCGATTTGAAGACCTACCGACGGCTAAGTACTTAGATAGTTTTGCCTTGAACTCTGCGACCGAGACTATTATGTCTGTCATTACAGCCACCTCCTAAACTTATTAAGTGGTCATTATGACTATATTATACTTCGAAAAGAGTATTGAATCAATTTAAATTACCAGGCACTTAAGGCTGCTTATTATAATTCCATTGCCGAGATTTATTTTGTGCAAGTATTGGAAGGTTGCTTCCGTCTGGTTCGAATAATACCGGAGCGTCAGGACTGTATGGCCAGCGCATATTAACACTATTCATTAAAATTCGAGTTTCTCTTTTGCACTGCTGCAGCAGGATCTGAATTCAGTATATCCTTCAAAAAAATAAGTATATCCAGAAGAGAGCTTTTACCACTTGCATTGGGACCTGCTAAAACATTAAAGGGTTTTAAATCTACATTCTACTACTACCGCTACATCGATATCACTAACCTCTGTTTGTGAGACCTTCTACAGGAATGAATCTACTCTTACCAAAGAAGGCGCTTACTTTTTCAGGAACACAAACCCAGGGATTTACTCGAAGTGTATCCATTTTTGCTATGAATTTTTGATATTCCTGTTTCATAGGAGACTATAATCTATATTTCTATATAAAATATTCTTTCGTCAGGGGTTGGAAGCAGTGAGAGGCAAATGGAACTAAGCCATCGAACTTTTGTGATCCCGAGCATAATTGTCATTTGGCTTGTTTATAGCAAAGCTTATCTATTAATTTTATCTATTTTTTTCTACACTAAACCAGTGTTTTAATATTCGATGAAATTTCTTAAATGAGGGGTCAATACAATCTTGAAAACCGGCGTCCGATGCGATATTTTTATAAATCGCTGAAGATCGTTGAACTCTTTTTTCCCTAAGCGCTGCTTCAAATGCTTCTTTAGGCCTTAGGGGTTTTTGTAAATCCATTTCCCAATAGTCATTGGTACGAAGAAAATCCTGTAACAAAGATAGATTCTCCCACCCCGTATGTTTTGCCAAGTAGGGTGAATTTATCCAGGCCCACGTTTCAAGTTCCGGGTCAAAAACAATGACCTCGCATCTATCTTCCCAACCATTTCTTTTAAGATTTGTGATGATATCTTCAGCAATTTCATCTGCGTCTTTTTTTTCTTTCCCGCTACCTTCACGATCAAAAAAAACTAATGTAAAACGATATTGTCTGAGAAAGGATCTTAAAAAATCTGCTGACCCTTGGTAAACTCCTGGATCCCTTAAGGGATGAATGTAAATATCATATTCAATCGGTTTAATTTGAAAAGCTTTATGGCGTTGTAAAAGTGCATCAAGAACATAGTACATATTTTTGTCAGAAACCAAAATTATTAAATCCTTCATTACTGGAGAACTCCTGCTGCATGCAGGGTTGCGAGGTCCACATCTCTTTTCCAATCCTTGAGTTTGGGATGTTTCTCGCCGCCAACAACATCGATCGTTCCGGAAGGAGTTTTAGAAAAGCAGAGAATATCTTTTGGTTCTGAAAGCCTGAGAACCACTGGCGAATGGGTAGCTAAAATTATTTGATTATCATAGATTGAAGATAAGGATTGTATAGCAGTTTCTAATGCTAAAGGGTGAAGGCCGTTTTCAGGTTCTTCAATGATATAGACCTTGTCACTTTCCGGCAGATAAGCAATAACTGTTTGTGCCAGTAATCGTAGTGTTCCATCTGATAACAGCCATGAAGGAATAGTATTGTTCAAATATCGGATCTGAATATAGAGATGGCGGTCCTCCGGTCTTTCTACTATATCTATTTGGGAAACATCGTTTAATGCAGTAGAAACATGTTCCACCCATCTGGAAAAAGCTTCGCAGTGGTTCTCCTGAAGATATTTTATGACTTTTGGAAGGTTGCTTCCGTCCGGTTCAAATAATACAGGGGCGTCGGGCCGACATGGCCATAGCATATTAACACTATTCAATTGCAATAACTGAATACCTTCTGCCAAGATATTTTTAACCCATATTGCTATGGGGAACCTCGTCTCATCATCAGGGACTCTGGCTAAAGATGCCTTTTTAGGACCAAACCGATAAAGAATATTCCAATCTGTATTTTCAGATTTAAAATAATCATTACCCTTAGAACTCTTTGAAATAACCTTTCTCCATCCGGAAGGTGTTTTCTTTCTTTGCATTACTATATGATCCGGAGCATCAGGATCTTGAGGAAACATTTTTAATTGCCTGGGTCGAGGTGATTTATAAACAGATCCGTTTCGGGATTTTAACAGCCATAAATTCTCATTTCTTATGATGATTCCCTCCGTTGGATCCTGGGCCAGAGAAATCTCATAGCGTGCATACCGATATTGGTCGTTTTTCTTAGGTGGTATTATAAATTCTATTGCGAATTCAAAGTAATCTTTCTCTTGATTCCAAATCAATTCCATAAAACTCGAGCTTCTCTTTTGCACTGCTGCAGCAGGACCTGAATTCAGTATATCCTTCAAAAAAATAAGTATATCCAGAAGAGAACTTTTACCACTTGCATTGGGACCTACTAAAACATTAAAGGGTTTTAAATCTACATTTATGTATTTAAACCCCTTGTAATAAAGAGCTTCAATTTTATTTATCATATTTTTTCTCCGAAATATTAAGCTGTGGAATTTGCCGATATATGCTGCAAGATTACCTTCTATATATAACTTCGCCCGATTTCATGATACTTTCCAGAAAACCGCTTTTATCTTTATCCTTCTCCAGTAATACGGGTTCAATTCGATCCTCTATCTCTCTACGAATATGATATAATTTCGCTTCTGTATCGAGATAATCCCCCTCTATTTTATCTACTACTACCGCTACATCGATATCACTAACCTCGGTTTGTGTCCCCTTTGCGTATGAGCCGAATAGAATGACCATAGAGGGATTCAAAAAAGATTGTATCGAGTCGCTAAACTTACGTATGACTACAATAGCATGGTTTTTATCCATAGGTAAAACTCCTTTGTTTTCTTTAACAACTCTTTGCAACGCTTACGAGTGAGAGAATGTAACAATTTTTCTTTTTGTATCGGATAATGCGCTTCGATATTCATAGGTTCTAAAATGTCTAGAAGTTCAATATGTTCAGAAAATATTTTTTTATCAATTCCACTGCTTCTTAATAGCCTGGATAATGAATGGGTAAACTCAGGTTCTTTTCCAAGAAAATACCAGCTACATGCTTTTAATGTTTTTTCTATTACCTGATGACACATGAAACCAACATATAAATACCTACGTCCTTTCAGCATCACCTCGGCAGTTTTAAGATCGTATTCAGCCAGGTCGAGCCAATATTCCACCTTTTCATTATTCATTACATTTTACCACACTGCTGTCTTTTGCAATCTGCCCTATAATATGTTTCTTAAAAGAACAAGTAATCTTTAAGAATGACTTCCTGTTTAATGAGTGCAACTGCATTCTTTATGTATCCATTATAAAAATTATAGTAGTCTTTAATTAGAGATATTGTCAATATTTACACACAATTTGAAATTTGACTGATCAGGCAATCCCAATCTCTTACATTTTTCTTGTATATCTTTTACATCTACCCGTCGAATATAAAAGGGGAGTAAAATGTATACAGATAAAATAGAAAGAGCCGTTGAATTAGCTGCTATATGTCACAGAAACCAGTACCGTAAGAATCCCAAGCGAAAGATACCCTATATCTCCCATCCGATAGCTGTTGGATTGATGCTGATTAAGTATGGATATCCCGAGGAGGTGGTTACCGCGGGAATACTGCACGATGTTGTGGAAGATACAGCATTGAGTCTGAACGAACTGGAGGAAGAGTTTGGCATTGAAGTAGCCTCTCTGGTGGAGGAGGTCTCAGAGCTGGATAAAAGCCTCTCCTGGGAGAGGAGGAAAAACAGGTATTTTGAAAGGCTTAAAGGGGCGAGCAGGGAAGCAAAGGCTATAAGTTGCTGTGATAAGATCCACAATATGCGCTCGATAATTCGTTCTGTTGAAGAGGGAGGGAATATATGGAAGAAACTAAAAAGGGGAAAGGAAGCCCAGCTGGATAAATTCCGTCAACTCCTTATAATCTACGAGGAATCCCTGAACAGTGCCATGGTAGAGGCTTACAAAAGTGTTCTTAAAAGACTCAAAATGGTGTAGAGCTTATGATAGAGTATCACTCTGAATCCGATAAACCCATTTCTTTTTTTAATCTTTCCAGTGCGATCTCGGCTTCCTCCTGCTTGAACTTCTCTTCGGTTTCATCAACTTTACCCGCTGCCATTTCCAGTTGAGCGAGAAGAAGGTCTGCATCTTCCGTATATTCAGGTTGAGCCTTAATGATACGCAACTGCCTTTTAACTGTCTCGAGCTCACTTAATAGAGCCTCTTCTTCTGCCACCAATTGCTCGATATCGGCATGAATCTGATCAACCTTTAATTCCGCCTGTGCCTTAAGCCCGACCTCTCCCTTTTCTTCGGCGAGCTTTACTCTCCTGTTCCACGTCTCCTCATCTTTCTCCAGTTGTCTGCGTTTAACCTTTGTCTCCTTTATGGTAGTAAGCAGGGCAAGCAGATACTCCCTGGCAGATTTTTCATCCATCCCGGTTATATCGGGAACTTTCCGGCCGAATTGGGATGTGGAGCTTTCTCCTTCAAGAGGAATATCGCCAAGATTAAATCCCGTCCGGGAATGTTCAGTCTCCCCTGATTTGCCTTTTTCTTCTTCCAAATACCCGCCTCGCATTATCTTATTTTCTTTCATTCTACAGGTAACAGTACTTGAGTGGCAATGGTGTTTTCTCTGTTATTTAACTTTTCTCTGCATTGTTTCGAGTTTCCCACTATCTTCAGAGGAACTTCTCCTGCCTCTAAGGTAATCGATAAGGGGCTGTGAAACCAGAGGAACAATATCGGGGAGCATGTTGGGCATTAGGTTCTCCATCGCCGCAGGCATTAGTTCAGGCATCTGCTCTTTCATGAAATCCGGCATGAGTACACGCTTCTCTACCGCCTTAAGCATTGCAGGCATTACTTTGGCCATCATCCCCGGCATCAAAAGAGGGAAAAGTAGAGGAAAGAGCGGTTTCATGGCACCCAGTATGAATCCGCCCGGGGGGCCAAGCTTTCCTATAAAGCGCATCATCTTTCCCATGCCCAGAGGCATGGCATCCACCATCTGCGGAAATATCTCTTCCATCATTTCGGCCATATTCTCGGGGATCATAAGGTTTATCATGGCTTCGAAGGTCGCCCAGGAGTTCATTACATGATCCAGATCCTCCTTTACCTCGTATCCCCTCGCTTTTGCAAGGAAGGAGGAAAGATCTGTTACCTTGACAGGCATATTGTTTTTGCTTGCAGATACCCTGAGCTGGAACTGGCAACAGGGACAGAGAGAAAGAACCTCATCCGCACATGTGGCCTTAACCTCGTCCAGCCTCTTTTTCCCAATACCATAGGCGATTTCGGGTTCCGATATAAGGCTTAACACCGACCCACAGCAGAGGGCGTCTTCCCTGTTGTGCTCCATCTCCACAAGCTCCACTCCAGGAACAGGTTTGATTAGCTTTCTCCGCGGCTCGTACAATCCTCCTGCTCTGCCAATATAACAGGAGTCATGCCATGTGACCTTTGTCTTGATTTCGTTGAATGTGAGTTTACCGCTATCGATTTTATCACCAAGAACCTCGGAGTAGTGTTTTACTGAAAAATTGTAGGAAATCCCAAGTTTCTGCGCCCACTCCCTGTAGAGCGTGTGTCCAGGAAAGCCAGCAGGCGGGACAACTCGTAACCACTGTTTTTGCACCCATCCTCTCCGCCGTACTTACGTTTTGTTTTAAAATTTCTGCAAATTGATCCCACTTTCCTGCCACAAGCATGGGTAATCCGTAGCAGCACTCATCATTTCCCATGCAGGAGAACTCGATTTCCGCATCGTGAAGAAGCCTTGTTGCAGAACAGGCTATATCCTGCTCAACGAAAGAGGCGGTACAGCCTGCAAAATAGAGCAGCTCTGCCCCGTCTTTCACCGAAGATTTTACCTCCTCGGGTATCCAGTCGGAGCAATTTTCTCTGTAATATGCCCAGATATTTAGATTATTATTGAGGAAGGCAGACATTATCTCGAAGGGCGGAATGATCATAAACTTTTTCTTTTCGATAAACTCATTGCGGGGGGTAAGCCATGCGGGCTCTACAGGAAGCCCTTCCGGACAGTTTACATTGCACCTTTCGCAGGTTGTGCACACCGTGTAAGTGTTTACCGCCTGCTGGTCAAGTTTCTCCTTTCCGAGCACGGTTTTTACCTCGTTTGCGAAGTACAGTCCTGTGGAATAGGGTCTCCCGCCATGTTTTTTGGCTACAGCCGATACAGTAAGAGCAAGGGAGAAAGCGAACGGATATCCTGTAGACCTTTCGTCATGTGGTATAAAGCCCAACAGCACCATCTCTCTTCCGGAAACCCCCATTCCCTCGATAGCCAGAGGTTGGGATATCCTTTCTCCCAATTCTGTAAGCACTTTATCGAGCTTATCCAGAGGAATATTTGCTTCTGCGGGTACAACCGAAGGGCCAGGGCGCTTTATCTTCATAACATTAAACCGCTCTTTCCATTCGTGGCAGGCCATTTTATCAGAAAGGAGTTCTCCTCTTCATCTTTTCGATAACTCTCTGATCTTTCCAATTATTTTTTCTGCATTATCCTTTGTGAAGGCAAGCATAACCAGGTATTTTTCGGGGAGGGTAATTCTTTATTCTACCGGATGACCATGATGAGTTCGAAGGGGAGCTATGTTTTTAAGAGAAGCCATGGTTAGGTTAATGAATGAAAGAGACCAGATATCGGCGTCTCTGATTTCTCCTATAAATGAGAGCAGGTCCGTGGCTGTATTGAAAGCGACAACCTTTACCTCTGTATCCTCTTCCGGTCTGACTAAAAGAGTAATCTTAGTGATTATTCCGGTTATGCCTTCGGCTTCGTAGAGGAGGTGTAAATCATTTTCTGTAAAAGTTCTTATTGTACCATCGGCCAGGACTGCGCTTGCGGAAATTATATTTCTTAAAAAATCTCCGTAATACCAGGAACCAAAGCCGGATCCTCCCTGAGCAAGTCACCCACCAACTGTTGATGAAGGGTAAACACGCAGGGTTAATCCCTGTCTTTTTAGATTTGCATCAAGCCTTTTTCATGAGATGCCTGAATGAACAGTAACAGTGTCATCTTTTACCTCTATTACTTCTGCCATTCTGCAAAAATCAACCACTATCACGCCCTTTACGGGAAGTACTCCTCCGTAACTGGAGGTCGATTTTCCCCGGGGAACCAGAGGTATTCTCTCGGACAGAGCCCATTTGATCGGTTTTTGTACTTCCTCTTCCGAGACAGGCTGTACCACTGCGGATGGAGTGGTATTACCCAGAAAAGGGCGAATCGTTGCAGGAATCGAGCCTATATCGTGACTGTACATGGAACGCTCCCGTGGGTCTATGGTATATCGTCCAGGGAAATTATTTTCGAGCCATTGAATATGTTTCTGGTCTAATTTTCTCATATTAAGATGCCTCCAAATATTACCATATTGATAATAAATAAAATACCCTATATATAAAAACTGTAATTAAAATATCAAATATATTGAAAAATATAAACTAGTTAGTTTGATTCCCCGAAAAAAGTTTGAT
>QNBH01000181.1 GCA_003645645.1 Spirochaetota bacterium | reverse complement strand
GAGGACCCTTTCCAATCCAATATCACCCCTATAAGAGTATATAAAGAATGATAACACAAATTATTTTTCTCTTTATTCTAATCGTCCTTTCTGCATTCTTCTCATCATCCGAGACCGCCTTTACTTCACTTTCCATGGTGCAAATCAGGGAAATGGGCGAAAGAAGAGGTAAACGCGGTAAAATGGTGGAGGAGCTGGCAGAAAAGCCGGATGTGCTTCTACCAACGATTCTTTTTGGGAACAATCTGGTAAATATTGCAGCCTCGGCAATAGCCACTCAAATCACCATACAGATATTCGGTAACCGGGCAATTGCAATTACAACCGGTGTTCTTACCCTTGCTATCCTCATTTTTGCCGAGGTAACTCCGAAGAGAATCGCCATAGTTTACAACGATTTTATCTGCATTCATACAGCTCCCCTGATAAAGTTTTTTATCATTCTTTTCAGACCGATTACGATTTTTATCGGTCTTTTCAGCATATTACTCGCCCGTGTCCTTCAGGCTAGAAATCGTGAGTATGTATCTCTGGAAGGTGTCATGCACATGGTAAACCTTGCCGCACATGTAGGCATAATAGGGAAAAACGAGACCCAGATGATTCGAAACATTTTTCGTTTGAGTGAGATCACCGTCCAGGGTATAATGACACATCGTACAGAAGTCTTCAGCCTGAATGCAAAGAGCAAGATAAGGGACGTTCTGGATAAGGTAATTAAAAGAGGGTTTTCCAGGATACCTGTTTTTGACGAGAACCCCGAATACATTGTTGGCGTTGTTCTCATAAAGGATATTTTAAAAAATATTTCCGAAGGGGAAATCGAGGTTCAGCTTAAAGAGATCATGTTTAAGCCCATTTACGTGCCTCAAACAAAAAGAGTAAAGGATATGTTTACCCAGTTCAAGAGGGAGAAGCTAAACATAGCCATAGTGATTGATGAATACGGTGGTCTGGCGGGCATAGTAACTCTGGAGGATGTAATAGAAGAGGTGCTGGGCGAAATATACGATGAGCATGAGAAGAAGGGGGACGAAAAAATCCTCTATCTTGAAAACGGAGAATACCTGATTAAGGCCGAGATTCTTCTCCCTCAGTTAAATGACGCCCTGGGAATAGATCTGCCTCACGGTAAGTATGCACAAACCCTGGGGGGCTACCTCATGGAGTGTTTAGACCATATACCCGTAAAGGGGGAGGTTATAGATCTTCCGCAGGGCAGATTTGTTGTAGATTCGGTATCGAGAAAAAAAATTATCTCTGTAAACTACAAGCCTGGCTCTAAACAGCTAAAGAACTAACTCGCCATCTTTCATAATGGTAATCCGCTTACCAGTAGAATCGGTAGTCTTAATTGTTGGGAGGCGGATGAGCCCATCGAGGTGTATAAGCGACCTGGCATCGCGATCGTAGTTTGAACCCAGGGCAATATGACAGGTTTTAAAAACTTTCTCATCTACGAGCATATTACCCACGATTTCTGCGGACGGATTGAGGCCTATGCCCAGTTCTCCCAGATTTCTGGCATTTTTTGCATATTCTTTACCCTCTCCCTCTGAAAGCCTACCCTCTTCTTCCATGGAAAGGGCTTTCTCTTCGGCCAGACGGATCGTTTCGGCAAGTTTATCCGCCTCTTCTCCGCCCACGATCTCTGTTACAAACCCTCCTTCCACTCGTACGGTAATAGGATTTACAGGAATAAGCACCCTGTCGTGGATATCCATACTTCCGTCAAAGACGATTGTGCCGAAGGCAGATCCCAGTTCCGGTGAGATAAAAGCCTCTCCTGCGGGGAGGTTCCCCCCGGTACCCGGTGTTGAAAAATCACCGTCATCGGTATGGGTGGTACGGTTTCGCGCTCCTATGGTTATATCCGTTCCCAGGGCAGTTGTAATATTTATCTCTTCTGCCTCATCGAGGAGTTGCTTAACCACCATGCAGTGGCTTTTCATCTTTTTATAATCAACTGGAACTGTTTTTATAAATATCTCTCTGGTTATTCCAGGAGAGTAAAATGAACGGATCCTCTTAACCCCCTCGAGAAGATAGGAGAAAATATGATCGAATTTTTTACCATTGGTCATAAAAGGTTTTTTTATTCTCTTTTTGTCCTTTCCAAGTTTTAGTTTGCTGAGCAATATTACTACATCAGGCTCGGAAGAGAGAGCTTCGATTACCGCATCTTCTGCAAAATCGAATTGACTCTTCTCCTGCTGAAACATAAGGGCAGGTCTCCCCCCGGTGTTAAGTACGGCATCGTATACAGCAAGGGCGATTAATCCTACTTCCCTGTTGGGGTTTGTTAGTATAAGTACCTTTTCCTGCTCTTTTACTCTTAATACTTCTTCAACTGCTACTCTCGCTGCTCTTGCGAGGGGTTCTTCCGATTCTATCCAATGGCAAAACATACTTTAAGATTAGATACAAAGCGAGGCAGAGTCAAGCACGGAAGCTTAAGCCCAGAAGAGACTATTATATTCGTGAACTTGACATTTTATAACTATCTATATTCTGCTTTAGTTTATGAAGGCTTTGGCTGTATAAATGGGTTTTTCCTTGTGAGTCTTGATCAACATGAGGCAATTGGCTAAGCTCTAACCGAACCATTTCCCTGCATTGACGAAAAGCTCCTAAAAGATTATTCTCTTAACACATGAGGAAGTACGATTTTACTCACATTGAGAAGAAATGGCAGAATTACTGGGAAGAAAACAAGACCTTCAGGGTTACGGAGGAGCCTTCCGTACCTAAAAATATGAGAAGGTACATTCTGGATATGTTCCCCTATCCTTCATCTGCCGGTTTACACGTAGGACATCCCGAGGGGTACACCGCCACTGATATATATTGCCGCTATCTCAGGATGAAAGGCTACAGGGTGCTTCATCCCATGGGCTTCGATGCATTCGGCCTTCCGGCGGAAAACTATGCTATCAAAACGGGAACCCATCCGCGCATCTCCACAGATAGTAACATAGAGCGATTCCGTAAACAGATAAAATCGCTCGGTTTTTCCTACGATTGGGACAGGGAGGTATGCACTCACCACGCCGGGTACTACAAATGGACGCAATGGATATTCCTCAAGATATACGAGATGGGGCTTGCCTATGAAGATACCGTTCCTATTAACTGGTGTCCTTCGTGTAAAACGGGGCTTGCAAACGAGGAAGTAAATAACGGCAGGTGCGATAGGTGCAACACCCTGGTAACCCGAAAGGATATCCGGCAGTGGATGCTTAAAATAACCGCCTATGCCGAGAGGCTTCTTAAAGATCTGGAAAAGCTGGATTGGCCTGAAGCCATAAAGACCATGCAGAGGAACTGGATCGGAAGGAGTGAGGGTGCAAATGTAATCTTTCCCCTTGCAGAAGGAGATAGTAAAATAGAGGTTTTTACCACTAGACCGGATACCCTCTTCGGTGCAACCTATATGGTTCTAGCGCCTGAACATCCCCTTGTAGAGAAAATAACCGCTTCGGATCAAAAAGAGGTTGTCTTCGAATACAGAGAACAGGCAAAGAGGAAGTCTGACCTGGAGAGAACCGATCTTGCAAAAGAAAAAACCGGTGTTTTCACGGGAGCCTATGCTGTAAATCCAGTAAACGGGGAGAAGATTCCCGTCTGGATATCTGATTATATTCTTCTACACTACGGTACCGGAGCGATTATGGCGGTTCCTGGCCATGATGAGAGGGACTTCGAGTTTGCAAAGAAGTTTAATCTGCCAATAATACAGGTAGTATCTAAAGACGGCAGTCTATACGAGCTCGATGCCGCCTATACAGAGGACGGAATTGCAGTTAACTCGGGCCAATTCGACGGGCTAACAACCGCAGAGTTTAAAGAAGCTATTATTAAATGGCTCGAAGAGAGGGGAGCGGGAAGAAGAGCAGTTAATTATAAGTTGAGAGACTGGATTTTCTCCCGGCAGAGATACTGGGGAGAGCCCATTCCCATTGTTCACTGTGAGAACTGTGGCAATGTACCTCTTCCCTACGAGGAGCTGCCTTTAACACTACCAGAGGTGGAAAGCTATCTTCCTACCGGTACCGGGGAATCCCCTCTGGCAAAGATTGAGAAATGGGTAAATACCAGGTGTCCCGGGTGTGGAGGACCCGGAAAAAGAGAGACCAACACGATGCCACAGTGGGCAGGTTCATGCTGGTATTACCTGAGGTATCTCGATCCCCATAACGACCGGGAGCTGGCCTCGAAGGATAAGGTGGAGTACTGGATGCCTGTTGATATGTATGTAGGTGGAGCAGAACATGCTGTTCTACATCTTCTTTATGCGAGGTTCTGGCATAAGGTTCTCTACGATATAGGGGTTGTAAACACGGACGAGCCTTTTATGAAACTCGTAAATCAGGGGATGATTCTGGGCGAAGGCGGGGTAAAGATGTCAAAATCGCTTGGCAATGTGATAAATCCCGATGATATTGTCCAGGAGTATGGTGCAGATTCGATGCGGATGTACGAGATGTTCATGGGTCCTCTGGAGATAACCAAAGTCTGGTCTACAAGAGGACTTAAGGGTGTACACAGATTTCTCGACAGGGTGTGGAGGCTTTCGGAACGGAAACTTGTAGATGAGAAGCCGCCGGATAAACTTGAGAAACTCCTCCACAAGACAATAAAAAAGGTAACCAGGGATACAGAAAGTCTGGAGTTTAATACTGCAATAGCTCAGATGATGATCTTTATAAACGAGATGTATAAGAGTAAAAACCTTAACCGAAGATTATGGGAGTCATTTGTGCTTCTCCTTTCCCCCTATGCCCCCCACCTGGGAGAAGAGCTCTGGGAGAAGCTGGGAAATAAACCTTCCGTTTCGCAAGAGTCGTGGCCCGAATGGAAAGAGGAACTTACTATCGATGAGGTGGTTACAGTTGTTATCCAAATAAACGGCAAGGTGAGAAGCAGAATCCTGTTACCGGTGGGAACACCGGAGGAAGAGATGAAGGATAAAGCACTTGCCGTTGATCGGATCAAAGAACTTATTGATGGTAAGCAGATTGTTAAAATTATTACTGTACCCGATAAGCTGGTAAACATAGTTGCAAAATAACCCCAACTTTCCAGGAAGAGTCGAGAAACTTGTATCTTGGCTTAAAAAAGAGAACATTGATGCCGTAATAATCGAGGATTCTGAAGGCAGGCGAAACACCGCTTTAAGATACTTTACTGGACTGCCCTCAGATGCCCTGCTCTTTGTGTTTTCTGCTGGGAAGACTATTCTCGTTCCCTGGGATATTCTGCTTGCAGAAAAGCTGTCATTTGCAGATGAGGTTATCCCCTATAACGAGTTTAGCCGGCTTCCCGAGAGAGCCATCCCGGAAGTACTCAGGAGAGAAGGGCTCGGAAGGGATTCTATAGTAGAGATATCGGGTAACACTCCCCACCTTCTCTACGGTGATCTTTCAGAGAAGTTGAAAGGAAGAGTTCTCTGCAGGAAAGAGGGGCTGGACAGGCGGATCCAGAGTCTGCGGATGAGAAAAGAGAAGGAGGAGATAGAGTTTTTACAGAGAGCGGCTGAAATAACCGACAGGATTCTGGATATTCTGGAAGAGGGCTTCCGTGGAGGTGCCTTTAAAAGTGAAATTGATGTGGCTCTTACCATAGAGACAGAAGCGAGAAAAATGGGGGCGGAGAGCACCGGATTCGAGACTCTTGTTGCGGGTTCCGGGCGTAGTTTTGCCATTCACCCCTATCCCACATATTCAGGAGCATCAGTTACAGCAGAAGGGTTTAACATAGTTGATTTTGGAGTGAAGTTTGAGGGGTATACCACCGATGTTACCTTTACTGTATTTAACGGAAATCCCTCTGCAGAACAGAAGAAGATGATCCGGTTGGTTGAAAGCTCCTATGAGCTTGCTCTATCAGGTTGTGTTGCCGGAACCTCCTGCAGGGAAATTGCCCGTAGAGTGGATGAGTTTTTAAAAGAAAACGATCTAAATATGCCCCACGGTCTGGGACACGGCATAGGGCTTGAACCCCACGAATCTCCATTTTTACGAAACAGAGAGGATAGTGAAACTGCATTGGAACCCGGAATGGTAATTACCCTGGAACCCGGGTTGTACCATCCCCAATGGGGTGGGGTAAGGCTTGAGAACGACATCCTTATAACCGAAAATACCCCCAGGGTACTTACCAGTTCCCGGATTCTATCCGTTCCCCTTCAGAATCGATAAGAATCCACTCCAGCTCATCGATATAGATATCCAGATAGCTCCTGCTTTCTGCGTGAAAGAACCGGTTAAAGCCGGAATGAATTCTGTTAAAATTGAGCTTACCTTCCGGATTTGAAGTTAAAGGTCTATCGAAGGGATTGCAGGATATCCATATTCCCTTCTGTGCTGTAACTGAAAGGAAATGATTATCTTTTTCTCTAATCAGATCGGCTCTGAAGTTCCTGTAACTTAAAGCTTCAAGAATTGTCTCGTCGTTTAATACCCAGGGATTTCCCCCCGATTTTCCCCATATTTCTTCGACCAATCTCTTGGTGTTTATGAACTCCACCTCAATTCCCTGAGTCATGAGACTCTTAAACAAAGAGGCAATAAAGCCGTGTTCCCATTTAATCTCTATTGTGTTGTTATCCTGTAGATGAAGGGGGAAGAGGGCACCTGCAGGTTTCCATACCGGTAAGGATCCACCGGTATCTGCACCATCGCTGATATGGTTTTCGAAGAATTCGGGAAAAACCGGATAGGCTAGAAGAGGGAGGTTTTGCCTTTTTTGAACCGGAATTACAACTTCTCTTGTATGGGAAGGTATATAGAGTCTGCTCCAAGTGGATTCTTTATCCGGAATAAGAAGAATGAAACCGGGTTCAGATAAGAGTGACTTATAGTTTTCTGGTACACCGGGCAAAAACACTCGAATGCGGCTCTTTCCACCAAAAAAGGAGCAGCCTGCAAGAATTGCCATTAGACAGTACAGTGGAATAAAGTATCTCTTCACACCGATCTTTAACGGGCCTTTTCTCTCTCCTGCTTCAACTGCCCCTTATATATTTCCCTTACTTCTTCAAGAATCTCTCTGTAACTCTCACTTCTATAATCGGGATAGGTCCATTTAAGGGGGATAAACTCTCCGTTTTGATACAGAAGGGTAATCTCTGCATATATGCCCCCACGGAGGGGAATGCGGTGGGGAGCGTTTTTTGTGCTTGCAAGGATCAATCTAACCGTATTAAGAAGCCCCGGGTCGAGATTTACCCTTCTCTTCCCTCTCTCTGCAAACAGCCCCTCTATATCGTTGGTTTTAATTTTTATATCGGCAAGGCTCTCCGGGGTAACCAGCTTACCGAAAGAGAGAAACATTCTCTTAATATCACTCCCCATCTCTTCAGTGTAGTAATCGGTGAAGTTAAACTCTATAGTTCGACTCTGGTAGTCAATCGGGCCGAAGTGCCTTTCAAGTATTTCTAAAACCTTAAGTAGAAGGCTCTCCTTAGAAAAGTTATCGGCCCGCCGACGTGGGCCATTTTTATTGTTTTTGAGCGCCCCAACGGGGCTTAACAACTCCTTGGAAATGAGTACTCCTACTATAAGCTTCTCTTTTGTAAATTTTCCTATTACTCCCATTAGTGCTTTTATCTCTTGTCAATTTCTATATTATCTTATAATGTATCCATTATGGAAGACAATTCCGGTTTTCAGGCAGCCCTGGAAGAATCGATAGAGAAAAGAAAGCAATACCTGGAGAAGCATATCCTTCCGGAAATGAGAACGCAGTTCCAGGTAATACACAATGCCTTTAAAAGCATCTACAACATTTTGTTGAAAAAGGGTATGATACAGGAAGATATCTAT
>QNBH01000180.1 GCA_003645645.1 Spirochaetota bacterium | reverse complement strand
TATATTTCGGGCTATTCCGATAAGGAGACTCTTTCGCAGGTAAAGGAGACAAATCCATATGGGTTTAAAGTTAAGCCCATAGAGGAGGAAAATCTCTGGCGGACCCTGGAGCTTGCCGTTTACAAGCATAATATGGAGAAAGCCCTTAAGGAGAGCGAAGAACGGTACAGGGAGCTTTTCAACCACATAAGCAGCGGAGTGATAGTTTATAAAGTAATAGGAGACGGGCAAGATTTTATAATAAAAGATTTTAACAGGGCTGCTGAAAGAATAACCTTGAGAAAGAGAGAGGATGTCATTGGCAGGAGCGGCCCCGGGGCATTCCCCGGGTTGAAGGAGATTGGGCTTATAGATGTTTTTAAAAGAGTGTGGAAAACCGGGAAGGATGAGCAAACACCCATTGCCCCTTACAGGGATAAGAGGGTTACCTACTGGGCCGAGAGGCATGTGTACAGACTTTCAAACGGTGATATTGCGATTATTTTTAATGATCTTACCGGTAAAATAAAGATCGAAAGGAGGCTTGAAACAGAAAGGTCTTTCAGTAATGCCCTTATAGAGAGCTCTCCTGCCTTTTTTGTAGCGATAGACCAGAACGGTGAAGTGCTTATGATGAACCGTTCCATGCTGGAAGCTCTGGGGTATAAGTTAAGTGAGGTTATCGGAAAGGATTATCTTGACATGTTTATCCCTTACGAGGAGAGGGTCAGGGTCGGAGATGTCTTTAAAGATATACTGGAAAATGAGAACAAAGTAGTAGCCAAAAACCATGTGCTTAAGAAAAACGGACAGACCCTTAATATTGAATGGAGAGGGAGTCCGGTTATTGGTCCCGATGGAGGAGTAAAGTATTTTTTCGGTGTAGGCATAGACATAACAGAGAAGGAGAAAATAGAGAATGTACTGAGACAGAGCGAGGAGAAGTTTCATAATATCTTTGAGCATTCTCCCATAGGAATAGCTCTATGTAACAGATCAGGTGAGATTCTCGATTTCAATTCCGCCCTTTCTGCCATTCTGGGTCTGGAAAAGAGAGAAGATGGGTATGGGTTAAATATTTTTTCCGATCTCTACCTCGATGAAAGTCTAATAGAGAGTCTTAACAGGGGAGAACTTTACAAAACCGAGATTCTATATGATTTTGACAGAATTAGAAGTGAGAAGAAGTTGATGAGCTCAAGAAAAGGCATAGCCTATCTTGAAATAATGGTTAATCCCTTCTCAGGTGATAATGAAGAAGGGGATTCGGGGTTCAGGTGTCTCTTACACGTTCAGGATATAACTCCAAAGAAAGAGATGGAAGAACGGGCAAGGTTACAGCAGCAACAACTCATTCAGGCAGACAGACTCGCCTCTCTGGGGGTATTAGTAACGGGCGTTGCCCATGAGATAAACAATCCAAACCAGTCAATCATGCTCAATACCTCTTTCCTTAAAGAGGCCTGGCTGGTTATATTACCCATTCTGGATGAATATTACCGGGAGGAGGGAGATTTTCTTATTAGAGGTATCGAGTATTCCGAGATAAGGTCCAGGATAACTGAATATCACGGTATTATCGAAGAATGTTCCAAAAAGATAGACAGTATTGTACAGGATTTAAAGACCTTTGCACGTCAGGATCGAGACGGCAGTATGAGTGATATTGATATAAACAATGTTATCCAAACGGCAGTCGCACTGATCTCTCCCTTCATAAAAAAGTCGACTGAAAACTTTTCTGTAGAATACGGGGAGAAATTACCACCCGTAAAGGGTAATTCGCAGAAGCTGGGTCAGGTGATTGTTAACTTAATTGAGAATGCATGCCAGGCTCTAAAAAATAAAACAGATAAAATTGTCGTTAGAACCTACCTCAAAATAGAAGAAAACGCTGTTGTCGTTGAGGTGGAAGATCATGGTTGCGGTATACCTCTTCGGTATCTTTCAAAAATAAAGGATCCCTTTTTTACCACCAAGAGATCGGAAGGAACAGGATTGGGGCTGTCTGTTTCAAACAGCATTGTCTCTGAACACGGCGGGGAGCTATTGTTCGAATCGGAGGAGGGTAAGGGTACAGTGGCAAGGGTTATACTTCCTGCAAATATACAAAGAGACGGATTAACTCCCTGAATACCGGGCTTGCATGCCCAGGCAAGAATAATTGTTTTTACAATCACTATTTTATTTAGTAAAACCCGTGGAAGAAAGCAGACTCGTAAGTGTTATAAAACAGGTTGCCGAGAACAGGGAACTTAAGAGAAAGTTTGAGAATTTAAAAACGGCTTTTCTGAACAGGACGCTTGAAAGCCCGGAAGCTTTCTCAAAAATAATAACCCGTAATGAGAAGATGCTCTCTATTTTTCTATTCATAGAAACAATAGCGAAAACATCGGAGACAGTGCTTATCACCGGAGAGACAGGTACAGGAAAGGAGCTTATAGCCGAGGCTTTACACAGGACAAGTGGAATAGAGGGCAACTTCGTAGCTGTCAATATTGCCGGACTGGATGATACAATCTTTGCCGATACCCTTTTTGGCCACAGGAAGGGAGCATTTACAAGTGCTCTGGAATCACGTGAGGGAATGATAGAGAGGGCTTCGGGAGGAACAATCTTTCTCGATGAGATAGGTGATTTAAGTGTCTCATCGCAGGTTAAGCTTTTACGTCTTCTTGAGACAAGGGAGTATTATCCCCTTGGATCGGATATACCCAAACGTACAGATGCCCGCATCTTACTGGCAACAAATAAAAATCTTGAAGAGCTTGTTAAGAAAGGAGGTTTTAGAAAAGATTTTTATTACCGTATCTCAACTCACGAAGTTCATCTGCCTCCGTTAAAAGAGAGACTGGATGATCTTCCTCTTCTTGTAAATCATTTTCTGGAAGAGGCATGTACGGTGTTATCAAGAGAAAAACCGGCCGTACCACGGGAACTCTTACCACTTCTCGAAAATTATGATTTCCCTGGAAACATAAGAGAGCTTAGATCCATGATGTTCGAAGCATTGAGTAGACACAAGTCCGGTATTCTCTCACTTGCAACATTTAAAAGAAAAATCGGAAGAGAGACCGGCCTTCCCGGGAAAAGCCTGGAAGATGGGCTTGTTACATTTTCCGATAGACTACCGACATTGAAACAGGTTAATGAACTTCTAATCAGAGAGGCAATGAAACGCTCTGGAGGCAATCAATCGCTCGCAGCAAGCTTCCTGGGTATATCCCCTCAGGCATTGAGCAAGCGTCTAATTAAAGATCGTAAAGAGAGAAAATAAACTGTCGAATAAGTCATCCCTTTCAACTTTTTTCAATAGATAGACAACAAATCAACAAAAGTTAAGTATAATTTTTAAGCACGGGGCATGTCTATAAGTTAACAATTATTTGATATATAAAGAATTAGGAGCAATTACCACTGATCGTATAATTGGCATGAAAATTGCTAAATAATTTATATCGTAGGATGATAATCTGCCTTCAATATGCAAAGGGAGTATGAATATTGAAGCATGGCCATAACGACAGATCACAGGAAGACGCTTATGGAAACATGAGAGACGTGCTTCTACGGGAGGTTCATCACCGGATAAAGAACAATCTTCAGTTGATAGCGAGTATCCTCAATTTACAGAAGAACTTTCTAAAAAATATTACTCCCTCTTATCAATATGTTTCTTTTGACGATCCTGTACTACTTTATGATTTCTCAAGGCCAGTAAGCAGCTTGCGAAAATAGCTAAATTAACGTTAATTCAGCTACTTACCTCCATTTCTCTTTCTTTGAGGAGTCTCTGCAACTGTATGGCATTTTGCACCGCCTGTCCTTTACGATGGTTGTTGAAAGCAATGAATAGAACAGTGGTTTTACCGAGAATATACGCTATTTTCGGTATCCATTCCTCAAGCTCTTCTTCGCTGTAGAGGTAATCGTACCTGCTTTCACTGTCTCCATGCCACCAATTCTTCCTGTTTCGTCCGTGAAACCGGATATAACCGTATGAAGAGGTAACTATTGCCTCCGGAAAGGGCAGTCCCTTCAAATCGGGTGAATCTGTAACCACCAACCCAAGATTTCTCTCTCTTAACCCATTATAGACTTCCTCTTTCTGCCATTCCCTATTCCGAAACTCTACAAGAGTAGGTAATTCGGAGAAACGGGAACACAAATCGGCAAGATATTTCCTGTTTTCCGCAGTGTAGTGAAAGCTGTAGGGAAATTGAAGCAGCACAGCAGCAAGTCGATTCTCTGTAAGTAGAGGAGTAATGCCCTTTAGAAATGTATCTGTCTCCTTCCCCCAGTCGGCGGTTACCTGATGGGTTAGACTCTGGTGAGCCTTTATAGAAAAGAAGAAACCCGCAGGGGTTTTATCAATCATCCTGCTTAGCATGTGAGCAGACGGTTGCCTGTAGTAGGAGAAGTTTAATTCCACAAAGGGGAAATGGGAGGCGTAGTATGAAAGAAAATCTGACTGTTTTGTACCTTCTTGATAGAAGGGACCTACCCAATCATTGTAGGAATAACCCGAAGTCCCTATATAGTATTTCCCCATATTTATTATAATAACACAAAAAACGGCGCCTCGCACATACCCCAAGATAGACGATTGGGGGTAAATGAATTTATATTAGGGGTAATCGTATCCTGTTCTTCCTTCAGGTTAATTGCAAAGAGGGAAATGAGGTTATCTATATTATGAAAGAGCTTTCAAAAATGAGGAACATAGGCATCAGCGCTCACATAGACTCCGGTAAAACCACACTTACCGAACGTATCCTTTTTTACTGCAAAAAAATTCACGTAATGCATGAAGTGCACGAGAAGGATGGTACTGGAGCCACGATGGATTTTATGGAACTGGAACGCGAGCGTGGTATCACCATCGCTTCTGCATCGACCAGTGTGGAATGGGAAGGGCATACAATCAATATAATCGATACTCCTGGCCATGTAGATTTTACCATAGAGGTGGAAAGGGCACTACGGGTGCTGGACGGAGCCATACTGGTGGTCTGCTCTGTAGGCGGTGTTCAATCACAGTCCATTACTGTTGACAGGCAGCTTAGAAGGTACGGGGTGCCGCGAATTGCTTTCATCAATAAATTAGACAGAATAGGAGCCAATCCCTATAAAGTGGTAGATCAACTCAGGGAGAAACTCAATCATAATGCAGTGCTAATGGAGATTCCCATCGGTCTTGAGGATAAACATACAGGTGTTGTGGACCTTGTTGAAATGAAGGCATGTTACTTTGAAGGGGAGTATGGTGAGATATTAAGAAAAGATGAAATCCCACATGCACTTCGAGAAGAAGCAGAGGCAAGAAGGGAGGAGCTCCTGGATACAGCCTCGATGATCTCCGATGAGCTGGCAGAAGCCTACCTGGAAGGGAAAGAGACACCTGAGTTAATTCATGAGTCTGTGAGGAAGGGGACAATTTCGTTGGATCTTACTCCCGTTTATATGGGCTCGGCCTATAAAAACAAGGGAGTGCAGAATCTTCTGAATGCAGTAGTAAATTATTTACCCAACCCTTCTGAAGTAACCAATGTCGCTCTTGATCTGGATAATTTCGAAAGGGAAGTTGTATTAAAGGCAGATCACAATGCTCCCACGGTAGCATTGGCTTTCAAACTTGAGGAAGGTAAATATGGGCAACTGACATATATCCGGATTTACCAGGGTAAAATTAAGAAGGGAGACGATCTTTACAATACCCGAAGCCAGAAAAAGTTTAAGATAGGCCGTCTCATAAGGATGCATTCTGACAGAATGGAAGACATTACCGAAGCTGGAGTGGGAGATATAGTTGCGCTTTTCGGCATCGACTGTGTATCCGGAGATACTTTTGTCTCCCCCGGGTTAAACTACTCCATGACATCGATGTATATTCCTGAACCGGTTATATCACTGGCCGTGGAACCTGCAGATAAGGGCTCTACGGACAGGATGGCAAAGGCATTGAACCGCTTTACGAAAGAAGACCCCACATTTAAAACCTATTTCGATGAAGAAGCCAATCAAATCATAATACAGGGCATGGGAGAGCTCCATCTGGAAGTTTATCTGGAAAGGATGAGAAGGGAGTACGGAGCCAGGGTAAACACCGGAATGCCTCAGGTAGCATACCGCGAGACCATAAGTGCTCGTGCCGATTTTGACTATACCCACAAGAAACAGACCGGAGGAGCAGGCCAATTCGGAAGGGTAGCGGGTTATATAGAACCCCTTGAGGATGGAAAGTTCGAGTTTGTCAACGGCATAAAGGGTGGGGTGATCCCTACAGAGTTTATCCCTTCCTGTGAGAAGGGATTTAAAGCTGCCATAGAGAGGGGAACACTTATAGGTTTCCCTGTGGTGGGTGTAAGAGTTGTTTTAACAGATGGCCAATATCATCCGGTGGACTCTTCCGATATGGCATTCCAGGCGGCGGCTATCGGCGCCTTCAGAAAAGTCTACGATAAGGCTATGCCTGTAATTCTGGAACCTGTCATGAAAGTTGCGGTGGATACACCCAGCGAGTTCCAGGGGAATGTATTCGGAAGCATCAATCAGCGTCGCGGCATAATCATCAGTTCGGTAGAAGATGGTAATTTTACACGGATAGAAGCGGAAGTTCCCATGAGCGAGATGTTCGGTTATTCCACAGCACTGCGCTCCTTGACACAGGGAAAGGCGGAGTTCTCCATGGAGTTTCTAAAATATACACGGGTACCGAAAAACATCTCCGAGGAACTGATAAAAAGATACAGTTAAAAGGAGCCTGGCAAATGGTAAAAGCGGAGCTTATTAAAAGAAGCCCTTTAAGGATTTTTGAAAAATCCATTCAAGGTGGTCTGGGTAAGGGGAATCTGGGTATTCTCGCTTCCAGAAAGGGGGTTGGGAAAACAGCCTGTCTTGTCCACATAGCTACGGATAAGTTGTTTCAGGGTAAGCATGTAATTCATGTTTCCTTCTCCGCCCGTACCGATCATATCATAAACTGGTATGAAGATATCTTTAAAGAAATTGCAAAAAAGCAGAATCTTGAATCGGCCGTAACGGTACACGATGAGATCATAAAGAACCGGGTAATAATGAACTTCAACCAGGAAGGCATTACGACAGTTCAGATTCTAAGAAGTCTCGAAGCCATGATCAAGTACGGGAACTTTGCCGCAGATACAATTATCGTGGACGGATACGATTTTTCAAAATGTAAAAGGGAAGATCTTCAAACTTTTTGTGAATTTGCCCGGAACATGGACCTTGAGATATGGTTCAGCGCTTCTTTAAAGGGAGAGGAGCCGATTTTTGATGAGAACGGTATTCCATACGAGCTTAAACCTTTTCTCGATGAGGCTGCCGTGCTTATCTCGCTTAAATATACAAACAAGTATGTCCATCTCGAGCTGGTAAAGGATCATAAAGAAATAGTTTCGGCGGATATGCATTTAAAGCTGGATCCGAAAACCCTTTTGATTGCCGAAGAAGATGATTAAATCCTTGTTGCAACTTTAAACGGATAATCCTGCGTTCAGCGATATTTTTTCACTCCTCTTTTTTCGCAAAGAGATTCGATTTTACAAGTCGAGCAGAAAGGTGATAGGGGTGTGCATATCCTCTTACCAAAACTAACCATGAGCCAATTTATCTCCCCCCAGTACTTTTGTGGAAGAAAGTTGGTAAGGGCGGTTTCTGTCTGTTTCGGGGTTTTTGTATGAACCCAGCCGAGCCGGTTTGAAATCCTGTGTACGTGAGTGTCAACACAAATAGCATCGATCCCGAAACCCAGAAAGAGTACGAGATTTGCCGTCTTTCTTCCAACTCCCGGTAATTTCAGGAGCCCCTCCGTGGTGTGAGGAACTCTTCCTCCGTCCCTGTATAATAGAAGGGCGGTTTTCTTTATATTTCTGGCCTTTTCTCGAAAAAAACCGGCCGGAAAAATCAGTTCTGCTATTTTCTGTTCCGGAAGTCTGGAAATTGCTTCGGGTGTACTT
>QNBH01000179.1 GCA_003645645.1 Spirochaetota bacterium | reverse complement strand
CTTGAATGTAATAAAGTTTGTCTATATTCGAGTTTAACTTTGCCAGGCAGAACTACCGGAGAGGTGAACCGGCCTACATGAAGAGAATCCTTCACTGTGCAGACCTTCATTTAACACACGAAACGGGAGAAAGTGATTACAGCTTTCGTGTTCTGGAAGAAATTGTTTCCCTGGCACAGAGGGAGAATGTAGATTTCCTCATCTTTTGCGGAGATACCTTCGACACCTTTAAAAGTGCAGAAGTTTTATGCGAACGCTTTAGAAAGACTCTTAAAAGGCTCTACAATTTAAAGGAGGGCCTTTTCACTATCCTCCTTGCCGGGAATCACGAAATGTTAGACAGCAGAGACAGAACTCTTTCATCGATGGATTTTGGAGTATCGGCTCTTGCAGAAGCCTCTTCCTTCAAGTTTAAGTTGTTTTCTTTTCCCGATAAAGAGCTTGAGTTTTTAGCAATCCCACATAGAAGTAATTATTCGGACTACCTCGAATGGATTGTACCGGAGAAAAAGAGCAGGTTTCGCCTTGCAGTTGCTCACGGAAGTATAGCCGGACTGGGTGTCCCAGTTTTCGATGAGGAAGAGAGAGGTTCGGTAATGGATACCGATCTTTTTAGGAGATTATCGATCGATTATGCATTGTTGGGACATATTCATACACATTTTCTTGGGGAGTGTGACGGGGTCTTGCTCACCTACCCAGGATCTGCAAGAGTCTGGAGAAAGGGGGAGATTGGTCCCAGGTATGTAAATATAATAGAGGTGTGCGAGGAGATAAAGTTAAAAAAGGTCGGCCTTCCCTCTGCGGGAGAATACAGGTTCTACCGCCTTCCGCTTACTCTGGAGGGTAATTTATCCCCTACCGAAGAGCTTGCCGAATCCTGGGGAGTCAACGATTTTATTCACATAAGTTTAACCGGAGTTGTGGAGAACCAGAGCTCGATCTCCTCACTCGAGAGAGAGTTGAGGAAGAGCTATGAAGATAAGGTTCGAAGATTGGAGATAGAGAGGGAGGATATTATCTCCAGAGAGGGAATATCGAAGCATCCTCTGGCCGTGAAATTTCTTCAGCTATGGAAAGAAGCGGAGCCCGAGCCGGAAGACGGCGAGGCTTTTAAGGCCTGGTTAAGGGCGAGAAGTCTGGGATTAAAGAAGATAAAAGAGAGGATTGAATCAGGTAGATGATTAAGAGAGTCTTGCTTGAAAATTTCGGGAAATACAGGAGCAGGCACTTCGATCTTGGTTCTGTAACTCTTTTTATCGGAGAAAACGAAAGCGGAAAAACCACTATTTTCGATGCCATTTTTGACTCCCTGTGCAAACCAAAGGGCAACAGCTCAGCCGGACGGAGGCTAAAGGAGAGGTATGGCGAAGATCGAACCTCAAAAATTATTTTTGATGGAAGCGCCGTGGAAATAGACCCGGATGAGTTTATGAATCTGTATGCTATAAATTCCGGGAAGATTACCCTGGAGATACCCTCTGGAGGGAGCTGGATAGATCGGGTGAAGAATGAGCTTTTCTCAGGGGGAATAGATCCCGAAGAGATTTCTAAAGACCTGGAAAGAGAAGCATCCACCCGCAGGAATCTTAGCCACATGAAGGAACTCGAGAGGTGGGAAGGCGAGCTGAATACGGCAGAGAAAGCTATTAAGGAGCTTAATGAGAAGCGCCGTGAGATCCTTAATAGTGAAAGCAAAATGAAGAGTTCTCAACAGGAGCTTAAAAAAATTAAGGAAAAGATAGAGGAGAAGCAGAAAAGGGTTGAGGAGTTAAAGCAATTTTTACAGCAGCAACAATATATAAGAGAGCTAAAAGAATACCGATCGGTGCTCGATCTGCTGTCAAAATACGGAGAAGCAAAGAAACAGATAGAACAGTTAAAGGCGTTTTCCGTCGACGAAAGTGAGGAGATGGAGAATCTTGATAGAGAAGAGGTGGAGGTAAGGAATGATCTGGCTGTAAAGAGGGGAAATAAATCTACATTGGAAAGGCAATTGCAAGAGGCAAGAAGAAAGCTTGTAGATGTAGAGAATGAGAAAGGAAAGCTTGAAAGACCCTATCAGATTGCCTTCGAGCTTAAAAGAAGTCTGGAAGAGAAACGGCCTGCTCCCGAAAAAAAGGTAAGGACAGAGTGGAATACTCTGGTTTTGGTCATAGCAGGTGTCGTTTTTTTACTGAGTATGGTTCCGCTTTTCTTTCTGCCAATCCGCTTTTCGCTCCTTTCGGCAGGAGCAGGACTTATCTTTTTTATTCTTCTTACCCTTCTTGCAAGAAGACGAGTGACCTGGACCGACAATTCTTCGGTGGAAGAGGCGGTAAAAAAGGTGAAGGAGGAGTGGATCAGAAGAATCGGCGATAAAGAGGGGCTTTCTGCACAGACCTACGAAGGGCTGCTGTCAGAGCTGGATAGAAGGATAAACGATTACGACTATATTTTTAAACAGCATACAGAGGCCGGGGAAGTGGTAAAACGACTGGAGGTGGCTTTGCAAGAGGAGGAGAGGCTTTTAAGGGAGAGAGAAGATTCATCCAGGAACGTCCGGGAGAGATTGAACTACTGGTTGGGGGAGCGTGGAGTTAGCTCTAAAAGAGAGTACTCTGAAAAGGTGGCGGAATACAAATCCCTCAATAGAGCTCTGCAGGAGCTGCATAAGCAGATAAAAGATAAGCTTCAATACTATAATCTTGAAGATGAAACCTCCCTTAAAACCGAATGCGAATTAAAGATAGGTATGCTGGATAAAGAGATTTCCGGGGAGAAAGCCACAGAGACAGAGATAAAGGCGAGGGAGAGGGAGCTCTCTGCGCTCGAAGAAGAGGTTGAAAATCTTAAGAAAGAGGCCGAGAGACTTTCGCTGTCTCTCTCCGAATCGAGAGGCATGGTGAGAGGCACTCTGGGGGATATCCCCGAGAGGATAGTGGGTTATGAGAAAAAGATACGATCAATAAAGGAAGAAATAGAGAGGTTAAACCTGGATCGGAGGGCAGCAGGCATCGCCTGTGAGCTGTTCAGGAAGATCTCCACCGATTCCAGAATGATGCTCGGCAATCTTGCAGAAGAGATTTCCCATACTCTGGGGGATATTCTCGATCAACAGCGTTCCATAGATCTGGAGTACCTGGATATGGAGAGGGCAACGGTTACAGATGCTGGTGGAGAGAAGAGAAGAACCGATTTTCTTTCGGGAGGAACAAAAGATGCCTTTCTGCTTTCTGCCAGGTTTGCCCTCGCGCTTAAAGCAAAGAGCAACGCTCAAATACTCATTCTCGATGAGCCCTTTCTCAGCATGGACAGAAGAAGAACAGAAAATGCTTTGAGATTGCTTAAACGCTTTCAAGAACAGAAAGGCTGGCAGATTATAATATTCAGTAAAGATGAGGACATGGAATCGATTGGCAGGGAAGTTTTCTCAGATACTCTTGTGCACAGATTGAATGTTTAAAACCGGGGCACTTTGGGATTCAAAACTCACACTTGCCGTGGGACTTATCCTTAAAACAATAGCACATTGCAATTTTCCTTTCGGTTGTGATCGAAGATTGAGATACTGATGCCACCCGAAACTGGATCTTGGACGGATAAAGCGATGGGTGAGTGAGTTTTCTGACGCCCTGGAAATGCCTGAGATAATGCACGATCTGGAAACTATTATCGTAAAAACGCGTAAGAGGAAGAGATGATATAAAGGAGTAGCAGCTTATGAAAGGTGAAAAAGAATACCATATCGCTTTAGGTGAAGGGGATGTGGGAAGGTATGTGATTTTACCCGGAGACCCAAAAAGAACAGAAAAGATTGCCGGATATTTCGATAATGTCCGCGAGATGGCTTTTAACAGGGAGTTTCGTACATTTACGGGGACAATTGACGGCATAAAAGTTTCTGCAACTTCCACCGGTATAGGCTGCCCCTCTGCGGCCATCTGTGTAGAGGAGCTTATCCGGTGCGGAGCCGATACGTTTATCAGGGTTGGTACGGCCGGTGGATTACAGCCCCATATCAAAATCGGCGACCTCGTAATAACCACCGCATCGGTTCGAGATGAAGGCACCACGGTTCAGTACGTACCCATTCAATATCCGGCGGTAGCGGATTACCGGGTGTGTTCCGCACTAAAGGAAGCCGCACAGAAGCTGGGGTTTCCTCATCACATTGGTATTGGACATACAAAAGATGCTTTCTACACAGAGGGAAGTGAGGATATTCCACTTCTCGAAGAGAACAGGCTAAAATGGAAAGTCTGGGAGAGGGCTAATGTGCTTGCCACAGCGATGGAAGCCTCTGCACTTTATGTGATATCCTCAATCCGGAGAGTGCGTGCAGGAGAGGTTCTTGCCGTTATAGGGCTTACCTACAAAGATGAGCCGATAGTCTCTAAAAAGGGGGTGGAGGAGGCTATAAAAACAGCACTGGAAGCCGTAAAAATACTCGCTGCAAAGGAGGGGAAAAATGAGAAAAAGTAAACTTGTAAAACGTTTTAAGGATGAGGCGGTTGCAGTTTATTCCATTGAAGACGGCTCTTCGAATCCCGATCTGAAGAGGTATGTAGTATCAACAAGGGATACCAGAGACCTTATGAATCATCCTGAGATCATAAATTGCGATTTTACCAATCTCATGCAAAACGGAGTTACAAACGCTCTTAAAGGCATAAATATACTGGAAAGACTAAGCTGTATAAATTCAAAAACTGTAAATGTGTATCATATCTTAAGAGGTGGACTTAATTTTAAGGTCAGGGATGCCTTGAGGAAGGCCTTCGGTTATAAATGGCATAGCAGTTCGTACATCTCCAGCCAGAGGGTGCTTAAAGAAGGTAAGTTCGAAATAAGTGAGGATTATTATCGAAAATTTCTTGTTCCCGATAACGCCACAGTTTACACTGCGGATATTGTTGCTTCCGGCGTTTCCATGGACAACGGTCTTGAGTATATCAGCAACTATCTAAAATCAAAAAAGTATAATCTAAGAAATATGATTTTTATAACTATAGGATGCATAGAAGCAGAGAAGGTTCTGGAAAAATGGCACAGGCGGTTTAAGGATGTGTATCCGGGTTATGACAGAACTATACTTATTTATCTGGAAGGCCGTTTTGCCCTGGCCACTCCGGAGACACCCCTGTACAATTGTATTTACGATACTGATCTGCTTAAAAATTATAAATTTGGTGCCTTGCTGACACCTGAGTTTGAACATTCCCAGTTTGAGAAAATGATCATAGCGCTGGAAGGATGTGCCATTTACGATGGAGGCAAAAAGGGATTTGAGCCAATAAACCACATAAAGGATATTCTGGAGTTCTGGGAAAAACAGCGGAATACCGCAATGGAGAAAAACCTTTCGCTCTGGGAAGAATACAACGCAAGATTTTCTCTGGATATGTATTTCTCGGATATTGACACCCTTAAGCCAGGCTCACCGGAACTACTGAAGGAAAAAAAGAGTCCATACTGGGAAGGGCTTTCGCCGGAAGAATACAACAGTCTTTACCACAGATTTAAATGGCTGTGGAGTGATGAACGCATAGAGGCAGCCCAGCTTGCAGGAAGTTTTAACCCGGTCTGTGAGAAAAAGATAAAGTATCTAGAGAGCCTGCTTAAGTTATGAGAGTGGTGTAGTTGTATAATTGAGCCTCTTTTAAAAAGCGGCTAAATTTGCATGGAGCCAATTTCCATGAACAGAAATATCCAGAGGTTTATCTGAAATTTATGGATGTCCGGGCAATAATAACCGTTATTAGGTTGACAATTTTAACCTCAAAGATTAATATTTTAATATGTTCATCCCGAGAAGACTTTCGGACCGGATAAAAAGGTTGTTGCGCCATTTCCCTGCTTTGATTCTTACCGGTGCCAGGCAGTCAGGAAAAACAACACTACTGAAAGTCCTCTTTCCTCACTACCGGTATGTATCTCTGGACTTACCGAGCAAGGCGGAGCAGGCGGAGAACAGCCCGGAAGAGTTTCTTGCGGAGTATGGAACACCGCTTATTGTTGATGAAATACAATATGCACCGGGTTTTTTCAGGCATCTTAAATCGACAATAGACGCCGACAGGGCGAGAAACGGCAGGTTTATTCTAACGGGAAGCCAGAAATTTCCACTCATGAAGCATGTATCCGATAGCCTTGCCGGTCGTTGTGCAGTATTGGAATTGGAAAATCTGGCTCTGGCCGAAATGACTGCTTCTCTAAATTTAAAGAGCAGTAAAGAGGATCTATTACGACTTATCACAACTGGACAGTTCCCTGCCCTGTGGAAAGATCCGGATGTTCCCATTTATGATTACTATTCTTCCTACCTGGCAACATACCTGGAACGGGATGTACGGCAAATCATGAACATCGTCAGTTTACGCGATTTCGAACGGTTTATCAGGATTCTGGCTTTCCGAAACGGGAGCATGTTGAATAAAACCGAAGTAGCAAAAGAAGTTGGTGTTTCAGTAAAAGCGATTGGGGATTGGATTTCGATACTTCATGCCTCAGGGCAGATCATGCTCCTGGAACCATGGTTCAGCAATTTCGGGAAGCGGGTAGTAAAAACACCAAAGCTCTATTTTTCCGATACCGGACTGCTTTGTTTTCTTTTGGGCCTCGATAAGTCCTCTCTTCTAACATCTCCATTCCTTGGATCCGTGTGGGAGACCTTTTTGTACGCAGAGATTAGAAAGGTAAACCAATGGAAGGAAAGGCCTGCGAACATCTGGTATTACCGGGATCAACGGGCAAGAGAGGTTGATTTTCTGATCGAAACGGGAGGTTTTCTTCACTTTGTTGAAAGTAAATGGAGCGAAACACCGAGAGAAACCGACGCAAAGGTCATTGAGACAATTTCTAAGGAATTAGAAGAGAGTAAGTTACAATGGCGGCCGGGAAAGCGGATAATACTCGCCCCTATCTCCTCATCCTATATTCTAAAAAACGGAATCAGGGTAATGGGACAGGAAGATATTCCTTCGATTTAACGGTATTTCTTAAGAAACAGGATAAATACCTCTGTGCTGGAAAGCCCAAGGATGCGTACATCACTTCAGTTTCCGGTTGTCCGCAGAGCACGAAGCTTATTCTGTGCTGGGAATCGGAGCCGAAGTTAACCATGGATTCCAGAGCAAGCAGGGCGAAGGTATCCTTGTAGCCTGTAGAGTGAAAGAGCTGTTTGGGTGAGAGGGTTTTCGAAAAACACCGGAGTAAATACGGTGAGCTACTCATTCACCAGCGGATCTGACGGCCTCTTCCGGTGCATTTGGTCTCGGCATTTGTACTTTTGCCTGATTATTGTGTGGTGAATGCGCTGTCCCTATTAAGCTGTGATTGTAGATTGCGAGATGAAATAAGTAACGCTCATTGTTGTAGGGCTATTGATATCACGTTCTATCCACAGGCATTTGTTATATAGTGATATCGGTCAGGAGAAGAACTGCCATTTCTTCGATCATAGAAAAGATTTTATCGGTTGTTATAAAAAAGTTACCGCCAATCCTCAAAGCTGTTGAAAGAATAACTGAATCAATTGCAAGAAGTCCATATTTTACCTGGAGTTCGAAACTTTTTTCAAAGAGATCTTCTTTTTTATGTTCTTCCACCCGCAAACCAAGATCGACTAAAGCCTTAACTTTACTCCGATAGAGTTGGAGGCTTTTGACTGTCTCCAGTTTTTATGCGAGCATGCGGACCGGATTGGAGCCTGTAAGCTTCTTTTTAATCTTCGCCTCAATAAGTATAAGCTTATCATTAACCTCCAGTAGAGCAGCCATTGGGATGATTTCTATTATCTTCCCTTTTGCACAAATTTTTTAGAAGTGACTTTGAATCTTCCGAATAGCCTTGTTCAGCTAAGCGCAGCTTATCCTCAACTACCGACAGCTCCAGACGTTTGAATCGCCGAAATAGGCTTTCTTTTATTAACATACCGATTTTTTCTTCATTTTTCAAGCATAATATAGTTAAGTTGAACTGGCAAGAATCAACAAATACTTGGCACCTGGCGATGGGAGTCCGGAACGTTTTGGTATGGATGCAGGCTGATTCTTTGAGGGAGATAATAATTTTTATTTAAAAAGCTTGTTATTTTGGATAAAAGTATGGTATAATTT
>QNBH01000178.1 GCA_003645645.1 Spirochaetota bacterium | reverse complement strand
AGAGAGGTATTCTCATATTCTCATCAATTTAAGGATGAACTATTTGTCATAAAGATTGATAATTTAATCATAAATCACCCCGGATTTCCCGTACTGGTAAAAGATCTGGCAGCTCTTAAAAGAGCCGGTATAAATATTATTCTTGTACCAGGAGCGAATGAAAAAATCGACGAAGTGCTCGAAATACACATACAATAGCATAAAAGCCCATAAACAGATTGAAACAGCAGGATTATTCCCATGTTGATCGGCACCCGGTGCAGACCCTCTTCTGCTCGAGGACTTATTCGGCGGTTCTCTTTAGGATCCGCTGGGGAAAACAGCCACACATATCGACGGGGTATGGTCGGTTTTAACCGGAACAGCCGCTAACAGATGCTTTCAAACAGGCCTTCCTGTTACCGTCGAAGAGCTCATTCACTTGGATAGGCGAAATAAAGCAACCGTTTATTCTGGAACTTGCTTTCCGCCTGATGAAACTCTCTATCTTCTTCTATTTACTTTTTCTATGATCAAGTCTCCCAGTTGCTCCACCCGTAATATTGTCTCTGCGGAGGGCAGCACATCCCGAAGAGCATTCCCGAGCCGGGTTATCTGGGGAGGTTTTATACCGGTTTTTATCAACTCATCTGGCCTTGAAAAAACCTCCCCTACCGAACCGTCCAGGAATATTTTTCCACTTCTGAAAACCACCACTCTCCGGCAATATTCTGCTATCAAAGACATGTTGTGTGAAACTACCAGAATGGTTCTTCCATCCCTGCATAATTTATCTGCAATTTCCATTATTTGAATCGAACCGGAGTAATCCTGACCGCTTGTAGGTTCATCAAGAATCATAATATCCGGGTTCATTGCTATAACAGAAGCTATCACAACCCTGGCTCTCTCCCCTCTGCTTAAGGTGAGAGGATATTCTTCTTCCCTCCCAGAAAGCCCCACCATCTCCAGAGCCTCTTTTATTCTTGTTTCCATTTGTTCTCTTTCGAATCCCATGTTGGAAAGCCCGAAGGCTATCTCATCCCTCACCGTCATGGAGAAAAGCTGTAAATCGGGATTCTGAAGAACAAAACCCACCTTAAGGGCGACTCTTGAAACAGGAAAATCATCAAGATCTTCCCCTTTTAAAAGGATTCTGCCTTTCTGCGGTTTGAGTAAACCCACAATACACTTTAAGAGGGTGGACTTTCCGGCCCCATTCTGCCCTATTATTCCCAGGAATTCCCCCTCATTTACTGACAGACTTACATCCTTAAGAGCCTGTACGCCTTCGGGATAAGAATAGGAGATGCTATCGATTTTAATTATCTCTCTCAATATTTCTCCTGATGATTTAAGAGCACTCTTATCTCCTCTTCCGCTTCTTCCGGTGTAGCAAAGCTATTGATGTTAAGGCCTCCCTTATCTTTTAGATAATTAGAGAGTGAGAAACAGGTAGGTACAGGTATTTTTATTTTCTCCAGTAGATCTACGGTGCTGAAAACAATTTCCGGTTTATCACATGCCAGTATCCTGCCCCGATGAAGCACACATATACGATCTGCCAGGGGTAACACCTCATCTGTCTTATGCGTTGCCATGATGATGGTCATCCCGAATCGCCCCTTGAGCTCCTCTATTATAGAGAAGAACTCCTCTGTACCGAGGGGGTCAAGTTGTGATGTGGGCTCATCCAGGACCATCACGGCAGGTTTCATGGCCAATACAGATGCGAGTGCGAGTCTCTGCTTCTGCCCGCCGGACAGCGTTGCAGGAGATCGATTTTCGAGCCCCTTAAGGCCAACCGCTTCTAATACCCATTTTACGGTTGCCTTAATTTCCTCTACCGGAAGATTGAGATTCTCCGGTCCGAAAGCCACCTCATTAAATACGGTGGTTGTAAAGAGCTGTGATTCCGGATCCTCAAGCACTATTCCCACCTTCTTTGCTATTTCCGATAGATAGGCACTTCGAGTATCCATACTGTCGATTAACACTCTTCCCCTGAATCTTCCCCTTTCTGAATGAGGAATTATTCCGTTGAGGCATTTACACAGAGTTGTTTTACCCGATCCGTTCTCTCCTATTATGACTATAAACTCTCCCTTTTTAACCGAAAGATTAATATTATAAAGAACATGGTCTTTATTGCGAGGATAACTGTAGCACACACTTTCAAGCTTAACGATTTCGTAACCCATAAACCCCATAACCCTAAAAACTAAAGAAAAGAATTACTCCCGTGAATAACGAAAACACCGCCAGTGCAATCCGATCTCTTCGCTCGATGTTTATCTCATCCACGAAGGTTCTTTTTTTAAAAGCACCAAATGCCCTCGAATCCATGGCTATTCCCATCATGCTGGCTCTCCTCATGGACCCCATTACAAGAGGAACAACCAGTACATGTAGTGCCTTGATCTTACTTAAAAACCTTCCTGTTTCGAAAACCATAAATCCTCGTAATTTCTGAGCATCCATGATAACCCCTGCCTCGGACTGCAGAACTGGAAGTTGATTAATAGCGGTTGTTGCTGTAAAGGCAACTCTGTAGGGGAGTCCCAATTTCACCATGGCAAGGGTTATTTTCTCCAGAGTGGTTGTTGCAAGCAGTACAGGAAATATACACATGAGGGTCAATACTCTTAAACAGAGCAGAAGACCGAAGAGAACTCCCTCCAGGGTGATGTTTCCCTTTCCCCCAACCAGGGGAACGGCCTCCGGAATCAGTGGTTCTAACAGAACCTTCTCCCCTGGATAAAATACAGCTTGCATGATTATAAGCAGTAAAAACAGAAAAACCAGAACCCGAAGATAGGAGAGTATTCTTTTAAGGGGTATTCCTGAGATCTTCCAGAGAACAAGCAGGGAGAAAAACAGTATTCCTATGGGAAGAAACTTTGTTGTTATAAAAACTAAGAGGGTGATACATACAATTATTACAAGCTTAATCCTTGGATCAAGCTTATGAATAATCGAATCTCTGGGTATATAACTTGTTGGAAGAGCCATCTATACTTTCTCATTAAGTGTTTCTTAAAGATGTAGTTTATGTTTGTTATGCTTAAATGGTCAACAGGCGGGAGGCCCGAAATAGGAGTTCATATAACAGCATTGACACTTTTCCCCTTTTTGGGTACCTTTTAGCACGAACTTTTTAACGGTTTATCCGCAAGGGCGGTTAGCTCAGCTGGGAGAGCGCCTGCCTTACAAGCAGGAAGTCAGAGGTTCAAGTCCTCTACCGCCCAGTATTAAATCCTTAGAGAAGACCCACAAATAAATTTTTCTTGCTTTTCCGGTTTTTCCAGTCTAAAATATAAAGTAGATATTTTTCTCTTATAAAGAGGAGGTTTATATGCGACTTTTAAAAGTCTCTACAATTTGCTGGTTAATGCTTGCATGCACACTCTTTGTCTTCGCTGCAGGAGAGCAGGAAAAGGCGGCTAAACCCTTACAGATCGTACAGTGGACGCACGAAGATCCTAACCGCACGCCCCTGGAGGAGAAATGGATAGCCGAGTTCCAGAGCGAGTATCCGAATGTCAGGGTTGTGAGGGAGACAAGCCCCTCCGGCAAGATAAAGGAGAAAGTGCTTACAGCCTTCGCAGCCATGAAGGGGCCGGATATATTCAACCTGGAGGCAGAGGACGAGTGGCAGTACATCGTAAGTGAAAGGGTTGCTCCTGTAGACCTGGAAGCCGTTGAGTACAGCAGTTACGAGGCTCTACGGAATGAATACCTTCCTGTAACTTTTAATGGAGCACTGTACGAAGGGAAGGTCTACGGTATGCCAATGGAGATAACCAACTGGTGTATATACATCAACAACAAGTATTACCGTGAAGTTGGTCTTGATCCGGCAAAAGATTACCCGAAAACCTGGGAGCAAATGGTTACTGTAGCAGAGAAATTGACCATCCGCGAGGGCGAGGTTATCAAGCGCAGGGGTTTCGACTTTCGCTATCCCTACTACCTTGCTTTCTTTGTTCCCATGGCAAATCAACTTGGGGGCACGGTTCTGACTCCGGACGGGAAGAGTGCCGCCGTGGACTCACCGGCCTGGATAAAACTGCTCCGGTATATGGCGGACTGGGGACCAAATGGACATAACCTGGGTTCTCCTACATATACCAATGCCCGTAAGACATTTAACAGGGACGATAACTCCATAGCCATGTGTATTTCCGGGTTATATCAATACGACCGCATAAAAGCTGAAAACGAGGCATTCCTGCCCGAGGTCTCCGTTGTACCCTATCCCCGTTTCGAGGATGCGGTTAACGATAACGGTGCAGCCGTTTATGGACACTACTACATGGTAAACTCATCCTCTTCTCCGGAAGTTCAGGAATGGGCATGGAAGCTTATTAAGTACTTCACAAGTCATGAGGAGGAGTTCCTCGACCAGGTTGGGCTTATCATCCCGAGCAAGAAGTTACTTCAAACCGATGTGTACAGGAACAAGAAGTTCGCAGATGTATTTATCGAAGACATGCGCAAATCGAACTTCATAATGACTCATGAGAGCGGCCCCAAGATCCAGGATGTTATCAAGGAGATGGTGGAGGGAGTCATGTTGAGCAATATCCCCCCGGCGGAAGCGGCTCGCAGAGGTAAGCAGAAGATCGACGACATTCTGGGTATGTAACGGTTCAGTACCGGTGCATCCCCTTCTAGGTTGGGGATGCACCTTATCTTTCAGCTTGTTGTTCACACTTTTTTAGGCTAAAATAGCAGTCAATGGGAATTAAACGCAGACAATACTGGGGTTTGATTTTCGTACTCCCTGCGGTAATCTTTTTTGCCCTCTTCAGTTACTTACCTATGATCAACTCTTTTATAGCCAGTTTTCATTCCAAGGATATCATTTCGCTGAAGGCTCCGGTCTTTGTCGGTTTTAAAAATTATATCCATATCTTTACCAGTGAGGATTTCATTAACTCCATAAAGGCTACCATTATCTTTGCGGTGGGTTGCTTTATACCTCTGGTTACAATCTCCCTTCTAATTGCAACGGTTATAGTAAGCCTAAGGCGAATACCCTGGATTCAGAACTTATTCAAGATGATTTACTACTCACCCTCCATTGTCTCCGGGGTGGTTTCTGCAACAATATGGCTCCTCATCTTCGACCCCCGTGGCCTGGCCAACCAATGGTTAAACTTCATTGCCGGTAATCCCACACCTGTGGACTTCAAGTGGCTTGCCTTACCCGCCATGGCCAGGTTGGCAACTATCATCATCTACTTCTGGAAATACGTAGGTTATTTTGTAATCATCTACTTCGCCGGACTGGTAAGCATTCCCCAGAGTCTCTACGAGGTGGCGGATATCGACGGTGCTTCCGGCTGGAAGAAGTTCTTAAGCATAACCATCCCCCTTCTTAAGCCTACAATAGAGTTTGTATTTATAGTGGCATTTATCCAGTGTGTGAGGACCTTTTCCATCCAGTATGTCTTTGTCCAATCCGGCTCGCCCAGGGAACCGATCAATGTGGTATCCTTAAATATATACACCACTGCCATGCAGTACCACTCCCTGGGAAGATCCACGGCAATGAGCGTGAGTCTTTTCTGTTTTATCCTCATCTTCACTATTGTACAGCTAAGGATCTACCGTTCCGAGCGGGTATCCTATGTTTAAGAGGGGCTGGATGTGTATATAAGAGGAGAAAAGTTTAAAAAACATCTACGGCTCATTATCCCACTGGTTGTATTAACAGTTTTTGCCCTTGCAATCCTTGTACCCATTCTCTTCATGCTCATCTCTTCGGTGAAGCATCCACTGGATGTTTTTGAGTTTCCCTTCCGCTGGATTCCCCGACGCCTTCACTTCTACAACTACATTCAAGCCATAGCAGGCAACGACGGTAACTACTACTTTATAAGGCTCACCTTCAACTCCCTGTTCGTGGCTGGTTCCATCATGTGCCTTAACGTTCTTGTTGCATCAGCGGCGGGTTACGGTCTGACCAAGTTCCGCTTCAGAGGCCGACAGGTGATATTTGTCCTGATTCTTGCCACCATGATGATTCCCTTCGAGACGATCATGATTCCCCTGCTTATGCTGACCATCCGGTTGAGGATTCAGGACAGCTACATGGGGCTGATCTTTCCCGTTATGCTTACCGCCTTCGCGGTGTTTCTGATGCGACAGAGCATCCTCACCGTACCGGATGACTATATCGATTCCGCCCGCATCGACGGTGCCGGGGAACTGCGCATCTTTTTCAGCATCATCTTTCCTACTGTTAAACCAACCGCCGTAACTCTCGCTATACTGGTTTTCCGTGAGTCCTGGGATAATCTTATCTGGCCTCTAATAGTTGTACAGAGCCAGAAATACAAGACCCTGCCACTCTACATCATAAGCTTCCTTGATGAGAAGTACACAAACGAAGCTGCGCTTATGGCAGTAGCCGTACTGGCTACAATACCAATATTCATGCTCTTTTTTGCCTTCTCCCGCTATTTTATCGGTGAGGGTATTCTTACAGGGGCAAAGGGATAGCTCTTCTAAAACTTTTCAATCTCCACACCGAGATCCCTTGCAAGTCTCTCCGCTCCTTCAAATAGATAGGCTTCTATTCCGAGCTTCCGGGCTGCTTCCACATTGACCTTCATGTCGTCTATGAACACCGCTGCATCGGGAAGACAGCCTTCACGTTCCAGAATATGGGTATAGAATGATGCATCGGGTTTGGCAAGACCCATTAAATGTGAAGCGTACACCGCATCGAAGACATCGTAATCCCCGTTTTTAAGATGGATTCTGTAATGGGGTTCGATCGTGTTGGTGCCAACCACGACCCGCGCAAAACTCTTTATTCGTTCCACGAGTTCGCGCACTTTCTGATCCGGTGTCGGATGGAAGAAATGTTCAAGGAGGTCCTTTTCCACCTTCCTCCCGGTTCTCCAGCAGAAACGCTTCCAGAACTCTTCAACGGAGATGTTTCCCGTCATGAGCTCCCGAAAATCGCCACCGGCTATCGCGTGTATACTGCGCTCGTCCATATTCAAATGTTCTGCAATGAGGGGGATGACGTTCGTATTGCGGCTCACAACCCCGCCCATGTCGAATATATATAGCTTTCTCATCGGTGTGTAATCTATTATCCTTTTTTACTTTGATCAATAAAGACTGTATTGTACCATGAGATCGTGTTTTAAATGTGGTAGTATCATCACAAAAATGATATACTTACACAATATGGAAAAGGGCAATCAAATCGAAGAGATAATCTCTACGCTTACTCCCTATTTTAAAGAACGTAGAGATGTGTGCATGGCTTTCATCTTTGGATCTTCGGTAAAAGGAACCACCCATCTCGATTCTGATATGGATATTGCTCTCTATTTTTACCCGAAAGCGGGTAATCTCGAAATTGAAGAGAATGGTGAATACGATTCCGAGGAAGAAATATGGTCGGATATCGAAGAGCTTCTTTCCCGAAATATTGATCTTATAATATTGAATAGGGCTCCTGTTACTCTGGCAAGTTCCGTGTTTTATGAAGGAATACCGGTTGTAATCAAAGATAGGAATCTATATTGGCGGTATTTTTTGACAGCTACAAAAAGTGCCGAAGAATTTCGAGAGCTGATTTACGATTTCAGAGAAATAAAAAAACGTTCCACCTCGCTTTCAGAAATTGATCGGGAAAGACTCGTAAAAGTTGTTGACTTCCTTATGACAGAACTGTCGGATATCAAGTTATTTTTAGATTTAACGAAAGAAGACTATCTAAAGAACTCATCACGGAGAAGGGATGTGGAGAGGTGGGCAGAAAATATTATCAATGCAACCATTGATACCGGAAAAATCATTCTTGCTGCCGAAAGAAAAAGAATCCCACAAACATACAGGGAAATTGTTTCAAACCTTTCTCAAATTACTCCATTTTCCACTCCTATAGTCGAAAGCTTGGGTTCTTATGCACGGCTTAGAAATATCCTGGCACACGAATATCTGGATATAAGATTTTCACAGATAAAACGGTTTGTAGCGGAAGCTCAAGGCTTATACGATCAGTTTTTAGCTTCCGTAGAGTCGTGGATAAAAAAGCACACCGAATAACTCAAGGCGGATTGGCGAATTTCAGTTTACCACGGAAGATAGCCACCTCCCGTGGTGGTGAAAATCGGGCTAAACCGTCCTGTTAGAATT
>QNBH01000177.1 GCA_003645645.1 Spirochaetota bacterium | reverse complement strand
TAAGCGAATCACGGATTATGGTTTGGATTACCCCTTCACGATGCGGTATATAGGTTCCCATGTATATACATGCACAGGAAGAAGAGCTTTTGCTTGCAATAGTGAAGAAAAAGAAGGAAAATGCGGACTGGCACCACCTAACCTGAAGGATTGAGTCGACCTTTGGCGGTGAATATGGCAGAGAGATTATTGAATTGGAGAACTGGAGTTAGAATGGTTAAAGAGAATGGGCTATGGCAAGGCAGCGCCAGGCAACTCAAGTGAACGTTAGGCACCGTATCAATAAAAGGAGGTTAAACGTTGAAAAGTGTTTGTGACACTTGTGATCGTGCATCAAAATGGATCCGCTGGATTGCACGTATTTGGTCCTCTCCGATCATAATTTACTCTCTGATACTGGTTGCCGGCTATACATGGAACTGGGTGACAACCGGTGTAGCAGACCCCTATGCGGTGGAAGCATATCCCCCCATAGAAGCCCTGCCCCCTATCTTAATGTTTCTGAGTGTCTTGGGATTAGGCATCGCCTGGCGTTGGGAGAGACTAAAATTCCAAATACCCCTCCCCGTTTTAAAAATAGTATAAGTTCTTGAGGATTTAAGGATACCACCCGTCACCTAACCAGCGCAAATGTTCCTTAAAAAAAGTCTTGACATGGAAGAAAAGGTATGTTAATCTATTTTTAATTGAAGCGCTTCAATTAAAGGGAGCTTTATGGCAACAATATTTGATGTAGCTCGAATGAGCAAGGTTTCGATTGGAACAGTTTCAAATGTTCTTAACAATCCAGAAAAAGTAAAGACTGAAACACGCCAGAGGGTATTAGAAGTCATAAAAGCACTCAATTTTCATCCAAACTTAAGTGCAAGGAACCTATCTCGTTTGAGAACCGACACTATTGCTCTGATTTTTCCATTTTCCAAAAGGAACCGAATGGAACCCTATTATACGTATCTACTGGCAGGCATCACCGAAATATGTTTCCAGATGAACTTCAAATTGCTTCTTTCTTCCTGTACAACGAACATAAATGAGAAAGAAGAACTTTCAATTTACGCCGAATATGTCGAAAGCCAGGCAGTAGATGGTTTAATTGTTACCACTCCAAAATCTTGTGATGAACGGATAAAATTCCTTGTTGAAACTAAACAGAATTTTGTGGTTTTAGGGAGGAGCAACATTTCTCTGGATTTCCCCTGGGTTGATATAGATGGAAGTTACGGTATGAGCGAGGCTGTAAGGTATTTATCAACCCTGGGACATAAAAGAATAGGTTATATTGGTACACCTAATATATTTATGTTTTCCCGACACCGCCTGGAAGGATATGAGAGAGGGTTAAATAACTGTAATATTGAGTTTGATCCGGAGCTTGTAGTCGAGGTTTCGATAAATGAAGATGAAGTTGAGGCAGGAGAAAAGGGAATTCTGCAACTTCTGCGCCTTAATTTGCCACCAAAAGCTGTGATTGTTTCCGGGAATCAACTTGCCCTGGGGGTGATAAAAGGGATTAATAAATTTGGATATGCAGTTGGAAAGGATATTTCTTTAATATGTTTTGACGATGCAGAATGGAATGTGCATTTTAATCCACCCATTACTTCGATCCGACAACCGATTTATGAAACAGGAAAGATGCTTTCAAAAATATTGATTCAACAGATTAAGGGAGTAAAAATCAAAGATTCCCATATTCTCCTGAAACCTGAGCTGATAATAAGGGAATCGTGCAAGAAATATGGGTAATATTTTTAGACATCAATTGAAGGGCTTCAATAATAGATCCGGACAGCGGCCGGACAATTTCAAAACCAAAAAAGAAAGGAGGTGTTGAAAATGTTTTAACTAAAATGAGAGATTGTTCAAAGGCTTTAAAATATTTAAAAGAAAAGGAGAAAATTCACAATGAGAAAAACAAAAATTTTTTGGTCTGTAGTTGTTTTAATACTGCTCCTTTCCCTGTCTGTATTTGCAGCAGGACAGAAAGAAGGAGCTGTTGAGAAGACAGTAAAATTTGCCATGTGGGGAGGTGCTATTGAAAAACAAACTGTGGAAGCTTATTTGGAACCTTTTCTCACTAGAAATCCGGACATAAAAGTTGAAATTCTTACACCTCCCCAGTATTGGGACGTGATTCAGACTATGGTTGCTGGTGGAACACCTCCGGACATCTGCTATATGGGATTCCCGGAGTTTGTGGACTTCCATGACAAAGGTGCCATCTTGAATATTCAAAAATATGCTGACAGTAGCAAGATTTTCGATAAAAATGACTTTGTTCCTGCTCATTTAGCTACTTTCAGCGACAGAGAGTCAGGAGAACTTTATGGAGTGCCCAAAGACTGGTCAACCTACGTTGTCTATTATAACGAAGACATGTTCAGGAATGCAGGATTACAGACTCCCTGGGAATTATACGAGAAGGGTGAATGGACATTGGACAAATTTTTGGAGGTCGCCGGAATTTTGACCAATGATAAGGCACATGGTCTTATCTTCGAACCCGGCCGATGGAAAACATTCGTACCATATTTCGCTCCGGACTGGATTGCAGGTGCCAGTGATGTAAAGGTAAATACCAGAGAGTTTATTTCTGCTATCGATTTTGTTAAGGATTTATCTCTGAAATTGAAGGTCTCTCCTACTGCCGATCAACTCGGAGATATTTCTGCTGCTGACAGGTTTTCTCAACAGAAAGGAGCCATGTACATTATAGGAAGATGGATGGCAATGAGGTATATAAAAGGAAATCTGCCGTTTAAATGGAATATTGCTCCAATGCCTGTAGGGAAAGACGGGAGAGCCCATACATGGGTAGACATGGTTGCCTATTCGATTCTGGATGGTGCAAAGAACCCGGATATTGCCTGGAAGATTATTGAATATTTGACAGGTCCTGAAGGGCAAGCTTCTGTTGCAAAGGCAGGCCATGCTATTCCCTCTCGAATATCTGTGGCGAACTCTGATGCATTCTTGAAATCAGTCAGGCCTGGTTTCCACAATGAGGCTCATCTTGCTATAAAAGATGCACAACCAGTACTGGTGTTTAACAATTGGTCAAGAGTATGGAGCGTATTTGGTTCAAAACTCGATTTGGTCTGGACTGGACAGAAGAGTGCAGAAGAGGCTTGTGCTGAAATCCAGAAGGAGATCGATCCTCTACTGAAAGAATGATCTCCTGTAGAATGACGCTCCCCTCACAAAATTTAGGGGAGCGTCACCTGTTCTTTTCTGGAAGAACCTGTGTTACTCCCTGCAGAGATGAGGGATATCGACAAGTAAGAGAAAGTTTTTACAGGGATATAGGGATGATTATCCGGATAGGAGTACAAAATGAGTGAGAGAAGTATAGATAAAACCCCTGTTCAAAATCGAAGCATAATGTCACATAGAGATAAAGCAGAAAGGATGTGGGGTTTTATTTTTGTAGGGTTTGTGGTTTCAGGTATTCTTACTTTCATGGGTTTTCCCTTGTTGTACGGAATATATATATCTTTCTTTAAGTGGTCCATAATTGGGAAAAACCCTGTGTTTTTAGGTCTTAAGAATTATGCAAGCTTGTTGAATGATCATTTATTCGTGCAAGCGCTTGGGAATACTGTTAAATATGTTATAGGAATTATCGTTTTCTGTGTTCCCCTGTCTTTATTACTGGCATTGTTGTTTAATCGGGAAATGCCTTTTGTTGAAGGTCTGAAAATTGCTTATTATTTGCCCGTAATCACCATGATGGTTGCAATCGCTATGGTCTGGAGATGGGTTTTAAGCACTGAATACGGCTTGTTAAACTATTTCCTAGGATTTCTGGGGATAAAAAAGGTAGCCTGGTTGACAGATCCTGGATGGGCAATGCCCGGGCTTATAATTATGAGTATCTGGAAAGGAGTTGGATTCAATATGGTCCTCTTCCTGGCCGGATTAAAGAATATTCCAACCGTGTATTATGAAGCTGCAGACATTGACGGAGCGGGAAACTTAAAAAAATTTTTTAAAATAACCTTACCCCTGCTTTCCCCGACAACATTTTTCATTTTACTTACCACAGTTATACATTCCTTCCAGATTTTCGAGCAAGCTTTGATTCTATTTTCTGGAGGTGCAGGAGGTGAAATAACCGGGGCTGGGCCAGATAATGCGTGTAATACACTCGTGCTGTATCTCTATAATAATGCATTTAAATGGCAAAGGGCGGGGTATGGTAGTGCACAAGCTTTTTTTCTTTTCATCATATTGATCATTTTTACAATTATTCAAATGAGACTCCAGAAAAGGTGGGTGCATTATGAAGTTTAATGGAATAACAATGAAAAGAATTCATGTCGGCTCCAGCCTTGTTTATGTCATACTGTTGGCTGGAGGTATTTTCATGCTTATGCCGTTTGTATGGATGATCTCCAGTTCACTCAAGGACATGGAAAGCATTTTTGTTTTTCCGCCTCAATGGATTCCCCAAAAAGTTATTATCAAAAACTATATCGAGTTATTTACTAATTCCTATTACAATTTCGGCAGGTATTATCTTAATACGGCAATAGTCGTTATATTCCGGATAACGGGCATGTTCATCTTCTGTTCCATGGCAGCATATGGTTTCGCAAGACTGGAGTTCCCTTTTAAAAACGTTCTCTTTTTGCTCGTGCTGGCAACCCTGATGCAGCCTATCCAGGTCTCTATGGTACCTCTCTATTTCGAGATGAAATTTTTCAGATGGGTCAATACCTTCATGGCTCTTGTCATACCTCATTCTCTGGGTTGCTTCGGAGGTGCGTTCAGTATCTTCCTGTTACGTCAGTACTTTATGGCGATACCAAAAGATCTGGAAGACGCTGCTTTTATTGACGGATGTAATATTCCCAGAACATTTATTTCTATTATGTTACCCCAGGTGAAAACTGCGTATGCAGCCCTGGCTATTTTTAATTTCCAGAGCGCCTGGAATGATTTCGTATGGCCTTTGATTGTGATAAATAATCCCAAAAGATATGTTGTATCGCTGGGAATCTCGCAATTTCTCTCTGACAGAGCGGCTTTGACGAATTGGCCGCTTTTGATGGCCTCTTCGGTTCTGGCCCTGCTACCGATTATCGTAGTATTTCTGGTTTTCCAGAAATACTTTATGAGAAATCTGGTAATGAGTGGGCTAAAATAAACCTCTTAATGATAACAAAAGAAAGGACTCAAAAAGGAAAGGACGTGTGGGAAACAGAAGGAATAGTAAAACGCTATATTAAAAATCCGATTATTCTGCCAAGAGACGAGAACATGTGGGAATCCGAACTGGTGTACAATACAGCAGCATTTAAACTGGATGGAACAATCTACCTGATATACCGTGCAATGGGGGAGGACCATATATCGAGGTTTGGTCTTGCCTTTTCTGAAAATGGAGTAAATTTCAGGAGATTTTCTTATCCAGTATTGTTACCAACAATGGATTATGAAAAACCTCATTCGGATATGAGGGGAAGAAGAAGAGAAAGAGGTGGAGTGGAAGACCCTCGAGCCATGGTAATAGGAGATTATATCTACCTTATTTACACAGCTTTTCATAAAATGTGCCACCTGGCGATGGCGAGAATGAAACTGGATACATTCAAGAATATGGTGAAGCAATCTATAGAAAGAAGTGATGATAATTTGTCTCTGGTGTGGAACGACTCATGGGAAAGGATTGGCCTTATCTTTCCCGACCTGTTCGAAGTTCCGGAACTTTTTTCACGTAACTCGGTTATGATGCGGTTGAATGAGGAGCTTTTCCTTCTGTTGTATCGTATTCATAAGGGAGATATCCTCGTATCCTTTTCCAATTGTCCGGAAGGGCCATGGGAAAACAGGAACATTTCTTTTCTTGGTAAAGCATTTGACTGGGAGAATGAAAGGCTCGGCATTTCCACACCTCCAATAATGATTAAAATGGGAGACGACGTGAAAAATCTGTTTTTCTATCATGGGGTTGAAGATCAAAGAATGGACGGAAAATTATTGAAAGTATATCATCTTGGCGTGTTGTTCCTGACCGCGATTGTCGATAAGGACAGGGTAAAACTCAAAATAGAGCGGCTGAAGAGACCTGTATTGAGTCCAACAAAGGATTATGAAACAAATAGTGAATGGCTCTTATCCGCAGGTGTTCATGCCGTATTCAGTTGTGGTGCAGTCCCTGCAGGAGAAAAAGAGATCTTTATTTATTATGGAGCGGGAGACTCGAATATCAACCTTGCCAGGCTAATTGTTGATGACTTGTTAACCGAAGAGGTCCTGGAAGAATATAAAGAGATAGATCTTAAATTGTTTGGAATAAAATAGATCCTGATCAAGAGTAAAGAGAATATTATGATAAAACTCAAAAGAATTACAGATCAACCAATATTATCCCCAGACCCTGTAAACTCATGGGAAGCCGGTGCGGTTTTCAACTGTGCGGCAATATATGATAACGGCCTTGTGCACATGATCTACAGGGCCACCGATATTGCTCCAAATGGAAAAGAAGGTAAATATATCAACAGACTCGGTTATGCGGTAAGCAAAGATGGTATTCATTTTAACAAGCTTAAATATCCCGTACTGTCCAACAATGATCCACATGAATCAAGAGGGGCCGAAGACCCCAGGGTCGTTAAATTAAATGGAACCTTCTATATGATGTATACCGGTTACAATGGAAGGGTTCCAGGTGATTACAGAATATGTCTCGCCTCTTCCAGGAACCTTAAAGACTGGCGAAGGCATGGTATTGTCCTTCATGAAAAGAATAAAAATGCCTCGCTTTTCCCTGAAAAGGTAAGCGGCAGGTATGTGATGTTTCACAGAAGGGATCCTGATATCTGGATCGCTTATTCCAACGATCTTGAAACCTTTTATGACCATAAAATTGTAATGAAGCCTTTACCCGGTTCCAATTGGGAGGACAAGAAAATCGGTATAGCGGGACCACCGCTAAAGACAGAGGAGGGTTGGTTGTTGATATATCATGGAGTGAGCTCGAGCAACGTTTACAGTCTTGGCATTGCACTGCTTGATTTGGATAATCCTTCCATTGTTCTGGCAAGGCAGTCTGAACCGATTCTTTATCCGGAACTTGAATGGGAAATACATGGACATGTCCCTAATGTGGTATTTTCATGTGGTCATGCGGAGATTGGAGAGAGGATACTTGTTTATTACTGTGGAGCTGACACTGTAATTGGTGTGGCTGAACTTTGTAAAAAGGAAATATGGTTCAAATAATCATGAACGCTGGAGTCAATCCCGATTTGCAGTATAATCTGCAAGAGCCTGAATTACCCGCCAGAGAAGATTGGGGGAAGATGTACTGGAAAACGTGGGAGCTTCTGGTGGAGAATATGGGTCATGGTTCCAATAGGAACAGTTTCAGTGAAGATTATCTGGATGCAGCCTTTAATGGAAATATTTTCCAGTTGGGCACGTGTTTAATAGTACAATTTGCAAGCTATGGATTTAAAATCCTTCCGATACTTCAGTCACTGGACAACTTCTACCAGAAACAGGAACCAGACGGGTATATTTGCAGATAATATAGAAAACAGAATGGAGCAGCACGTTTTGCGAAAGGCAGCGCCGACGCTGTCAATCCTCCGATATTTTCCTGGGCTGAATTAAAATATTTCAGAATAAGTAATTATATGAAACGTCTGAACCGGATCCTTCCGTTTCTCATATCATATTACAAGTGGCTCGCTTTAAACAGACAGAATGAGAATGGTTTTTACTGGATCAGTCCGCTCGGTTGTGGGATGGACAACACTCCCCGTTATGCTGCCTGCTGGGTAGATTTTTCTGCCCAGCAGCTAGACACCCTATGTATTGCTCGTATCGCCGAAGCACTTGGCATGGAGGAAACCTCGGAGGAACTGATAGGAACTGTCATTTCGGGAGTTTCGCGGTTTTTTTGCCGGAATTCGGGTTTTGCCCCGAACTGTAACTCATTCCGCCTCCCGAACGACTATTCCTGCCCAGGTTGCATGGCCGAGCAGCAACCGAAGGTTGCGACCAGGAACATTTTTCGGCATCGCCGATACCGGAAAGTATATTATCGGTCTCCTTCTGCTGTCAACCCTTGGTTTTTGAGCAATCATACAAATCCTGAGGATACAGCTCCGTCAATGAGCTGTATAAGCTCTGTTTTGGGGTGTTATCCTGTTC
>QNBH01000176.1 GCA_003645645.1 Spirochaetota bacterium | reverse complement strand
TATGAATTTCCAGAGACTGAGGCGGTTTAATATAGAGGTAACGCTGTTTTCCTGTTCAATTTTTTAAAAAACCTTGACTTTTAATGAAAAGGTGTTATCATGTTATAGACCGAATGTTCGATAGGTTATTTGGGATGACTTTACATGAAGATTGCTTAATTTTAAGGGAGGAGTACTGCTTCTATGTTTAAAAAAGCACAGGTTGAACCGAAGACCGACACGAGGAGCCGCATCCTTGCAGTCTCGGAAAGGCTTTTTGCAGAGAAGGGATACGATAGCACCGGGATCGACGAAATCGCAAAGAAAGCCGGAATTGCCAAGTCGGTTATCTACTATCATTTTAAAAACAAAGAAGAAATTCTGAATACCATGATCGAGAATTTTTTCAGAGAGGCAATGGAGCTAAAAATGCAAAGAGGAAGCGAAGTCTTTCAGGGCACTTCTGCAAGCCTTAAGGACCTCTTTCGGGAAGGAATCTCATATTCCGAGAGGCGAAAATGGATCGTAAGGATTCTATTCATGGAACAGATTAAAAAATCTCCCCTCACACCCCTGTTCGATCTCTGGGAGAGAAACTTTTTAAATATACGGAAGTGGTTCGGGGATAAGGCAACTGAATGGGCAAAGAAACACTGGGAGGAGCTTAAAATCGAGTTATTTTTTACCTTTTACCTCCCATGGATCGGGTATCTGGTCTTCGGAGAGAGTCTGGCGGATTATTACCACATGGATAAGGAGGAGATCGCAAAGATCTTTACCGGTTCGATGACCGAGTATCTTCAAAAGCTTGGACTTCCCAAGATATGGAGGGACTTACCTGAGATATGGAAGAAATTATGAAGAAATCGGAAGATATTTCAAATGTTTTTTACACGGCCTGTGCAGGGCGACGCTATTTTAATATATGGATATATACCGAACGTTCTGTATATAATTAAAACCGAAGGAGGCTTTGAATGAAACAGGAAAGAACAATTATGCAAGGGCTTGCAAGCTTCGTCGTTCGCCGTCATAAGCTCGTTTTAATTGCGGGTGTTGTGCTTCTCTTATTAAGCATCGTTGCTTCACAGAATATCCAGGTAAAAACACAGATAAAGGACCTTTTACCCGAAAACAATCCGAAGGTTCATAGCTATGAAGAGATCAACAAAGAGTTTGGAGGCGGTACTACCATTATGATTACCATCGAGGGAAGGGACAAACAGGAGATGGTACAATGTGCTGAGGCTTTTGTACAAGGTGTGAGGGATAATGAGAAGCTCATGGAATATGTCCGTGCTATTAATCTCAAAATCGATAAGAAGTTTATGCGGGACTGGGGATTGATGTTCCAAAAAGCAGAGGATCTGAAAAGGACAAAGGAGATGCTCTCGGAGCTCAATCTCCTGCCTTTTATCACCTCTTTGAACGATAATTTCGAACGGGAGTATACGGGGACGGAGGCAGAAGAAGAGCTTTCCACCAGCAGACAGGAAAACGAAGCGGTCTCCATGCTCAACCAGTTGGAATCGTTTTTCGTTCTTCTGCGTGATTACCTGGAAAATCCCGAAGGCATACCCCTCGAAGTGCAGGGGGAAAAGCTTGCCGATACCTTCCTCTACGGAGACCAGTACGGGTTTAATTACGACAATACCATGCTCATGTTTACTATTTCACCGAATGTTTCCGTGGTTGCTATGGAGAAAATCACCATACTGATGGACGAGGTGAAAAAGATAAGGACGTCCATACAAAAGCAGTTTCCCCACCTGGAAGTGGGGTATACCGGTGATGTTGCGGTACAGTCGGATGAAATGGCTGCTGTGGGTTTCGATATGGTTTTCCCTGCTCTTATCGCACTCGTGGTTATCCTGGTTCTGTTTCTTTTCTCCCTTAACCAGATCCGGTTTATCGTTTTTCTCCTCCTTTCCCTGGTAATGGGAATCGTCTTTAACTACGGATTCGTGGGTATCTCCATCAAGGAGATCAACATGCTTACCAGCATGATGGCCGTGCTTCTTATCGGCCTCGGAGTGGACTACGGCATACAGATGGTTTCAAACTTTACTACCTTCCGGCAGGATGGCTACAGTCCGGAAGAAGCCCTCATCAATACATACACCAAAGCGGGAATGGGAGTGGTGCTGGCAGCCCTAACCACGGCTATTGCATTTTTCGTGATGGCGGCAACCGGGTCGGTAGCATTTTCTCAGTTTGGTATCATGCTCGGAACCGGGATAATCATGTGCCTTATAGCCATGATTCTTATTCTCCCCTCCCTGTTGTTATGGTTCGGCAGGAAGGACATAACCCGCTCGAAGCTTCCTACTGCTGAGTTCCGGTTTGTTACTAAACTCGGAAAATTAACATATCGGCACAAATGGATTGCCCTCTGAATAAGCCTCGCAGTAACTGCAGGGTTGTTTCTATCCGCCGTTAAACTCAACCGCTTCGAAACCGACTTTATGCAGCTCGAACCGCAACATATGCCTTCGATCGTAAACTATAAGAAAATCATGGAAAAGTACGATATCTCCCCCTTCCATTCCATGGTGATCGCAGAGAATATCGAGGAAGCCAGGAAGCTTACAAATAAGCTGGAAGAAGAACCGATGGTCGCCGAGATAAACTCCATCGCCTATTTCATCCCTGCCGAAGAGGAGCAGAAAGCAAGGCTTGCCCTGATCGAGGAAATCAGGAACATGCCGGAGCGATATACGAACTACGACTACTCGGTTGAAGATGTGGAGGCGTTTGCCGGGGAGGTTCAACGGTTGGAGTGGAACATAATCGAGATGGGAGATCTTTCCGTGGCCGGATTGGGAGAAAATAATAAGATCGTTAAAAAACGGAACCGGATGATCCGGGAGATTTTCGGGGCGGAAACCGGGAAACCGGGAAAAGAAGTTTTCCAGAAACTAATTTCCCTTGTGGAGTCCGATCCCCAATTGTATGCAAAACGGTTATCCCGGCTGGATGCGTACTTTGTCCAGGCAATGGACCGGAATGTAAACGCCATGACCCAGGTAAACCGGAAGATTACGGTAGCAGATCTTCCAGAATCCATCACCAAAGGACTTATGGCAGAGAACGGAGAGAGAAACCTGGTGCTCATATACCCACAGAAGGGCATTTTCGATGATCTTCAGAGCACCATGCACTTTAACGAAGCCCTGGAAGAGATTGCTCCCGGCATTACCGGTTCCACTCAGATTCTGGTTACCTGGCTTGAGGAGATCAACCAAACACTATGGAAGGCGGCTCTCTTCATATTCGGTACGGTTATCCTGTTTCTTCTGTTAAACTTCAGAAGCATTCTCTACACGATTTTTGCATCCGTACCGCTTCTGGTTGGGCTTATCTGGATGATGGGGGTGTATCCGCTGGTTGGGTTCAAGCTCAACTTTTTCAATGTCCTTATGATACCCCTGATTATCGGCATGGGTATCGATTTCGGAATCCACATCGCCCATCGTTTCCGAACGGAAGGGAACATCGAAACTACGTATCGTTATACAGGGAAAGCAGTGTTTCTCTCGGCTCTCACCACCATGATCGGCTTCGGCTCCCTTGGGTTGATTGCATCCTTTCCATCCATTGCATCCATGGGTGTGATTCTATTTTTTGGAATCGCTTCTACGCTTCTTACAACACTTATCATCCTTCCGGCACTGTTCGGATTATTAAAAAAACCTGGCGATAAAGACTCACAAGGAGAGAAAAAATGAAAAACCGATTACAATTCATAAGTCTCATGCTTTTTATCTTTGCTGCCGCACAGTTATTTGCCCAGGATGCGGAAGCAATTATGCGCAAAGCGGAAGAGAAATACGCTTTTAATACCAGTAAGGCGGAAATAAGCATGTTGGTGTATCCCCAGGCGGACAATGAAAGAAACTTCCGTGAATACAGTATCCTCTCATACGGTAGAGGAGAGGAAGAGACATACCTGGAGTTTCTATCACCACGATCCATAAAGGGCTTGCGCATACTGTCCAAAGGGGGCGATCAGTGGGTTTATTTTTCTTCCACCGGGCGGGTCCGAAAAATAGCCGGCAAGGCAAAAAAGGAATCCGTGCGTGGAGTAGGGGGAGACTTCTCCTACGAGGACCTTGGGGGCGAAGATATGCGGAAGAAATACGATTTCCGGGTTTTACAAGATCGGTCGGATAAGTGGGTCCTGGAAGGAAACCCGAAAACCGAAGATGCCACCTACTCAAGGCTGGTTGTAACCGTGGATAAATCAAGCTATCTGATCGAAAAAATCGAGTACTACACCGAAGAGGAAGGACATTACAAAGACATGTACATGGGTGAGGTGAAAATTTTAGGCGGTCGCGAGATGCCCTCCCAGGTGGTGATGATAAACCGGGAGAAAAACAGTAAGACTGTAATCATAACCCATTCCGCGCTGTACGATATTTCCGTCGATGAGAAGTACTTCAATCCAAACCGTTTCTATAAATAGCCACCTGTTAAGGAGGATCAAGATGAAAAACAACCTCTTATTTTTTCTGCTTGCCCTTTTCCTGCTGACCATTCCTCTCTCCGGAGAAGAAGAGGGAGAGACTGAAATATTTGTGGAACCCCCTGCTGAGGGCGCTTTTACCGGGGAGAACCTCAGCCTTTACGGATATCTTCTCACCTTTTCTCAGGTCAACCTGCTGATTGAAAACGAGAAAATCACCGATTCCAACCTGGGAAGCGTCCTTTACCTCCGGCTAAAAGGAGACTGGAATCCCGGGGAGCATCTCGCCTTTCATACCGAGCTCTCATACGACGCCAGGATCGGGAACCAGAACCCTTACGCGATGTACGAAACCCCTGGAATAAGCAGTATTCACCAAAATAATTACCCCCTGGAAGACTTCGTTCAATCCTTTACCCTTGACCATGCCTGGGGCATGGTCAACTTCTGGTGGTTCGATCTCCAGTTCGGGAAAATGCCCATTGCCTGGGGCACCGGCTACGCCTTCAACCCCACGGACAGGGTTACCAATCCGGCGTTCCTGGATAGGGTAACCGAAGAAACTCCGGGCACACTGGGAATCGCACCTGGCTTCTCTATTACCGATTGGCTTGCCCTCCAGGGTTACGTGGCTTTTCAAGATAAATCCCACAAAAAAACGGCTTCCCTGGAAGACGGAAAATGGCAGAACATACCCTACGGTGTTAAATTAAATGCGATCGCAGGACCTTTCGATCTTTCGGTGAGCTGGATAAAAGAGGTGCTATACAGCGCCCAGGGATACCAGCGGTCATTCTATACCGGAGCTGATTTTGCCGGTGCAGTGTGGAACTTCGGAGTTTACGGAGAAGCTGCTCTCAACCTGCCGCGCAACGAAGAGGATACTGGGTTTGATTTCGAAGGCCACAAGCTAAAGGACGTTCTGGAAGCCTGTGCCGGCTTCGATTATAGCATCCCGCTCCTGGACGTTATGGCCCGGGTGGAATACTTCCACCACGGAAGAGGCGAGAAATCCAAAGAAGATTACGATATAATGAAAATTCTTTCCGGGGAAGAGATATTGCAGGGGGAGGATTATTTCTTCGCCTCTCTGGAGCGAACGTTTTTTAACTATCTGACCCTTGCCGTCGGTGGAATGGTAAACCTGAATGACAGGAGTCTCGCCCTTATCCCGCAAATCCAATACGATCTTTTCGGGAACTTCCAGGTCTCCCTGGGGGCAACCCTGTTTTTCGGTAAGGAGGGGAGCGAGTTTTATGGAGAATACGAGATCCCTGGAATGGAACCAATCGATTTTACAGAACCGGGAATCTACCTGAAGGGAAAGCTCAGTTTTTAGCCTGGGGACGGCGCTGTACAACGAGCGCCGGTATGTTCTGCTAATTCCTGCATAATATGATGGTTGTTGTAGAGTGAACAGCCGATATCCCCATTTAAAAGAGCAGTTGGATGTTCCCGAATTGCTTTGAGAAATGGAGAGCGTAAAGTCTCTTTGAAAGAGTGAGTAGTAACATTTTCCAGGGCAAAATGAGCAAAAGGACACGGTTCTACATCTCCCCTGCCGCGCCGCTTATCGGTCTGTTCTACTGTACCTTCAATACTTACCATTGGAAATACATTTCTGAAATATGCAAGCCTTTTTGCAGTATCTCTGTTAATAAAACTGCCGTTGGTTACCGTTATAAATAGCACCCTGGTAAACTGTTCATAAATCGAGATCATTTCTTCTCTCAGATAAGGTTCTCCTCCGGTAATAACGAAAAGAAATACCCCCAGTTCTATAGCTTCTCTTATAGTACGTTGAATGGTTTCTATAGACATCTCTTCGGAGACAGGGTGAAATCGTGCATAACAACCTTTACATTCCAGATTGCATCTCATTGTAGGACTTAAGGCCATACCGAAGGGAACCAGGAGACCCTCACTTTTCATAAAGAATTCTCTTTTCCGTTTAGCATTAAGTATCCCCCGGTAAAGAGATCGAGTCCGCCACATCTTTCGAATTATTCCGGTTCTTCTCTGTGAAACCATACGTAGAAGAATAGTTGAAATTTCAGGTTTTTTATTACCAAAATAGCTCATTGAGTGCGGGCTCCATGAACCATATCCTGGTCCTTCGATTCAGGGCTTCCTTAGAATATCGCGACCTGCGATCGCAACTTAAGGTAGATTGCGATGCGCTGTTGGTTAAGGTAGATTTTGTTTTTTCGCGTTTAAAAATTTATGTAAAAGCCACCTGCTTGCAGGTGGCTCTTGCTACTCGAGTCAAGAAGAATACGGGCTAAAGCCCGTATTTCACCACCGGTAAAACCGGTGGTGTTATTCTCGTAGTAAAAAAACAAAATCTCGACTGTAAATAGCATATGTTTTTCCTATATACCAGTCAATAGAGAGCATCGATTTTTTTCTGCTCCGCCGATGTTCAAATATTTTTTAAAGCCGTATTTAGTCAGTAGAAAAACTCTGTATCAGATTATAAACTTCTACTACCCTTATTCTCTAGAATCTTTAGGCAGCCATATCTCCACCTTTGTTCCACTCCCAACTTTGCTCGTAATTTTGAGTTTCCCGTTAAGCTCTCGAATCACATGCTGTGTAAAAACCATTCCTATACCTGCACCGTGTTCCTTGGCAGATCTTCCGATTCTAAACTCATCACAGTTGAGACACATATTTTCCCTCTCACACCGATCACAAAATGGTATTCCCTTTCCACTGTCTTTTACACTTAAACGGATATAATCCTCATCTTCATACGTTCCTATGGTTATATATTTATTCCTGCTGTTTGTCAGCGCTTCGTAAGCATTATCGATCATATTATCTATTACCTGTAAAACATTCCGGACGGGCACATATACACTGTCTTGCTCTGTGAGATTAAGTTTAAGCTCAATATCCCTCCTGAACTTGATGGAGGCTCTACGGAGGTTAACGGCACTCATTACAATTATTTTTAAAGATGCTTCTGCCTTTTCATCATTATTGTAAGAACGTACCGCATACATCATGTTGTCCACCAAACCCACCACGTTGGATACAGCCTTTTTCTGCTCGGCAATAGCTTCCCTGTAAACATTATTGTCCGGAATTTTCATCTCCAGATACTCAGTAAAACCATGGATAGCCATCAATTTGGAACGAATATTATGAGCAATAGCCGAGACATTCTTTCCAAATCGAACAAATACTTTATCTCTTTCTATCTGATAAATTAGAACTTCTTTCTCTCTCACTTTTTCACCGGTTTCTTCAGCAAAAACTACCCAGAAAAGATAAAAAAATGCTAATGTAGCTAACAATGTATGTATGCCTGCATGGAGATCAAAACCTCTTAAAGTTCCTGAACAAAAGAGCACAAAACAGAATGCAAGAAAAATCAATCCAAGCTTGAGCCAGAGCTTCTTCTTGAAAAATCCATATTGAATACTCAGAATAAGACCGTAAATGAAAAATGGAGGACCGACAAATATACCATGTTCTAACATTAAAACATTCGCTACTCCTAAAAAAAAGAACAACGAAACCTGAACAATTTTAACCCAATTACTTCCCTTTAAAGCAGATAGAAAAAAGATTATCGAGATTGGAAGAAGCGCTGTCATCCCATACCAGCTACGAAAAAGTAAAGATGAAATGTTTGTTAACAATATTAAAAATAAAAGTACCGATGAGGTAAAGCCTACTTTTTTCTGAATGGCAAACCCTACACCACTGCCACGTGAAGTCATTAACAATTTCCTCCTCCTTTTTTTATGGTGACAGCTTTAATTG
>QNBH01000175.1 GCA_003645645.1 Spirochaetota bacterium | reverse complement strand
GAACCGCTTGACCTTACGGCCGGCTCTCGTGTGGAAGTAACAATTTTAATGGGCAATGTGGATTGTATCATAGTGAGCTGAATTGCCCTCACAAATGATGTTACCAGCAGTACCATGTCTGGTAATTTCACTTTTAAAAAAGTTGTGGGCTTTAAGCTTTACTGGATCGAAAATGTACTTCTCTAGTACTACAGCGATACATTCTGTGATTGGTTAGTAGAGGGTTGCATAAGTCGACCTATATCAAGAATTACTTATTCCTTTTATCCTCTATTAGCGCACTTTTAAGAATACATTTAATGTCAAGGAGTATCAGCTCATTTATCTTAGTGAATATTCAAACATACTTTACTTAACCTGAAAAAAAAGAAAAGCTTTTTTGTAAGGGATAAATCAGTAGTTTCAAAGAGCAGGGTTTAACAAAGGTTGATGCGGAAGCTAATCGCTTCTGTATTTCGCTAAGCTTCTTTTTCTGTGAGATTTGTAGGCTCGATAATTGCGAAACGAATAGTACTTAAGAATCTCTACAACCTTCTTCTTATCCAGTCGATAGTGATCCAAAATTACAATAAGCAATCGCTGAACTTGAGGAAGAGTGAGTGTTGGAGTTTTTTTTTAAACTTAAGCCTTACACGGAGAAGAAAAAGCTGTGCCAGGAAAATGTAGAGCATGTGCCGATGCCAGCTTTTCCAACTGCGATGCTCATAGTGATCCATACCCAGGTACTTCTTTCCGTCCTCAAAGCACTGTTCTATCGGCCAGCGCATAAGAAGAGCCCTTTTTAGCTCTTCATGGGGGATCTGCTCAGGTGCATTACTGAGGTAGTATTTAAGCTTACCTGTTTCAAGGCGCCGTATGATAAGCCAAAGTTCTTCCCCAGCCTCTCCCTTCTCGTCGTTCTCCCTTACACGCTGAATGCTAACCTCGGCCACAATAGGGCCTTTAGAGCCTTCGGCAAGAATCACCCGTTCCCATGCCGTGCTTTCTCGTTTAGCGATCTCTGAGACCGCTTGTGCTTTCTCTTCTCTGTTATCTGTATCTTTCTGCCACAGGATAGAGTTACTCCGTATCTCCGCCAGATACAGCTTGCCCCATCCGGCTATGGCATCTCGAAAATGCTTACTGGAACCAAAGAACGAATCACATCCTACCCAGCGAGAAGGTAATAACCCTTTGCGGATTTGCTTCCCAAGCAGAGAAGTGGCGATCTGAATCTTGGTTTGAAACCGTAGATCTTCAGGCATACCACACTTCTTCCGCCTTTCAGCATAAGCGTCGGTAAACCAAACCTCAGGTACATAGAGCCGACTGTCCACCAGACAGTAGCCGATACGGCTACTGTAGCCGATGAAAACTCCCGATTGGCAGTTCTCTCTCTTTCCCAGGCTCCCGCAATACTGGCGTGCCACCCCAACCGATTCCTTGCCCTTTTTTGCAATTTCGCTACTGTCCACACTGAGCATCCCTTCCTCTTCGCCAATCTCCTCGGCAATAAGGCTCTGATGGCGTTTAAGCATGAGCGTATCATCCCAAAGATAGCGGCTTAAGAAGTTCTGCTGACACCTCACCGCCTCTACACCCAGAAACGCCAAAGCTATCGCTTCAGCAGTTTTGTGTCTGATATCACTTAATAGCCCGCTTAAGTAGCTTTCGCTTAAAAGCCTCTGCTCACTGCGGCAGAAACAATCGGCAAACAGCCGGTGAAAGGCCACCAGCTCATCTGCCAGCCTCCCTACCATTCCCTCTTCAATTTCAGCCCAATCAATGAGATCAGGATCGTATCCTACCTCTTCAACCATCATACGCAGCTTACCCTCCCTGTTTTTTATTCGGCTCTTCCTCTGAGGACGGCTGCGTTTATTACATCCGATAATCTTGCGAAACTCAGGTTCAACTACATAGAGATATACCTCCTTAACCCGACCGTGATATCTATACCCACCGTGTATTTTCTCATATCCCTTCGTGTGGCCTACATACTGCCAACCAGCAGCCCGATAACAGGAGCCTGAGAAAAATTGCGGGTCAATGAAAGACTCAAGAAGATAAGGGCGCACCCCATAGCGACTCTTCCAGTCTTCTTTTACCTTCCGAATACTCCGTGCCAGTACATAAGAGGCAAGGTTCTTCACCTTAACCCAATCAAGAAGCAGAAAGCGGTCATTGTCCAAAACGTGGGCCAAATACCGCCTTCGCTGTTCAGAAGACCAGCCGATAAAATAATCCCTGCTCTCAAGCTTCAATGATCCGCTATTCCAACCAATTGCCCCTATCAGTCGGTCTCTGGCAAAAATCAGATACCTCAGTTTCCTTCCAAAATTACCCGGAGAACCTAAATAGTGGTATCGGTTTATAAGATTCTTCCAAAGCTCATGCTCAGCCTCCTGCTCCACAAGTCGTATCTCTATAGGCTTTATATCCGAGAGTGCACATTCGATTTGTCCCTGCCAAAACTCCGTCTTGTATCTTCCCAAAGTCCCACTCACATGTTAATCTTTTATAGTTCCCTCGTAGGTCTCTGACAGGAGGGCGTATTTCGCCTGTTCCGATCGGGTGATAATTTTCTTCCAATCGGAGATGAGGCGTGAAAAACCACTCCATCCTCAAAGGAGCCTACGAGGGATTATTATATAGGGGAATTGGGAAACCGTCTACCCCAAGTATCGCTGTAGTACTAGATAAGTTTTTGATAATCACTATAACCACAAGATATTGGGAGTATAAAAGCCAAGTGCATAGCCCAACAAATAAAAAATTACACGAAAATAGCTCTTAGTGAGCGGTTTTTTGTATATACAGGTGTCTGAGACGCTTGACCGTAAAAATAATAGATATTAATATAGTGTTAAACACTACTTTTGAGATGTATTATGAAAACTATTACTGCAACTGAGGCTAATCGCCGTTTTTCCAGTCTCCTTCGGGATGTATCGAAAGGAGAAGCCTACACCGTCTTATCCAGAGGAAAACCGGTTGCAACTGTTCGTCCCGTTCAATCTGATGATATCATACACTTCTCAGCAAAAAAACGATTGCTTAGTCGGTTGAAGCAGAACCCGGCAACTGGAATCAGAAACTGGTCCCGCAACGACCTGTATGATCAATGAAGATGAGGGTAGCCCTAGATACAAACATCCTCGCATATGCCGAAGGAATAGGAGAAAAGCAAAAGCAGACAAGAGCGATCCGGTTGGTAGAGCAGCTACCGGTAGATGTTATATTGATTCCAGCCCAAACACTGGCTGAACTATATCGTGTTCTTACTGTAAAAGCTGAACGTAACAGGCAAGAATCCCGAAGTGCAATTCTTGGTTGGGCGGACAGTTTTGATGTAGCCGATTCTACCTGGGCCTCCTTTCAGACTGCCTTCGATCTTTCGGTCGACCATCAGTTCTCCATTTGGGATGCCCTTATCCTCTCAGTGGCTTCTGAAAATCATTGCCGGATTTTACTAAGTGAAGATATGCAGAATGGCTTCACCTGGAGCGGGGTAACCATTGTTAATCCGTTTGTCATTCCCCCTGATCCTTTGCTTGAAAGTCTATTAAAAGAGGATAAATAGAAAAGAACCTGTGGGCTGCATGAGCTCTTTACAGCTACCAACGTGTCTTACTATTGCCTTGTTTAAGCATTTGAAACACCGGCCGAGCTGAAAGTGGCCATCTGGTTATAGCAGTTCATGGCCTGCCAGATGATATGCATGGCCAAAGATGCACCGGTCCCCTCTCCCAGGCGCATACCGAGATCCAGTATGGGCTTTGCCCCAATCATTGATAGAAACTCCCTGTGGAACTTCTCGGCAGAGATGTGAGAGAAAAAGAGGTAATCCATTACCGTGGGCGCCATTCTGACAGCCGCAAGTGCTGCTGCAGAAGATATGAAACCGTCCACCACTACGGGAACTTTCTGTGTAGCCGAACCGAATATAAAACCCACCATTCCTGCCAATTCAAGCCCTCCCACTCTCCTCAAGCCGTCCAGGGGTGTGCCATCCCATTCTCCTCTGTGAAACTCAACGGCCTCTGCGATAACCCTCTTTTTATGCTCGAAAAGCTCTCCCCTCGCTCCAGTACCCTGCCCGACTGCCCTTTCTGGTTCTAACGCCAGAAGAAGCGCATAGAGAGCCGAAGCAGAAGAGGTGTTGCCTATACCCATCTCCCCGATACCAAAAAGATCTGCCTGGTAATCTTTAGCCAGAACATATCCGGTTTCAATAGCCTTCTCGCATTGTTCATAAGACATTGCAGGTTCTCTTCTGAAGTTTTTTGTCCCTCTTGCAACCTTTCTGGAAAGCAAGGCCGGTGCAGGTTCCGCATCCGATTCAACCCCTATATCAACTACCGTATAATCGATGCCTGCATTCTTGCACAAGACACTGATGGCCGCACCTACATTTGCCATGTTTTTAACCATCTGCACGGTTACCTCTTTGGGGAAAGGGGAGACTTTCTCTGCAGTTATACCGTGATCTGCTGCAAACGTAAAAACTTTCATTTTGTTTATAGCTGAATCTGCCTTACCCCTTATAAGACAGTACTGCAGGGCAAACTCCTCAAGCCTCCCCAGACTTCCCGGTGGCTTTGTCAAATCATCGAGGTGAGCCTGAATCTTTCCTCTCAGAATTTTATCCTCGATGGGTTTAATATTTTGGTAAAATCTCTCAAGCATCGCTATTTTTCTCCGCCTTTTTGCATAAATGAATCGACTGCTTTTCTGAATGCTCTTATGTGCTCGGGTGTGGTACCGCAGCACCCCCCTACAATATTGGCCCCCGCTTCTATCCACAGCGGAATCTGTGCGGCCATCTCTTCGCTCGTAGCAGGAAACACCGTCTCTCCCTCCACCAGTTTTGGGATCCCGGCATTTGCCTGGATTAAAATGGGTATATCCTCTGAGACTTTCCTTATTTGTTGGATTATATCGATCATGCCGTCATAACCCTTACCGCAGTTGGCACCTACAATGTGGGCACCCAATGCTATTACAGCCCCGGCAGCTTCCGATGGGGTAGCTCCCATCATTGTACGCATCTCACCCTTCGCATTCTTTTCAAAGGAGAAGGTGCAAATGATCTCAAGATCTGTATTATCTCTTGCCGCTTCAACTGCAATACAGGCTTCGTCCAGGGCCATCATGGTTTCTATACAAACGGCATCCGCCCCTCCCCTCTCCTGTGCCTCTACCTGCTCCTTAAACGCATTGTACAGATCTTCTCCTGTTACATCCCCCCAGATTATCATTTTCCCGGTAGGGCCTGCCGAGGCCATTACCCAATTATCTTCACCCGCCGCATGGCGCGAGATTCTTACCGCTTTCTCGTTTATCTCTCCGACTCTTTCTCCCAAACCGCACATCTGAAGCTTAAACCTGGTACCTCCGAAGCTGTTTGTCTCTATTATGTCAGAGCCGGCATCTATAAAACTCTTAGCCAGTGCAAAAACTTCCTCTTCTCTTTCAATACACCACTTCTCGGGACATTCGCCTGCTTTAAGACCCCTTTTCTGCAGGGAAGTTCCCCATCCGCCGTCGGAGAGAAGTATCCTCCCGCTTTTAATCACCTCGACTATGCTCCTGCGCGCCATAAAAACCTCCGGCCTATTATTACTTTCGGGCAGTATATCGGGAATTGTTGTTGTTTTCAAGCTTTACCCTGGGGGTAATATTTACACGGTTCCACGAAGATACTGTTTTAAATAAAGGTAAACAACCACCAGCAAAGCCTAAGGCTTTGCAATCCCTGCAAGGGCTAAGTAATTTCCGCTTTGCGGAAATTACTTAGGTGGTTGTATGCTACGAAAGAAGGTAGACGGGCTTAAGCCCGTCTTTCCACCGGTCTTTCGACCGGTGGACCACCACCATAGGTGGTGGCCTTCTTTCGTAGTAAAGGCTCGTTCAGGAGCTCCCTGGCTGCTGTGCTTCCCAAAGAGAAAGCACAATCTTCGTGGCACCGTGTAATAATAGGGGCTTGTTTCTTACTAGAAAAAGACTTAAGTTTTTATACATATTAGAAGTTACGATGGATATGTGCAAAGAGGTTAAACACCGTCTCGACGGCAGAAAAGACATATTTGAATGCCAGCTGATCGCTCTGGAAAAAAATTGGGGAATACTCAAATACAAAATTAAGGAGTACAGGCAGGTCTACAATATAGATCTCTCTCCGGGAGACATTACCTTTGCCTTTTACTGGCAGGGACGCAGTTACAACCTTTATGTGTGGTTGAGTGCCGGTAATAGTATCATTGCATACTATTTTAATATAATCGATGGCCTTACTCTGTCTGTAAACAGGTTTGAGTACCGCGATCTGGTAGCAGACATTCTTGTTATTCCCGGAAAGGCTCCGGTTATTCTTGACATGGAGGAAATCCCGGAAGGAATCGAAAACAGTCTTGCTTGCTACATAGAAAGGGGGATAGAAGAGGTAACCAAAAACTACTCCGGAATAATCTCAGAGGCGGAGAGACTCTTAAGACGATCATATAACGACAAGGTTTAAATCAGAGGAAAACTCTTTTTTAAGGTATTGCGGTACAAATAAAAATCAGGAGGATGAAGATGGAAGAAAGACAGGTAACCAGAATGGGAGGCAATATAATTACCCTTTTGGGTCCGGAGATTAGAGCCGGGGACAGAGCCCCCGATTTTATGCTTCTTGATAGTGATTTATTTCCAAGGTATCCGGAAGATTTCGAAGGAAAGATAAAGCTCATAAGCGTAATACCTTCTATAGAGACCAGAGTGTGCAACTTACAAACATGCAGGTTCAATGAAGAAGCAGAGAAACTTTCGGAAGATGTGGCCGTTCTCTCTGTTAGTATGGATCTCCCCTTTACTCTTAAACGCTGGACGGAAGAGTCTGGATTAAACAGGATTATCACACTCTCCGATCACAGGGATGCCTCTTTCGGCCTTGCCTATGGAGTACTCATCAAAGAGCTTCGTCTGTTAAACAGGGCGATTTTTGTAATTGATCAAAAAGATATTGTAAAGTATGTTGAGGTTGTAGAGGAGAATAACAACCCTCCGGACTTCGACAGAGCCCTGGATGCAGTGAGAGAACTGGAGCAGTGATTTGCTGAATTATCCATTGTAACAGGGGAAGATTAAAAATTTTATCAGGAGAGTACAGTTATGCCGGCGGTAAAGATTAAAGATGGTGTGTACTGGATAGGAGTAAATGATAGAACCACAGATCTTTTTGAAGGTCTCTGGCCGATCACCAGGGAAGGTGTTTCCTACAACTCATATCTCATAATGGATGAGAAAAATGTACTGATCGATCTGGCCAAGTACATTAAAACCGATGTGTTTTTCGATCACATTGCAGAAATGGTTGATCTGAAGGATATCGATTATGTAGTAATAAACCATGTAGAGCCTGATCATACCGGGGTACTGCGTATTTTGAGACAAATGGCACCGGAGGTGAAAATACTCTGCTCTTCCAGAGCCAGAGATATGCTTGCAGATTACTACGGGCTCTCTTACAACATCGGGGTTGTAGAGGATGGGGAGATACTCCATATCGGCAGAAGGAAACTCAAGTTCCTGCTTATTCCATTTGTACACTGGCCTGAGACCATGGCCACATATGAGACAACAGAGAGGATCCTTTTCTCCTGTGATGCCTTCGGAGGCTACGGTGCAGTGCACACAGAAATCTTCAGCGATCAGTGCCACAATATCGAGTTTTGCAGGGAGAATCTCTTGAGATACTTCGTTAATATAATTGCCAAGTTCTCAAAACCGGTACTCAATGCAATCTCAAAAGTGGAAAGGCTCCCCATAGATATAATAGCGCCTTCTCATGGTCTTATCTGGAGGGAAAATCCGGATCAGGTAATCAAATTGTACAGGAAATGGGCCGAATATGCAGAAGGTGAAACCGAATCGGGCATAACTCTTCTATACGGGTCGATGTACGGTAATACGGAAGCGATGATGAACTCGGTTGCCAGGGGTATCTCGGAAGTGAAAATACCTGTTACTGTTTTCGATGTAGCAAGGACTCATCCCAGCTACATTTTGCCGTCACTCTGGGTAAATAAAGGTGTGATAATAGGAGCTCCCACTTACGAAGGCGGGCTCTTTCCCCCGATGAAAGATCTGCTTGAGAAGGCCGGGCTTAAACGGATTTTAAACAAGAAAGCCCTGATGTTTGGCAGCTATGGATGGAGCGGTGGGGCACTACGACAGATTAAAAGCGTAATCGAACCCCTTAAG
>QNBH01000174.1 GCA_003645645.1 Spirochaetota bacterium | reverse complement strand
TTGTGTGCTCCGAAAGAAAGTAGACGGGCTTAAGCCCGTCTTTCCACCAGTCTGAAGACTTGTGATCCACCACCATAAGTGGTGGCTTTCTTTCGTAGTAAACATCGAATCTCACCGGACGGTTTGCCGCAGGCAATCTTGACTCCGTGTATTCAGGGAGCTCAATCTTTCGACTTTACCCGGGCGATCACTATTTCCACGCCCGCCTTCTCTAGATCGCTGCGGTAATCCTCGTCGAACCCTTCGTCCGTTACCAGGATATTGACACTGTCGATAGGTGCTGTAACGAAATTGGAAACGACTCCCAGCTTGGTGTGGTCTGCTACCACAATAACAGGACCCCGTGTACGCTCTATCATGTGTCGGGCGATTTCAGCCTCCTGATGAATGGGAGTGGTCAACCCGTATTTTACACTTATACCGTCCACTCCTATGAAGGCTTTACTCCCGTAAACCTGATTCAGCGATAAAGCCGCCAGGCCTCCCACAAGGGAGTTGGACTGACGGCGGAAAACCCCCCCTATCAGTATTAGCTCGATGTCTTTGTCTCCTGCGACCGCAATTGCCCCCACGTTACTTGTAATAAGCCTTAAGTTTTTCCCCTCAAGAAAGCGGATAACCTGAAGGGTGGTGGAGCCGCTGTTAACAAGAAGGGTATCCCCGTCTTCGATTAGTGATTGGGCTGCCCTGCCGATAGCTTCCTTTTCCGCCCTCTCTGTCTGATCTTTCTGGGTGTACATCGGTTCGATGCGCATTCTCTGACTGCATATAGCACCCCCGTGGGTTCTTTCAAGCACTCCCTTTCGTTCGAGCACATCCAGGTCTCTTCTTATTGTTATCTCAGATACATCGAGCATCTGGCTCAGATCGGCTACCTTTACAAGCCCCTTTTCTCTCACCTGTTTGAATATTCTCGCCTGCCTGTCGGCAGGAATCAATCCGGAAGAAGGCATATTAGCACTCCTTTATGTTTATTATGGCTTAATATCGATATAATATATTATGCCAGCAAACAAAACTATAGATAACCCCTATTAAATCTCACACATAAACAGAAGTTTAAACAACTTTCTTAAAGCGTTTACTCTAATATTTAATCATGATTTTTTTTGAATGTCAAATACTCTTTTTGATTGTTTTGGTATTTCTCTGGGACCATGATGATACACCGGAGAAACATCACTTAAAGAGAAGCTTACCGGGAGAGCCAGGGGGATGTACTCGTGGCTTGACCATAGATGGCCTTCTTTCGTAGTAAAACCGATGATACCTTGACAATTTTTTAAAAAAATTGTAGTCTTTGGTTAATCTTAAAAGGGTATTAATGGGGGAAGTCCGGTGAGAGTCCGGCGCTGTCCCGCAACTGTATTCCGGAATTGCAGCAAACCGATGCCTTACGGCAGGTATCGGGCCAAAATTGCCAATCCGGGAAGCCAGATTACCTGTTAATACCTTATTAGCTCAGAAACACTTCGAGGAAAGGGGTTTCGGGCATGATGGTATTCATTCCTTCATTGCCTTCCTGACAAATCGCCTAAGAAGCCTGACCCGGATAGTGTTCTCTGGCTGGAGTATAGGCAGATCCTGCTAAAGGTATTTACCGGTATGGATTTGCCGACTCAAGTTAATATCCTTTTATCGGAGGTTGAGGATGCGGAGAAACACTTTATTTACTGTAATTGTCCTCTTTTTGTGGGCATCGACCCTGTGCTTTGCCGGAGGAGAAAAAGAGGCTACCGGCACAAAGCCGGAATTGAAATCATCGGAAACAGGAGAGGAAGAGTCCTCCCTCGAGGTTTTCCCCCTTACGGTTACCGATGATCTGGGAAGAAAAGTGAGGCTTGAGAAAGTACCGGAGCGCCTGGTATCGCTTGCTCCTTCCAGTACAGAAATCCTCTTTGCCGTAGGTGCGGGAGAAGAAGTTGTGGGAGTTACCACTTACTGCAACTACCCCCCGGAGGCAAAGACAAGGGAGAAAGTAGGAGGTTTTGCACCAGATACCATAAGTGTAGAAAAAATTCTCTCCCTTAATCCCGGGCTGGTTATTTCTGGAGGCTCCTTCCATCAGAGTGTCATCGATACCCTTGAGAGTACAGGAATCACGGTCTATGCTCTCGATTCCCACAGTTTTGAGGAGATCTATAACTCTATAGAAACAATAGGGCTTTTGACCGGACACAGAGAAGAAGCCCTTAAGCGTATCCAATACATGAGAGAGATTGAGCAGAAAATAGCCTCCCTCGTAGAGAAGATACCTCCTGAGAAAAGGCTTAAAGTTTTCTGGGAAGTATGGGACGAGCCTCTTATGACTGCCGGTTCCAATGCTTTTATGGGTCAGATAATTGAGAAGGCAGGAGGGCTGAACATTTTTTCCGACTTAAAGCAGGATTACCCGGTGATAAGCCAGGAGGAGATTGTAAGAAGAAATCCCGATGTGATAATGGGCCCGCAGAGCCACGCCTCCGCGCTAAATGCGGAGAGGATAGCGGAGAGACCAGGATGGGAGAATATATCAGCAGTAGAGAATGGGCGTATCTATACTCTCGATGATAACATCTCTTCCAGACCGGGGCCGAGGATAGTAAATGCCCTGGGCCTTGTAGTAAAAACACTATACCCTGAGTTGTTCGAAGAAGCCTTCGGGGAAGCTGACCCTGAAAACTGGTAAAAAATGGCCAGGATCCCCTTTCCCATCACCCTTGTAACCCTTGTGCTGATTCTGGGGCTGATCCTTGTCTTCAGTCTCGGGCTCGGCCCTGTTCGCATTTCTCCTTACAGGGTGATGGGGGCACTCTTATCACGCATCCCCGGAATGGAGGAGATGTTCGGGGTTGAAAGCTCAATAAAGACCATTGTCTGGGATTTCCGCCTTGCCAGGGCACTCCTTGCAACGTTAACCGGAGCAGCTCTGGCGGTTTCGGGTGTTGCCTTTCAGGGGCTTTTCAGGAATCCTCTGGCAGAACCCTTCGTAATAGGTGCATCTTCGGGAGCAGCACTGGGGGCGACGGTAGCAATTGTCTTAAGACTTTCCCTCTCCTTCGGTGGATTTAGACCCGTGCCCCTGGCTGCTTTCACTGGAGCCATGATTGCCGTGGGGATGGTTTACATAATTTCGCAGACTGGAAGCGGCACTCCTCCTGCGGTTGCTCTCCTCCTTGCAGGTACTGCCTTAAGCTCGCTTTTCTCTGCAGCGGTCTCTCTGATTATGGCTTTAAGTGACAGGGATCTGCACCAGATTTTTTTCTGGATTCTCGGTTCTCTGGGGGGGAAGAGCTGGCCTCAGTTGTGGGCGATGCTGCCTTACGTTCTAACGAGTTTTATTTTGATGGGAATAATTACAAGGCCTCTCGACATAATGTCCTTTGGTGAGGAGGCGGCCCAGGGGATGGGGTTAAGTGTAAGGAACGCCAGGTTCATAATTGTGGTTTCGGCTTCCCTTGCCACATCCGCAGCGGTTGCCAGTACGGGGATAATAGGGTTTGTAGGCTTACTCGCCCCTCACACCGCAAGGCTTATTATCGGGCCCGTACACAGAAGGCTTATGCCCACCGCGGCACTCCTGGGAGCGATCCTGCTGGTAGCAGCAGATAATCTGGCAAGAACCGTGCTGGCGCCCATGGAGCTTCCGGTGGGTGTGCTTACCGCCATACTGGGAGCGCCTTTTTTCCTCTACCTTCTCAGATCGCGGCAGTCCGTGCTGGGAGGCGAGTAATGAGCACGTTAGAGACGGAAAATCTTTTCTGCGCATACAATGGGGAGACTGTTTTATATGATATTAACTTGCGTATCGAACCGGGAAGGTTCATCTGCCTGCTCGGTCCGAATGGCTCGGGGAAAACTACTCTCATGCGAGCTTTTTGCAGGATTATTAAACCTGTCAAAGGAGTAGTAAAGCTCGATAGGCGCAGTATTCAGGAATACCACGCAAGAGAAGTAGCTCAGAAAATAGCCCTGGTCTCCCAGAGCAACCGGCTGGCATGGCCCTTTACGGTTCACCAGATCGTTAACATGGGGAGGTTTCCCCACAGAGGATGGGTCTCTCCCCTATCTCACGAGGATCACAGTAAAGTTGAAGAAGCCATAAGGGTAACCGGTCTGTGGGAGCACAGAAACCGGATTATCCATACACTTTCGGGAGGAGAAGCGCAGAGAGCAATGATAGCCAGGGCTCTCGCGCAGTCGCCCCGAATACTGCTTCTGGATGAGCCGGTGGCACACCTGGATTTAAAGTACAAGGTTGCGGTTCTCGATCTTGTGAAAAAGCTTGCAGTAGAGGGGCTCGGTGTGGTGGTAAGCCTGCACGATCTTAACCTTGCCGCAATGTATGCCGACACGATGGTGCTCTTATCGAGAGGAAGAGTGTATGCGGTGGGGGGGCCTCGTACTATCCTTACAAAAAAGAACCTGGAAGCGGTCTATGAGACAGAGGTCGTAATTAAAGAGAATCCAGAAAACGGCAAGCCTCTCATATCCCCTGTCTCCCGATGGAAGGTCTCCCCCCTGAAGTTAAATATGCCTCAATAAAAAATATGCTATTTATATTTCAGGATACCACGCCCCAATTGAAAAATAGATATTGATAAATCTTTCTTTTTACAGAAGCCCTTTACCCCTTACCAACTGGCCTCTCTTGTTAGAAAAGCTCTCGATCCCTCCCGGGCTGGGGAATAGCCGGCTTAATGGCTGATCTTATCCCACAGAATACTGGTTACCCTCTCGAGCCTCTCTGCCAGCAGGGGGTTCTCCCCTGTAGTTACATCATCTTCATTCTCGAAAACCGCATAAGGCACCCTCACTCCGGAAAGGTTAAGAAATTTCCTATCCCCGGCAGAGATCTCCTCCCAGTCGCTCTCTCCGTATAGACGTTTTAGCTTCTCATCGGGAAGGGCGTGCTCCAGGATGCTGTGAGGTTTGTCCGGATTAAAGCGCTTCCTGTTCTTCCTGAGCGACTCCTCGAAGGAAACATTTATATATATCACACAGGCTCTGGAGAGAAGAGCTTCCGAGAAATGGGAAAAAGCCTCTCTGAATCCGCCATGCTCACCGCCTCTGGAAAACTCAATGATGGCGGTGTGAGTTTCTCCGAAGGGGACACCTTCTATTGACAGTTTCCGGTATTCGAGATCGAGCCTGCGAATGAGAACATTCCACAGGTACGGAAAGAGAAAGTAGCCCTGCTCGTCGGTGTGAAGCCTCGGATACCCCATTTGAGAAAGTATCCCGTCCTCCTCAAACCATGCCCACAACATGGGAAAGTCATCGATTTCAATAAATCGACCTATCCTGAACCGCTCTGCCCTTTCATCGGGCGGGAGTTTTTTCAAAAAATCGATTATCTCGCTTTTCCCCGCAGCAGGTCTTCCAATGAGGAAGAGCACGTCGAATACTTCCATTTTACTTGCACCAAGCTTTTAATTTAAGCTCCGGTAGGGAATTTTTAATGAACCGCAGAACAGACTATTCCTTTTTCCTGACACTGAATCACTGTAACAAAAGCTCCGGAACATGCCGGAGAACCGTCAGGCCAGAGTGTTTCAACGAAATATTTCTCTCCTGCAGATAACTCCCACTTTCCCGTCTCACCTCTGCTTAAGAAACCGTAACTCACCCCATCGATACGCACTTTTATATCGTCATTCGTATTATTGGTTACAGTCAAGATACCGGTATTGTTTTTCTCGCAGGGTTCGGAGAAGAGGCCGGAGAAGAAATCGCAACTGTATATGAAAAAGAATGAAGACAAGAGAAAGATTAAGAGAACAATAGAGAACATATATTTTATTCTTTTTTTCATGCTGTATCCTCCAGATTACAGGAGTATAATCCCGCTTTTAATCTTGAGTCAATAACCGAAATCGCGTGCCCTGGAAATAAGCAGAAAGTGAATATTAACCGCCGGATGGTTTGGCTTTTACAAGACGCAGAGTGCGGATAGAGTTAAAGACGGCTATCAACGCAACGCCCACATCGGCAAAGACTGCCTCCCACATAGTAGCCGTTCCCAGAGCACCGAGCCCCATAAAGGAAAGTTTGACTGCCAGTGCTATCAGGATGTTCTGGAAAACTATTCTCCTTGTAAACCGCGCTATTCTAATGGCTTCGGGAAGCTTATCGATCTCATCCTCCATTAATACAACATCTGCGGCTTCTATGGCGGCATCGGAGCCCAGTGCTCCCATGGCAACACCTATATCCGCTCTTGCCAGCACCGGGGCATCGTTTATCCCGTCTCCTACAAAGAGAACCGTATCGTTACCGTGAACCTGTTTAAGCTCCTCTATCTTTTCTACTTTCTCTTCCGGAAGCAGCTCGGCATAAAACTTATCTATGCCGATCTTCCCTGCCACGCCGGATGCTGCACCTCGGTCATCTCCGGTTAGCATGACCGTCTCTTTTATACCGTAGTTTTTAAGTGTTCTCACTGTTTCCGCTGCCCCTTCTTTTATCTCATCCGAAATAACAAGGTATCCGGCATATACTCTGTCCACAGCAACATACACTACAGTGCCGTCGACATGGCAATCACCGTGGGGTATCTCTTCCCTGTGAAAAAACCTGTCGTTACCCGCTACTATCTCCCTTCCCGAAGCAATACATTTAATACCGTGCCCCTTGATTTCCCTGTACTCTGTTATGATTGATCTATCGGGTTCCTTTGCGTAACTTTCGATTATAGATTTGGCTATAGGGTGGGAGGATACCGATTCTACGAGAGCTGTCCATTTTAGAATCTCCTCTCCGGAGAAACCGTTTCGAGAGACTACTTCCGTTACCCTGAATACACCCTTTGTCAGAGTACCGGTCTTATCGAAAGCTACAACCGAAGGTTTTGCGAGTCTGTCCAGGAAGTTAGCCCCTTTAACCAGAATCCCGGAACGGGACGCCGCTCCTATCCCCCCGAAATAACCCAAAGGGATAGAGATGACCAGCGCACAGGGACAGGAGATTACCAGGAGAATCAGAGCACGGTATATCCATTCAGAGAAGGAGGCTTGTGGAAAAATTAGAGGGGGAATAATTGCCAGGGCCAGGGCTGAAAACACCACAACTGGTGTATAGACTCTGGCGAATCTGGTTATAAACTTTTCTGTAGTAGACTTTCTTGCAACAGCATCTTCTACAAGTTCCAATATCCTGGATACCGAGGATTCTGTAAAACTCCTGTTTACACGAATGTGAATCAAACCTTCTTCGTTTACAAATCCAGAAAGTGCCCGGTCTCCGGGTTTTAGCCTTCTGGGGGTAGATTCTCCTGTGAGTGCGGAGGTATTTACGTGGGACTCCCCTCGTTCTACAACACCGTCCAGGGGAATCCTCTCTCCCGGACGAACCTCAATAAGCTCTCCGACACTTACCTCTGCAGGCGAGAGGCATTGTGTTTTTCCCTCTCTTAGAACGTTTGCATAATCGGGTTTCAAATCGAGAAGACTCTTAATGGAGCCTCTGGAGCGATTTACCGCCATGCCCTGTAAAAGCTCCCCTGTTGAATAGAAGAGCATAACCCCTACCGCCTCGGCAACCTGGTTAATTGCAATCGCACCGATTGTAGCAATGCTCATAAGGAAGTTTTCATCGAAAAGTCGGCCTTTAAGAATGTTTTTCCCCGCTGTCAGAAGAACATTACCCCCTGCAAGCAGATAGGCAGCACCTAATGCCAGATATCCGGTAAAGAAGAGGGGTGTATTTTGAAGGATTCTCCCCGATACAATTCCTGCAGTAAAGAGAATGGATGCGGCAATTATCCTTACAAGGTTTCTTCGCATTTCCGGGTTTAGAGCTTTCACTTTTTTTGCCGCCCTACCTTTCTTCGGTGAAGTGTTGCTGGGCCAGTCTAATGAGCTGGACTATGTGATCATCGTCCAGGCTGTAGTAAGCCTGCTTCCCGTCCCTTCGGTATTTGACAAGCCGCATGGTTCTAAGAAGCCTCAGGTGATGGGATACAGCAGGCAGGCTCATAGTAAGAATATCTGCAAGATCGCATACACAGAGCTCCCCATCAGAGAGAAGGTAGAGTATCTTGGTGCGTGTTTCATCGCTTAAGACCTTGAAAATCTCCGATAGGCCCGCTACTTCCATGAGCAGAGTCTGGTAGTATTCAGGCTTCTTTCTGTAGCACGGGCTGTAAGTCTCGCAAGTATCGGGGATGCCTTTTCTGTTAGTTTTATTCGCAGCCATATTCGACTCCACGATTTATCAATTAAACAATTGTTTTAATATAGATTATACATCAGGTAAGCCCAAGTGTCAAGGTCCGGAAAGCTCAAGCAGTAATT
>QNBH01000173.1 GCA_003645645.1 Spirochaetota bacterium | reverse complement strand
GGAGACATCCACCATGGTAGAAGAGACGGTTAAAAATATCGAAATGGGGACTGAGGCTGCGAACGCCACCGCAGGACAACTGTAAGAGATAGTTACAAGTTCTACGAAAGTAGCCAACTTTCTCGAAGAGATTGCACAGGCGAGCAGAGAGCAGGCTCAGGCTATTGCTCAGATAACAAACGGGCTCGATCAGATAGACCAGGTTACGCAGTCGAATACCGCCAGTGCGGAAGAGAACGCCTCCGCTGCGGAAGAGCTCGCGTCCCAGGCTCAGCAGTTGAAAGGAATGATTGCACAATTTAAACTGGATGAAAATCTACTGGAAGAAGGCGATAAACGACTGGAGCTTCCCGATGATACAATACAAAGATTGGTACAGGAGGAGTTGAAACGGCAAAAGAGATATCGTATAGAAGAAGAGACCGGTATTACAACCGCCGAAAGAAGCCCTAAAATGACTGCAGAGGAGAGTTCGGAGAAATAAAAGTAAATGAGCTGGGTGTTTGCCCGGCGGCCGTCGATAGTGAAAGTGAGGGCATAAACAACGGGAAAAATGCAGGTAAATTCTGCCAGGCGGTAACAGGAACATTTTGCGAAGGCAGGGTACAGGGCAGCTTTGCGGAAAAACTCACTACATGTATGAATTGCGACTTTTACCGCACGGTAAAAGGGGAAGAAAGTAAGGATTTTGTGCTAACCAGAGAGTAATGCAGTTCTGTAAACTTAAAAGTTAAGAGCCTCTCTCTGGGGTTCTGTCATCTCGAATACATGCCTGTATAATCTTGCCATTTGAGGAGTTATCTCTTTATCTCTTCTCTCGAGAACACACCTGGCACTGGCAACAGCCTTGTCAAACTCATGCTCAATAAATCCTTCCGCCCCTCCCCAGGAGAAAGAAGGGATAAATTTAGGCGGGAATTCGGCTCCAAAAACATTTGAAAAAACCCCGATCACAGTACCCGTGTTTAACATGGTATTAATGCCAGTCTTGGAATGATCCCCTATAGTGGCTCCTACAAACATGGACCCGGAATCAATAATTTTTCCATTGACCGGTACTTTTACTGTCCCGTAATTATTCTTGAGATCGCTGTTATTCGTACCCGCACCAAGGTTCACCCACTGTCCGAGATAGGCATGTCCGAGGAATCCGTCATGCTGTTTGTTGCTGTATGAATGAATTATAGACTCTTCCACCTCTCCCCCTACTTTACATACTTCTCCGAAGGAGGAGCCTTCGTAAATCTTTGCACCGACCTTTACCGTACTTCCGGCTCCCACAAAAGCAGGCCCTATAATGGTGGCATTTGGCAGTACCTTTGCTCCTTTGTCTATAAAGATCGGCCCATTTTCTGCGTCCAGAATAACTCCCGGTTTAACCTGTGCATCCTCTGCAATATAAATGTTAGATCTTTCCAGAATAGAGACACCTTCGTAAACCCCGCCTGCGATAATGCCTCCGCGACTCAGAACCTTAAAATCTTCCTTTATCTGACCGGAGTTGTGATGGATGAAATCCCAGGTGTAATCAAGCTGCTTTGCCTTTACACCATGCACGGGCAAACCCTTAAAATCTTCCCTTTCGAGAGGCTGACCCAGCTTTCTGCGAATCGGCTTAAGATTATCTCCTTTGACAACTGCCGCTATAACCGAATTATCCTGTAAATAAACTCCTTCGGATTCCAGATTGATCGATTTTTTAAGATTATCTTCAAACAAAACACGACCGTTTACGAACAGGTAACGGTCTTCCGGTAGATAGTTTATGCGGAGACCCGGGTTATCCTCCTTAAGAACTTCTTTCAGGTAATCCCTGCATAAAAGACTCACAGGCAAGCCGGGATAGGCCCTGACAATTTTCTCTCTTATTGTATTGATCCCGCAACGCAAATCGTATACCGGTCGCAAATATGTAAGAGGTAAAAGTTTAGTATATCCATTGTCTTCGAAAATGCAAAGATTCATTATTAACACTCCTTTAAAAAATCCAATTTTCATCGTTTGGAGGTGCCCCAAAAGGGGATATGCTGGCTCTTTATCTTACATCCCGGTGTCTGATATAAAACTTGCGAAAGGCCGAGCACTACCCCCAAAGAGGTATGTTGGCTTCTTATCTTACATCTGTCAATTTTCCGTATAGTTCGGGGCGTCTCCCGGGAAAAATCTTCTCCTCCTTCCGCCAGCTAGCCAGAAAGGCAAAGTCAAGATCACAAATAAGAAGCGATTCGCTTTTTCCTGCCCTTACAATTATCTCTCCTCTTGGGCCTACAACCATGCTATCGCCGGCGAATCCTTTTCCACATAGATTACTGTAAAGCAGGTAGATTTGATTATCCAGTGCCCGGGCAATCATTCGCATTTGCGCCGGTTTACCAAAACTTTCGGGTACCGCCGACGGTACAGCGATAGTTTTTGCACCCTGAAGAGTGAGTATTCTAGCAGGCTCTGAAAAAGAAGCGTCAAAGCAGATCAATATTCCAAGGCCTCCCGGAATGGTATCGTTAATTTCAAGCTTATTCCCGGGGGAAAACGGCTCGGTCCAATGAACATGGGTCTTCCTGTATTTTTCTACATTATTTTCCCTTACAAACAAAGAAGTGTCAAATATTTTATTCCCCTCCTTTTCAGCCAGCCCGGCAATTATGTCGATTGAATGCTTTTTCGCAATTTGTAAAAGCAAATCGGTAGACGGACCGGGAACCAGCTCGGAAAGGATTTTTAGAGCTTTTCTTGAAAAATCGTTGGGATATCCTGCAACCGAGAGCTCCGGAAATATTATAAGGCGTGCACCCTTCTTCGAAGCCTTTTGTGAATATTTCGATATCTTGTCAATATTGTGCTCCTTATTCCCCGGCTTTGCCTCTATTTGCGCAATGGCAACTCTCATGTTTTTCATTTTTTTAAGCATCTGCATTTTAGTCGCACCGGCCGTGAGCCCCTGGATCAAATAGCGCTGCAAGAAAATGAACAAAAAGATCACCGGCACAATAGCTATAACGGAAGAGCTCATTATAGTATTCCACTGGTTTATATTTCTACCAAAATATTCATAAATTCCTCTGGTGATGGGCATCACCTCCTTGTCGGTAGCAAAAGCAAGAGCAAAGATAAACTGCTGGCTCCATGAGACAATAAAAGAATAAATAGCAGCAGTAACTAAACCAGGCGCAGAAAGAGGAAGGACAATTCTGATTAAGGTCTGCGCACGGCTACAACCGTCAATGAAAGATGCTTCTTCAAGATCCTTTGGTATATTTTTAAAGTATCCAGCTAACATCCATATACAGAAAGGCAGGGTAAAGGCAGCTCCTGGAAGTATCATCGACCAGTAGGTATTCAGGATACGAAAAGCAGCCATAGTCTTGTAGAGGGGAACCAGCAGTATCACTGGTGAAAACATGTTGATCGATAGAGTGATCAATAAAAGCAAATGGCGTCCGGGAAACTTAAATCGTGATATACTGTATCCTGCCGGAGAAGCCAAACATATCGAAATAATCGTTACTGCAAAAGAAATTATCAAACTGTTAAGAAAATATCGTGGAAGCAGTGGTACTTGTTCCCACATCTCTTTTGTATAAGTTGATATATGGAATTCAGGAAGCAAAGGATGTGGAATGCTGAACACACTATCCATAGACTGAAAGGAGGTGAATACCATTTCTATAAGTGGAGTCAGAATAAAAAGAAGAAATACAAAAATAACTGAATATAGAAGAATATGTTTGAACATTTTTAACTCTTTCATAGATCTTCCTTTAGAACAAATCTTGAATAAACAATAGACACTATCGTTAAAATAATAAAAGTTATAACTGCCAGGGTGGAACTCACTCCAAAGTCCCACTGCCTGAAAGCAGTTTTGTATGTCTTGATTACAAGAGTGGTAGTGGCTGATAAAGGGCCACCTCCTGTCTGTACCCAGATAATGTCAAATGAGTTAAATGTCCATACACTTGACAAAAGTGATCCGATTAATAAGATGTCTTTTAGTTAAGTCCATGTTGACCGTTATATAGCCATGTCCACACATACGCCCCGATTGGCAAAGGTATTATCCATGGAGGAAGGATCAGGGCACGAGCGAGACCCCTTCCTGCAAACACTTGATTAAGAAGCAGTGCTCCCAGAAGGCCAATTAATGTCTTGGATATAACAGATGTAATAGTCCAGATAACCGTACGACCAAATGACAACCAGAACTCATGGTTTTTAAAAATCCTAATGTAGTTCTTTAGACCTATGAAATCAAGGACTGTACCAAAACCAGTGTCATGAAAAAAAGAAAGTGTGATTGCCCGACCAAGAGGATAACCAATAAGAACTATCATGAATAAAAGTGATGGCAAAAGATAAAAGTATGCAAGTCTGTTATTCTCAATTTTTTTAAACAATTTTATATTAATCTGAGCCATCGGAATTCCTTGTCAAGTAAACGGTCTTATAATAAATCATTTCTATTTGCGCTAAAGATACTCTCATTAAAGTTAATTTTTAAAGTAGATACTGGCTGTCAATTTCAAAATGACAGCCAGTTTTGCTTTTTATTTCAGTTCTTCCAGTTTAGACGCTGCCCAGTCCAGAGCTTCCTCAGGAGTCAGCTTGTTAAGTAGGGCAAACTGAATCATATCGGTTACAGCATCCTCAAGGAGCTCCCAATTCTTAACCAGTGGCTGGGGCTTTCCCCTAGGTATCATATCGACAAATGTTTTCCATTCTGGAGTTTGAAAAAATTCGAGTTCAGTTTCCTCCTTACGCATTGGAGTCATCCCCCATTCCGTATCCAGAATTTTCTGCCTCTCATAGCTGGTTAAAGATAGAGCAAACTTCTCAGCCAGATCCGGATTAGATGATTGCTTGAACACTACTAAAGAATCGGAAACTAAAATAGAAGCACTGGAACCACGCGGACCTGCTGGCAGGGCAGCAGTGGCAAAAGGTACTTTTCCTTTAAATGCACCTACTCTCCACGGACCTGAAACATACATTCCCACTTTGCCTTCAGCGAAGAGCTCCCAGAGCTCCTCTCTACGCCATGCTGTAGGACCCTCCTCTGCATACTTAGCAAGATTTACATAAAACTTTAAAGCCTCTATACCGTTTTCGTCATTTATAATCACATTGCCCTGCTCGTCAAAAACATCTCCACCATTTTGGAAGAGAAGATTAAAGAACTGAGATGTTGTAGATACGAACTTCTCACCTGCTAACGCAAACCCATAGGCATCCGTATTCTCAGTGATTGTCTTGGCGGCGGCTTCCAGTTCTGACCACGTTTGCGGGGGTTTGCTGAGTCCTGCCTGCTTAAATAGCCTGGTGTTATAGTACAGCACCTTGGTTGAAAATGCTCTCGGGATTCCGTATATCTTTCCCTCCCAGGTCACCATTGGCCAGATGCTGTTAAAGTACTCTTCTTTCCTTTCTGCGGGTACATCTATTGGAGTGATGGCTCCGATTTCTGCAAAATGTGGAATCCATCTGGAGCCGATATATGCAACATCTGGCGCATTGTTTCCCGCTACCATGGTCATTATCTTGTCAAAGGCTTGTCCCCATGGTACCATCACCATCTCAACAGAGATTCCTATCTCCTTTGCGCTTTCCTCGGCAACAGGACCGACTACCTTCTCTTCACCAGAACCCCCGCTTCTAAGAAATGTCAAAGTTACCGGAGCAGCCGTTGCTTCTTTTGCTTCCTGCTGGGCGCCTCCCGGAATCATGAAAAGAGGGATCAAAAATAAAATAATTACCAGGATTACATTTCTAATCATTTTTTACCTCCTCTGAAAAATTTAATTTTAAGTGCTTGTGATTGCCCCAAAACAGAGCATGCCAACTCCTTAATATTTTTTTTAGAAAAATTGACGGTTCAGTCATTAATTGAGCGTCTCATAAGACATCACCTCCTTGCAAAAAATTGTTATCTAAAATCGATTTTCTTCCAGAAAGGTTCCATTTCCACCACAGAGCCGGTTTTCATGGCCTTATCTATTCCGAAACAAATCACCGCCGATTTAAGCCCATCCTCAAACCCTGTTACAGGGACTGTACCACGGGTCATGGCTTCTGCAAGGTTCATACAGAGGGGTAAATCTCCTCCCCCGTGGAGCCCCTTTGCTTCTGTAGATTCATCTTTCTCGGTCTGTTCAAACCCGATTCTTTTTACCGTTATTTTTCCGGTGAGAACGTCTGAGCGGACAGCTCCCTCCGTCCCCAGAATGTAAAGTCTGCGTTCGGGAATACCGGAATTAAGGTTTGTATGAAATGAAGCTCTCACTCCATTCTCAAACTCAATGATGGCGACCTGGTTGTCCACTATATCTTTGTCGGAAACAAAGGGATTTAAATCCGACGGGGAAAGGGATGCAAAATATGCCTCTTTTCCATTTTTGTCCTTGCCGATTCTCTCGATGTGATATTCGTTTTCAGGAAGAAAAAAATTGCATCCTCCAAAAGAGGCAACTTTAGTGACTTTACTTTTAACGATCCAGTTAACAATATCTACATCATGGGAGCATTTTTCCAGAACATGTGGGCCTGCATTTTTCCGAAGACGCCTCCATCCCCCCATTATAAGTCCGCCATGGTTAAAATCCAGTGTTTCATTGAACTCAAGACTGACAATTTTACCGATACTCCTCCCTTCGATTATTTTTTTAATTTTCTGATAATGAGGAGAGTACCTGAGTGTGAATCCGATCATGAACAGCTTTTTATAATGAAGATAGGCTTTTTTTATTTCCAAATGGTCATCAAGCGTTGTGGCGATGGGTTTTTCACAAAAAACATTCTTCCCCGCCTTAAAAGAAGCAATAATTTGTTCCTTATGAAAGCAATTCCATGAACCGATCATGACCCATTCCACCTTCGAGTCCCGAAGTAATTCGTGGTAATTTTTATGAACCCTGGAATCCGGACAGAAAGTTTTTGCAAAGTTACCTGCAACCTCTTTATCAGGATCATACACAGAGACAATCTGAATATTCTTTTCCAATCCGGACAGTATCCTTACCAGAGTTCTGATTCTCTCTCCGCATCCGATTATACCGATACCGGTTTTTACCATTTTTCCTCTCTCTTTTATTATTTTTTCTATTGTAATTTGCCAGTATTAATATTAAAATAGTTAATAAGCTTTAATTTTTAACAAATTCGATACTAGAGAAGACAAATGCAGGAACGACTTATCAGGAAAATTGAAGAAATCAAGGAACCTGTAGACTACTATACCGGTACTTTACCTATCTCCATTGAAATTCCTAAAAATGTACTTTTATTTTCAAGAAAAACCCCTAAAAAATTACGTACTTACAGTACTCACAGCCAGGATTATCACTACCGTAACGTATTGATAATAAATTTCAAAACCGCCGGTACGGTGATAGTTGATGCCAGAAGATACTTTCTTATGCCTCAATACGCTTTCCTCATTTTCCCTCACCAGTATCATCATTATATCAATTTCTCTTCCAGTGAAATGTGCTGGTTGTTTATCACTTTCGAGCTGGACAGCCAGGAATATCTGGTCCCCCTCAAGAACCAGCCGGTAAAACTGTCAAAAAAATGTTATATGCTTATAAGGGATCTTATTTCCTCCTTTATCTCATTCAAAATGTTAGAAGAGCATAAAAATAACAATATTATTTTATTTGTGACGCTTCTTCTCAATGAGTTGTTAAATGTTCTCTACAAAAATGAATCCCTGTTTCCTGTGTACAGCGATACAGCTCATATTTCCTCTTTGATCGATAAAGTAAACCATTACATTTATTCCAATCTACACAGAACTCTTACTATTTCGGAGCTATCGGGTCATTTTGCAGTTTCCGGAAGTTATTTAAGGAGGATTTACAAGAATGAGATGGGAATAAGTATAAGCACCTATGTTCACAGAGTTAAAATGAACAAAGCGGTGAGTTTACTGGGCACTTCCGAAATGAACATTACAGAGATTTCACAGGAATGCGGATATGAATCGGTTTACTCTTTTAGCAGGGCTTTTAAAAAGGTAATCGGTTCATCGCCTAGCAAATACAGGAAATTACAGATAGAGAGAAGAAAGAAACAGAATTATCCTCGTGTTTTTCTTTAAAAAATATTGAAATTATTACAGATAAAAATTCCCACGATTTTTTCTCTATTTTTAGCCACCTCGCTTTCTCGCAACCCTTCAAACTGGTCGCACTTCAAGCCAGGTTACACTTTCTTACTATGTGGTAACCTCGACTGCCTTGAATGCTTTTTCTATCATCCGTTGATATAAATGATAAAATAATTTATCATTTGTCATATCATGGC
>QNBH01000172.1 GCA_003645645.1 Spirochaetota bacterium | reverse complement strand
TCTGTAGAGAGTGCTGGCACTTCCGTTGCGGCAGTAAAACGAGGAACACTGTACTTTGTTATTGACGATGTGGGGTATAACATTCAACAATTAGAACCATTTTTAAAGTTTCCCGCTCCATTGACCATCTCCGTTCTTCCCGGCCTTGCTTATACCGTGGAAGCGGCAGATCTGGCCAGAAGAGCGGGGAAAGAGGTGATACTGCACCTTCCCATGGAGCCGCTGAACGGTGAGGATCCCGGTCCAGGTGCTATCTATGCAAATATGGGAGAGAATGAAATAGATAGGGTTCTAAATGAGCACATGAGAGAGCTGCCTTTTGTGAAAGGTGTAAATAATCACATGGGTTCTCTGGTTACGGCAGACAGGAGAGTGATGTTTGCAGTGTTAAGCTTCTTAAAGAGAGAAAAATTGTACTTCCTTGACAGTCTCACCACATCTCGCTCGGTAGCGGGGGAGATTGCCGGGGAGTTACAATTACCTTTTATAGAGAGGAGTGTATTTTTGGATAATCAGAGGGAGAAACAGGCAATTAAGGAAGCTATAGAACAGGGGCTTACAATTGCGGAGAAAAAGGGATTTGCCGTTATGATAGGGCATGTATGGTCTAATGAGCTGGCAGAACTACTTATGGAACTTTATCCTGGTTTTATCGAGGAAGGTTATTCTCTTGAACAACTTTCAGCTTTTCTTCTGAATAAAGAGTCAGATGAAAATACTCGGAATTGAAACATCCTGCGACGAATGCTCTGCTTCGGTTGTAGAAGAGGGGAAACATATCTTAAGTAATATCATTGCCTCTCAAACAGAAATACACAAACCATACAGAGGTGTCGTGCCTGAACTGGCTTCAAGAAAACATACAGAGTGGATTGTGGGAGTGGTGCAGGAGGCTCTGCAGAAGGCAGGTATATCGAAGCAGGAGTTGGATGGCATAGCCGTAACCAATGAGCCGGGTCTAGTCGGCTCTCTTATAGTTGGTCTTTCCTTTGCGAAGGGTTATGCTTTCTCACTCGGTATACCCTTTGTCGGTGTAGATCATGTGAAAGCACATCTTTATGCTCCCCATCTTGAATATGATATTGAGTATCCCTATATTGGGCTTATAATCTCAGGAGGGCACACCCTCATCGGCAAGGTAGAAAATTATGATCAAATTTCTATTATGGGTTCAACCATAGATGATGCCTGCGGAGAAGCCTTTGACAAGGTAGCCAGTTTCTATAACTTAGGATATCCGGGTGGAGTGGCGATCGACAGGCTTTCAAAAAAAGGTAATCAGCGAGCATTCGATTTTCCCTTTCCCTCACTGCATAAGGGTGTTCATCGCTACGACGTTTCTTACTCCGGTTTAAAGACCGCCGTAGTAAATCAGCTTGATAAGTTCCGGAATAAACAATACGAAAAGACTCCCGAGAACATAGCTGCATCTTTTCAAAAGGCTGCTATTGAGATAGTTCTTTCCAGACTCAAACTTGCAATTGAGGATACAGGTATTCGAAGGGTTGTTGTAGGGGGTGGGGTAGCGGCAAACTCATATTTACGTGAAACGCTTAAAAGCAACCGGGATTTAGAAGTTATTTTCCCGTCACTTCCCCTTTGTACAGACAACGGTGCCATGGTTGCAGGGCTGGGTTATCACTATCTTGCAGAAAGCCGCTTCTCAGATCTTGGGTTGAATGCCTATCCAAGAGCATCTTTCATATCGCAATCTACGATCGCAACTTAAGGTAGATTTTGTTTTTTCGCGTTTAAAAATTCAGGTAAAAAAACAAAATCTCGACTGTAAATAGCATAAAGAAATCCTATCCCTGATTTTCCTCCTGTAACATGGTTTCCAGGTCTTCATCGGCTTCATAGAGACGTTGTGATTCCGGCAAAGGGGATTGTATCAGCTTTCTGGTTATACCATCCATGGTCTTTGCAAAATCGGAATCCGGGTAGAGCAGGGCTGCAGGTTTTCTCTGGAAGATCGATCCGGAGACCAGAGGATCCTCCTTTATAAATCCGATGTACTCCATTTCAATGCCAAGGTTTTTTCTCGAAATTTCTCTTAATTTTGAACCAAGTAAAATATCTCTTTTAGAATGGCCCCTGTTAATCACAATCCTCGGGAAAAATGATTTAAGTTGCTGACTGAATATCTCTCCGGACTCAACAGATATTTCCGAAATAATATCTATCAAATCGACAAAGGAAGAGTTAGAACCTTCTATCCTGTTAGAAATAAACTCATAGATGGCCCTTCGTTCCGCACTTCCCCTGGGGAAACTTCTGTAAAGAAGGCGGTAAAGGGCAGATTTAAGAAAAGAGTAGGAGTTTAGAATTGCAGTTGTTTCGGGTGTTGTAATGATCATTCCGGATTTTGTGATTAAGAAAAAATCTATTGTATTGAAGTAGGAACCTCCGCTTAGGTCTATCACTATGTAATCGGCTACAAGATTGCCGATTTCCTTTATAATTTTCTTCTTAACGAAGAAGTTCAGATTTGCCGTTCCCGGAAAAAGAGAATCCCCAGGAACAAAAAAGAGCTGTTTTATGTCTGTACTTACCAGGAGAGACTCGACACCGGGTTCTTTCTTATAAATAAGACTTCCTATTCCGGGAAAGCGATTTTTTACCCCAAGGCAAGTATGCAGGTTAGAACCTCCGAGATCTAGATCTATTAGAATCACAGTTTTACCGAGTTTTGCTAGAGAGACTCCGAGATTTGCTACGAAAATCGTCTTACCGACTCCGCCCTTTCCACTACCTACTGTTAAAATTGTTTTCACCGTGTTTCTAGAATATGATAAACCAGGAATAAAATCAATAAAAATCTTTAATTGACATAATTTCTCATTGCAGTTATTATTCAATTTGTGGAAAAAGAACCGTTAAATGCTTTGATTGTTTATACATCAAACAGTCCGACTCTTAAAGAATTAACAAAAAAGCTAAACGGTTTTATTAATAATAGTTTATTGGAAGTTAGAGTAAAGCCTGCTGCCGAGACAGAAGTACCTCATGTATGTGCCGCCGATATTATTTTTTTCGGGTCAGATGAAAGTGGCTCCACTTTTGGAAAGGGGGAGTTTAAGGAGCTAAAAAGGGCTTTTACGGGTATCAATCTTGCCGGAAAGGTGGCTGGTCTTTTTAGCTGTTCTTCAACGGCCGCTATTGATTCTTTAAAGGAGATGTTAAAAAGCACAGGGATTACTATTGGTGGAGAACCATATCTGGGATGCAAAAAAGAGGATTTCGGAGAAGAATCAGAAAGGATAAAAAAATGGGTAAACGAAGTTATTAATATTTATAGAGAAAGGTTTGAAAATGACGGATAAAGATCTGGATAAAGTAATAAAGAAGGTACCGGATTTTCCAAAACCCGGGATCCTGTTTTATGATATTACCGGTATTATCACAAACCCACAGGCCTTTAATTACTGTATAAGCAGGATAGAGGAAACTTACAGTGATAAAAAAATAGATGCAGTGGCCGCAATAGAGGCACGTGGATTTCTTTTCGCAGCACCATTTGCTTTTCAGAAAAGTGTTCCCTTAATAATAATAAGAAAGAAGGGTAAGCTTCCGAGAGAAACATTGAGTAAAAGATTTTCCCTCGAATATGGTGAGGATGAGATACAGGTCCATCGTGAAGATGTAAAGAAGGGAGACAGAGTCCTTTTAATCGATGATCTTATAGCCACAGGTGGAACTTTAAAAGCTGCCAGTGAATTGCTGCGTGAGGGAGGTGCGGAGGTAACCGATATTTTTTGTGTAGTGGGTCTTCCCTTTCTCAATTACGAAAATCTTTTACAGGGTATTAAAGTTACCACGTTGATCAATTACCATGGAGAATAAAAATAGATTTTTCGATAATGTTGACAAGCGAATTACCATTTATTAAATTGGTTTATTAAAGTGATTGCCCGGTTGTGTAATGGCAGCACGCAAGATTCTGGCTCTTGTTGTGGGGGTTCGAGTCCTCCCCGGGCAGAAAGCACGGCCCCTTCGTCTATCGGCTAGGACAGGAGATTCTCAGTCTTCAGAGAGGGGTTCGATTCCCCTAGGGGCTATAAAAGCCGGTGCTATACCGGCTTTTATCATTTCATTCCTGCGTAAGACTTGACTCAGGCTTTAAAAATTGTCGTTCCATGCAGTGTTTTAAGCTCTGTTGACTAAAAAGTGGTTAGTGTAGTAGAAGCCCACGTGCTAATAATCCTCCAGTACGTAATTGTTGTAATAGTAATCCATACTGTCTACCAATGCTTCCCATGAAGCTTCAATAATATTTCCGGAAACTCCCACCGTATCCCAGGATCGCTCGTGATCGCTTGTAGTTATAAAAACCCTCACCTTCGCTGCAGCAGCTTCCTGGGGATTTAAAACTCTTACTCTGTAGTCGATAAGGCTTATACGTTTGAGAAAAGGATAAAAAGGTGTAAGTGCATCCCTTAAAGCTTTATCCAGTGTCTCTACAGGGCCGATACCTACCGCAGCTCCCATTATTTCCTTTCCATCAGAGGAGAGGAAAAGCCTGCCTACCGTCTTGGAAGGCGCATCCCAGGTTTTGAATGATTCGAGATGATAATTGTTAAGGTTGAAAAGCGGTGTATAACGGCCGATGGTTTTTCTTATAAGAATATCGAAGGAAGCCTCTGCAGCTTCATATTCATAGCCCTCGTTCTCCTTCCATTTAAGTTGATCCAGAAGTTTCTTTACAATCTCTGAGTTTTTCTCATAATTTCCATATTTAGATATCTTTTTATGGACGGTCGATCTACCGGAGAGCTCCGATAGAAGTATTTTCCGTTCGTTTCCGACCAGAGAACTGTCTATGTGCTCCATCAAATGAGGTGCCTTTGATACAACATCTGCGTGTTGACCCCCTTTATGACTGAAAGCTGCCTCTCCCACATAGGGCTGTCTTCTATCTGGGATTATATTTGCCTTCTCTGCAATAAAGCGGGATAGGGAAGTGAGGTGTTTCAGTTTTCCGCATATATTAGCACTAAATTTGGTTTTTAAACATATGTTGGGAACAAAAACACAGAGGTTGGCATTTCCCGCCCTCTCACCCCATCCGTTTATAGTTCCCTGAACATGTACGGCACCATTCTCAACTGCAATGAGTGAGTTGGCTACTGCAGTACCGCAATCGTTATGAAAATGAACACCAATTGGAGACAATCTAGCCATGGGAAGGCTCTGTATAATCTTTGCAACCTCTGAAGGGAGAAAACCGCCGTTGGTATCACACAGAACCAGTGTGTCTGCTCCGGCCTCTGTTCCGGTCTGTAATATTTTTATGGCATATTGCGGATCGTCTCGGTATCCGTTAAAAAAATGTTCAAGGTCGAATACAACCTCTCTGCCATGATCCTTAAGAAACCTGATAGATTCGTAGATCATGGCCAGATTTTCCTGTATATCGGTGCGAAGCACCTTTTCCACATGTTCTTTCCAGGCTTTACCCACAACAGCAACGGTAGAAGTTTCTGCTTTAAGCAAAGCCTGAATATTTACATCCTTTTCTACATCCACTCCGGCTTTGCGTGTGGATCCGAAGGCAACGATTTTGGCATGCGAGAAGTTCTCTTTTTTTATTTTTTCAAAAAAAGCCCTTTCCTTTTCGTTTGACAGGGGAAAGCCGCCCTCAATATAGTCAATCTGCAGTTCGTCCAGTTTGCAGGCGATCTGGATTTTATCGGTCAGGGTATAATTGATCTCTATCCCCTGCATACCATCTCTAAGCGTAGTATCGTAAATTACTATTTTATTGTTCATAATAACTCCAGGCTTTATAACGGTTTAAAGCGTTTACATATGCGTGTGCACTGGCTTCCAGAATATCTGTTGAAGCTCCTCTGCCTATCCATTTCTTTCTTTCAATTTCAATCTCAACGGTAACCTCTCCCAATGCCTGTTTACCCGGTGTAACAGCACGCACAATAAACTCATCCAGGGTCGTGTTTATGCCCGTTACCCTGTCTATTGCCCTGAAAATTGCATCTACCGGTCCATCTCCTGTGGCTGCTTCTTCGATGGTATTATCTTTTGTTCTTATTCTTACTGTTGCCGTAGGTACGGATACATTTCCCGATATTATATTGAAATAGTCTAAAGTATAGGTGGCAGAATGCTTTCCCAACTCGTTACTAACAATGGCGAAAAGATCGTTGTCATAAACTTCCTTCTTCTTGTCTGCTATTTCGAGAAACCGTTTGAATACAGTCTCCATCTCTTCATCCGTAAGGGTTAATCCAAGCTCCGATAATCTCTTTTTAAAACCGTGCTTTCCGGAATGTCTTCCTAGAACTATATCGCTGGTATATTTGCCTACCGATTCAGGGGTCATTATTTCGTATGTTTCTCTGTGTTTGAGTACACCATCCTGGTGGATTCCCGATTCGTGTGCAAATGCGTTTTCTCCGACGATAGGTTTATTTCGAGGAATGGGGAAGCCTATGATATTGGATAACAGTCTGGATGTGTTGTATATCTGTTTGGTGTTTATATCGGTGGAAAAGAAATAATAATCTTTACGCACATTTATCGCCATGACAACTTCCTCGAGGGCAGCATTGCCGGCTCTCTCTCCTATACCGTTTATCGTAGTTTCTATTTGCCTTGCTCCGTTTTTAACTGCACTAAGGGTATTTGCCACTGCCAATCCGAGATCATTGTGGCAGTGAACAGAGAGTATAGCCTTATCCATATTGGATACTTTCTCCTTTATGGATTTAATAAACTCGCCAAATTCAACGGGCAGGGCGTATCCCACAGTATCGGGAATATTGATTATTTTTGCTCCGGCATCTATAACCCGCTCGATTAAGAAACAGAGAAAGTCAAGCTCACTTCTCGTGGCATCTTCAGGTGAAAACTCAACCTCTGGAACTCTGTTTCTGGCGTAAATTACTGCCTTTACAGCCATTTCTATCACCTCATCGGGACTTCTCTTAAGCTTATGCTTCATATGGATCGGAGAGCTGGCTATAAATGTGTGAATTCGCGGATGTTCTGCTTTTTTTATCGACTCAACCGCACTATCGATGTCCGCTTCTAAAGTTCTGGCAAGGGCTGCAATAATCGGTCCTTTAACCGATTCGGCAATAAGCTTGCAGGCTTTAAATTGATGCGGAGAGGAGACCGGAAAACCGGCTTCTATAACATCCACACCGAGATGTGCCAGTTGAATAGCAAGCTCATTTTTCTGTTCTATACTCATTGATGCACCGGGGGATTGCTCCCCATCCCTTAGAGTGGTATCAAAGACATATACTTTCTCCATAAAAATCTCCCAAATATAAAAAAGGCCGTTCCCCCGAAAGGAGAACGGCCTTTGTAAGGCTAAAAAGGTCTATTCTCCCCCCGGTTTTTGGAAAGATCCGAGAGATAGAATAATAATTTCTATAATAATGAGTATGTCTAAAGATAGATAAATAGGACCTTGCAATTGATTCATCGTGAGATTTATATTACTCAAGTATGATTTTTTGTCAACCGTGTCTGACAAATATGGGGAAAAAATTATGAAAGAAGAGTCCGTTTTTGAAAGACTTGTGGATAGACTATCGTCCTCCGAGAGAAAGGATCTTCTGGAAAAGATCAGAAGCTCCAGAGATATGGATGAAGAGTCCTTTACAGAGGAACCTATAGAGATTGAGGAAGATGGGGATGTAGATGTTGAGGAGAAATACAGTCAAAGTAATTTTTTTATAAAACTTCTTCTATTTGTTAAATCGCTCCTAACCGGCAGAGATCTTTACAAACTTGTTGAGGAAAGACTTCTTAAAGAAATAATGCGAAACATAGAAAAAATATATCCTTCTCTGATCGATTTTAGAAGAAGGGATTTTTTAAGACCCATGCATGAGGAACTGTGTAAATTGAGAGACGCCATGAGTGTTTTCCATAATCCCTTAAGAAAGGCCATAGGAGAGAAAAAGATGGATTTTTTCGCTTTTCTCGGTGGAATGGAAATGGAGTTCATACAAGAAAATCTGATTATAGATACAGATCCATACAGTGAAACAGATACGTTTTTAGGAAAATCAGATCAGGAGTTAAAAGAGGAGCTTGAAAGAAGATTGGAGGAGGATCTTTCTTCGATATCCGAAACCGAGCGTGACCGTATGTACAAACATGCAAAATCTCTTTACAGTTTAAACGAGCTTTCCTTTTTCCCATTCGCAAAAATAATTTCCGGTTTTGTAAAAGACAGTACGGGAGCACCTGAGTTTTGTCCGGTAAGAGAAGTCGAAGCATCCTTTCTGCATTTAGTAGATATTCTCTCCGGTTTCAAACAATATCCTGGAGCAAAACTT
>QNBH01000171.1 GCA_003645645.1 Spirochaetota bacterium | reverse complement strand
CCCGGCCGGGCGTCCGGCGATCGAGAGCGAGCCGGAAAAGTACGGCCGTAGAGATGCCCCCGGAGGAATTGGAGCGGATAGCCCGACCCCGCCGTGTGAAAGGGGGATGCAGCGGTGATAGGCGGTGGGTTGCGGTTCGAGGTAGAACTCGCCGTACTTACATGGATACGGCGGTGAAAGATGGCAAGATATGGTTCAAAGCAAGGTTATCCTCACAGTTTGTAAGCGGCGGGGGGCTGCCCAGAAGAATTTTCTTGACTTTTCCTGTAAAGTCAAGTATTTATTACAAAGTAATACCTTTTCACTGCATTGCAGGAGCGCTTAAGCGTGTATGAAGCAGGAGTAACATGAGAAGAAAGGGTTAGCTATGTCAGGAAGAAAAAAAGATGAGATAATAACCTTTAAGGCCGACGAAGCTCTGCTGGATGCCCTGGAGAAAGTGCCGAATCGATCGGAGTTTATTAGAAACGCTGTTCTGTCTGCGCTTGATAACTCCTGTCCCCTGTGCGGCGGTACGGGCATTCTATCGGTTGATCAAAAGAGACACTGGTTGGCCTTCGCAAGGAGTCACAAACTGGAGGAGTGCGGGGAGTGTCATGCCATACATCTGGTTTGTGATTCCAGGGCAGAGGAGAGCTAACTTATGAGAGACCGGCGTTGGGTATTGCTTTTTGTATTGTGTTTTTTCTTGATTTACCTCTCTCTGTTTGCCGGTGGTAGCAGAGAGGGGGAGGTTAGAGTGAATAACGGTGAAGAAAGGCAAAAAATATATGCTGTTGTGAGTATTATGCCTCAGAAATACATTGTTGAGCGAATCGGGGGAGAGAAAGTTAAGGTGGATGTGCTTGTTGATCCCGGCAGCAACCCCCACACCATGGAGCCAACGCCAAAGCAAATTGTATCTCTGGCAGATGCGGATGTGCTTTTTACCATCGGTTTTCCCTTCGAAAGGAGACTGGTTGAAAAAATAAGGGGGAGCGGAGTTGATTTACGGATAGTCGAGACCGACAGGGGGATAGAGAGGAGATCACTGGAGGATCATGGGGAAGAGGATTCGGACGATGAAGTGGCTAACAACCAGAAAGGGAGTTCTGACGGCCATGGGGAAGCCGATCCTCATATCTGGTTATCTGCAAGGAATCTTAAAAATATTGCTGAAAATATAATGGAAAAGCTTGTAGAGATCGATCCCGAAGGAGGCTCCTATTACAGGAAGAACTTTAAGCAGTTGAGTAAGGAGATCGATGAAACGGACGCTTATATAAGGGATTTACTTAAGCCTTTCAGAGGCAGGACTATTTTCGTGCTTCATCCCGCATACGGATATTTTGCAGATGATTACGGACTCAACCAGATGTCGGTGGAGAAACACGGTCGGAGTCCAGGCCCGCGGGAACTTAAAGAGCTTATTGAGGAAGCTAGAAGAGAGAAAGTAGGGGTAATCTTTGTTCAGCCTCAATATGATCTAAAACCGGCTTGGGCTCTTGCAGATTCAATAGGCGGGAAGGTGATTAAAGCGGATCCCTTTGCTTACGATGTGATTGAGATGTTGAGGATGATGGCCATTGAGATTAAGAGGGATTTTAATATGGAGAAAACGAAATGAGGGAATCGCCGGTGGTCTCTCTGCGGAATGTCTCTTTTAAATATAACCATGTTCCTGTACTCGAAGGAGTTAATTTCTTTGTGCATGAGGGTGAGTTTGTAACCGTTCTTGGACCTAACGGCGGGGGTAAAACCACTCTAATAAAGATTATTCTGGGTCTATTAAAACCGCATACAGGGAAGGTTACGGTATTCGGTAAACCTCCGATGTATTCTAGAAAGAGAATGGGGTATGTACCCCAGTATACCCTTTTTGACAGGCAGTTTCCCGTTACTGTGGGGGAAGTTGTGTTGACCGGTTTGCTAACCAAACTCGGGGGATTTTTAACCAGGGATGAGAAGGTATCCGTCTCCCATGTTCTCGAAGAAGTAGATGCGGGTGATCTAAAAGACCGACCCTTTGCCGATCTTTCCGGAGGGCAGAGACAGAAGGTGCTAATTGCACGGGCACTGGTGAGTAACCCTGATATACTTCTACTGGATGAACCTACTAACAGTGTGGACACCGGTACAGAGAACAAGCTCCTGAACCTCTTAAAAGAATTAAACCGACGGATGACCATTTTTGTGGTAACCCACGACATGGGGCTTGTCTCAGATAACGTAAAGAAGGTGATATGTGTAAACAGGGTCGTTCGAGTGCATCCCACGAGCGAAATTTCACAGGAACTATTTGAAGGGTTATATGGTCGTAGTATGCAGCTGGTGAGGCACGATAAGGTATGAACGAGTTTTTAAGTGCCCTTTCCAATACCGATATCCCATTTCTACGCTATGCCTTTATTGCAGGTATACTCTCGAGTGCGGCATTCGGTGTAACCGGGACCTATATTGTGGTAAGAAGGATAAGCTACCTTGCCGGAGCCATCTCTCATTCCGTGCTTGCAGGGATCGGGTTTGCCGTGTTTTTACAGGACCGTTACGGTATAACCTGGTTTACTCCCCTCACTGGAGCCTGGATATCCGCTATTCTGGCGGCGCTTATTATCGGATTGGTCAATGTGTATGCAAGGCAGCGTGAAGACACAACTATTGGCGCTATATGGGCGGTTGGCATGGCTACTGGACTTGCATTTCTATCGGGAACTTCAAGTTACGTTGATCCCATGAGCTATCTCTTTGGAAACATTCTGCTTATTACCAGAACTGACTTGATACTTATTTCAGTGCTAGATCTTCTGGTTGTTTTCCTGGGGCTCTTATTCTACCATCAGTTTTTGGCTGTCTCTTTCGATGAAGAGTTCTCCCGGGCAAGGGGTCTGCCTGCAGGTTTTTATTATCTGATTCTTTTGTTTCTCACTGCCATGACGGTGGTGCTCATGGTTACTATTGTAGGGATCGTTATGGTGATTGCCCTCCTTACACTCCCTGCTGCAGTGGCGGGTCTTTTTTCCAGGCACTTGTGGCAGATGATACTCTTCTCTTCTCTGCTATGTATAATGTTTACCTCTGTTGGGATAGGTGTAAGTTACATAACCGATCTTCCAACAGGTGCAACTATCATTCTCCTGGCAGGGGGAGTCTACCTTCTGGCATTGGTGGTAAAACTTACCGCCTCGAAAATACAATTTTCCAAACACTAGCCGCCATTCTTCTCCCGATTGACAAAGGCTCTTATCTCCTTTACCCTGCTATCAGGTTAAATTGCCTGTAGGCGAAATTTCCGTGGGAATGAGCCTTCGCCCAAAGTGCGCAGGTCATCCGAAGATGGTAGTGTCGCCTGAAACCCTTCTCACGCCGAAGCTTTCAATTACAGCTCTGTAACGAGTAAGGAGTTTTACCTTGATGATTATGTTGCACTGATTGAAAAGCTTAAGGCTAATATAGATATCCCCATTATAGCGAGTCTTAACTGCTTGAGCTCCGGCAGGTGGATCGATTATGCAGGCCGGCTGGAGAAGGCAGGGGCGGATGCTCTCGAGCTCAATGTTTTTGTAATTCCTGTGGCCATGAAGATGGGTCATCATTTCACCGGAATGGCGAACATCTTTAAGGCACTTAGTGATGAGGGCGCAGACTGGCTTGTGCTCTTTAACAGGTTTTACAGACCGGACGTAGATATCGAGAACTTCAGGGTCATTCCTGCCAAAGTATTCAGCGTTCCCCAGGAGATAACCCTCCCCCTCCAGTGGATTGCTATCCTCTCTCCGATGTTAAAATGTGATCTGGCCGCTACTACGGGTGTGCATAACTCGGGTGGTCTTATCAAGCAGTTGCTTGTAGAGGCGAAGGCTGTACAGGTTTGCTCTGCCCTGTACCAGAACGGAATAGGTCATATCAGAACCCTCATTTCGTGCTTGCAAAACTGGATGGAAAGGCACAACTTTAACCGGATTGAAGATTTTCGCGGAATGCTCTCCCAGGAGAATATAGAGAATCCCGAGGTCTTTCACCGTTCTCAGTACATAAAGGCTCTGGTGGGGATAGCTTAAGTAATCTGGTCTGCTACCGATAAGCGGTCCAACATCTTGCCGGCGCCGAGGAGCCGGGTTTATGGAAATTGTATTTACACGGCACAACATCTTGCCGGCGCCGCCCTTTGGAGTTGTGGAACTCTACAATTGATTTAATGCAAAATAATGAGAAATAATATTAACATTATTAACAATTTTTCATATTAAGTTTGACAAAATTCGCAGAATCCGGTATAGTAGCAATCAGGATGTGGTTGCAATGCGTATCGACGAAACAAACATAGAAATCATCAAGCATCTAAAAGATGGCAGAAAGTCATTCAAGAAAATAGCAGAAGATCTTAACATTACAGAAAATACCGTAAGGGCAAGAGTTAACAAACTTATTGAAGAGGGAGTTCTAGAGATAGCCGGACTGGTTAACCACGAGTGCATTCCAGGGCACGACCTAGTGATAATAGGGGTTAAGCTAAAAACCATGAACCTTGTAAAAAAGGCGGAGGAGTTCAGCAGGTTGAGGGGGGTTGTTTCTGCAAGTGTAGTAACCGGGAGATACGATGTAATCTTGATTGTGTTATTACGGGAAGGGTTTGGGCTGCTGGAGTTCTACACGCAGGAAATAGACAAGGTGCAGGATGTACTCTCCACAGAGACATTTGTTGTTTACAAGGGCTACAACATGAAGGTGCCCTATGTACTTGACTGATAGGTAAAGGGCTCCTATAAAACCCTGTAGAATAACCACGGGGGGTCAATCGGTAATACAGGGGTTTTTAATATTAAAAGCAATTAGCAGGGAGGTAGAAAATGAATATACCAGAAAATCTTAAATACTCTGATACTCATGAATGGATCAGAGTGGAAAACAGCAATGCCTATATCGGGATAACCGATTATGCCCAGGAATCGCTGGGAGACATTGTATATGTAGAGATGCCGGAAAGCGGAGAAGAGTTCAGTAAGGGTGATGAGGTGGGCACAATAGAGTCCGTTAAGGCAGCCTCTCCTATCTATACACCGGTTTCCGGAAAGGTGGTACAGGTAAATGAAGACCTGGAAGACAAACCGGAGCTTATAAATCAAGATCCTTACAAAGCTTACATATTTATCATAGAAATCTCCGATTCATCCGAAATTGATGATTTGATGAGTGCCGCCGATTACAACGCATTTGTAGAGAAAGAAAAAGAGAGTCATTAGGAGTTTAACATGTTTCCATATCTTCCCCATACAGAAGAAGAGATAGCAGAGATGCTTACAACCATCGGTGTCTCTTCTATAGATGAGCTTTTCTCCGATATTCCGGAGGCGATGCGTTTGAAGGGGTCTATCAATATTCCTCAAGGTATCTCTGAGTATGAGGTATTCAGGCATTTACACGAGCTTTCAGAGAAGAATATTACGGATAAAGTTTCTTTCCTTGGGTGCGGAAGTTACGATCACATAGTTCCTTCCACCGTTAAGCATATTATGGGAAGGTCGGAGTTTTACACCTCCTACACTCCCTACCAGGCAGAGATCTCCCAGGGGATATTACAGTCTATATTTGAATACCAGTCTCTCATATGCGAGTTGACCTCCATGGATGTCTCCAACGCTTCTCTCTACGATGGTCATACTGCGGCATCTGAGGCTGCGGTAATGGCCTTAAACATGGTACGCAAGTCAGATACGATACTGTTCTCCGAAACTATTCATCCGGCTACCAAACAGGTTCTTAAAACCTATTTTCTAGGTACCGATATTAAACTTAAAGAAATCGGACAATCGGATGGTACTACATCTCTTAAATATTTAAAGGAAAACCTTACTCCGCAGGTTGCAGGGGTTATCGTACAATCGCCGAACTTTTTTGGCTATATTGAGGATTATACCGGTTTTGCTGATGCAATTCATGACAATAAAAGCCTCTTTGTTATCTCATCAAATCCAATATCCCTGGGCGTACTAAAATCTCAGGGTGAGTGGGGAGCGGATATTGCTATAGGTGATACCCAGCCATTAGGTCTTCCTCAGTATTTCGGAGGTCCTACAGTGGGTTATATTGCTGCCAGAGAAAAGTGTCTCCGCAAGATGCCCGGCCGTATCTCGGGTCAAACGGTTGATACCGACGGTGACAGGGCCTTTGTGCTGACACTTCAGGCCAGGGAACAGCACATAAAGAGAGAAAGGGCGACCTCCAACATCTGCTCCAATCAGGCTCTTGCAGCCCTTGCAAACGCTGTATATCTCTCTACTGTGGGAAAGGAAGGTTTTCAGGAGGTAAGCCGGCAAAACTTACAGAAGGCTCACTATCTTTTTGAAAGACTTACAGGAGAGCTTTCTCTAAAACCCCTTTATGAAAGACCTTTCTTTAACGAGTTCTCCCTGGTTCTGGACAGGAAGGCATCCCAGGTCATAACAGAGATGGAAAACGAAAATATTCTCGGCGGAGTGGCACTGGATAGGTTTTTCTCTAAAGACTTTGACAATGTAATGGCTGTGGCGGTAACAGAGAAGAGAACCAGGGAAGAGCTGGATAAATATGTAGAAACTTTGAAGAGGATACTGAAATGAGCACAAAGATAATATTTGAGCGTTCCAGAAAGGGGCGGAGGGGATACAAATTCCCTAAACTGGAAATACCCGAAAAAAAAGAAGAAGAACTGATCGATAAGAAGTTTCTAAGGGAGGTACCTGCCGGTTTACCCGAGGTTTCTGAGGTGGATATTATTCGCCACTATACAAATCTCTCCAGGAGAAACTTCGGTGTTGATGTGGGCTTCTATCCTCTCGGTTCCTGTACAATGAAGTACAATCCCAAGATAAATGAGGATGTTGCCTCTCTTCCCGGATTTCAGCAGCTTCATCCCCTCCAGCCTGAAGAGCACTGTCAGGGTATTCTTAAGCTTCTCCATGAAACGATTCGGAAACTGTGTGAGATAACGGGTACTCAATGGGGGACTCTTCAGCCCTTTGCAGGAGCCCATGGTGAGTTTACCGGATTAAAGCTCTTTCGGGCTTACTTCGATAAGCGGGGAGAGAAAAACAGAAGCAAGATAATCGTACCGGATTCAGCCCATGGTACCAATCCAGCCTCCGCCCACATATCAGGATTCGATGTAGTGGAGATAAAGTCAAACCGTCAGGGGATGGTTTCCGTGGAAAACTTAAAAGATCATCTGGATGAGAGTGTTGCAGGGATTATGCTGACCAATCCCAATACTCTTGGGCTGTTCGAGCAGGATATTAAGGAGATTGCAGATATTATCCATGATGCAGGAGGGCTCCTGTACTACGATGGTGCCAATCTGAATGCCATTATGGGAAAATCAAGACCCGGTGATATGGGGTTCGATGTGGTGCATCTCAATTTGCATAAAACCTTCTCAACTCCCCATGGGGGAGGTGGGCCTGGTTCGGGTCCGGTTTTCGTAAACGAGAAACTGGTTCCCTTTCTGCCTGTTCCAGATATTGGGTTTAAGGATGGTAAATATTTCTTCGACTACTCAAAGCCGGATACAATAGGAAGGATTTCAGGTTTTTACGGCAATATTGCAGTAATAGTTAAGGCTTATGCATACATGCTTTTTATGGGCGCAGATGGACTCAAGCGGGTATCGGAACTGGCGGTACTTAACGCAAACTACCTGCGGGTAAAATTAAAGGATAAATATCACCTGCCCTACGATCAGGTGTGTAAACATGAGTTTGTACTTTCCGCATCGAAGCTAAAGGAGCAGTACGGAGTTGCTGCGGTTAATATAGCAAAACGTCTTTTGGACTACGGGGTGCATCCGCCCACGGTTTATTTCCCCCTCATAGTGCCCGAGGCTTTGATGATAGAGCCCACAGAGACAGAATCGAAGGAAGTTCTAGATTATTTTATCGAAACAATGGAGAAGATCTACCTCGAGGCAAAGGAAAATCCAAAACTCGCTTTAAGCGCTCCAACGAGAACTCCTGTAAAAAGGACGGATGAAGTTAAGGCTGCAAAGGAACCCGTTGTAAGATGGTATAGGTAGGGGCACCTCTACAGTCATTTTTGATGACCCCAGACGGCACATCAAGTGACCCCCTGGTCGGCCGTCAAGATAACATCCCTGTCAGATATCAAGGGCACTTTCATCCACCGGACGATGAGGTTTATGAAGGTACTCTCGAATGGAAGTTTTGCACCTATTTGCTTGTGATTCCTAAATTAAAATTGCTGGAAAATCAAGGATCGCTTTGATTAAGAAATTTGATTTAAGCCTTGACAACAGACTGGCTATCTAGTAGTTTCATTCTGCGAGAGCATCAGGAAGATACCCGCACTACACATTGAAAACTGGTATAAAAGGTAAGGTCAGGCAGCCTG
>QNBH01000170.1 GCA_003645645.1 Spirochaetota bacterium | reverse complement strand
TGCAGGTGGGCAGAGAAGACCCGGCTCATGGTGATTGTAGGCCGGCCGGGGGCCCGGCTAGCCCTGTGGAATAACCGCCGGAGCTGACTTGAGTCGGGGGAGGGAGGAGCTGGCCGGGTGCCCGGCGATCGAGAGGGAGCCGGAAAAGTCCGACCTGCCCCCGGAGGAATTGGAGCGGATAGCCCGACCCCGCCGTGTGAAAGGGGGATGCAGCGGTGATAGGCGGTGGGTTGCGGTTCGAGGTAGAACTCGCCGTGCTGACATGGATATGGCGGTGAAGGATGGCCGGACATGGTTAGAGGAAAGGTTATCCTCACAGGTTGTATGCGGCGGGGGGCTGCCCAAAAGAAAAAGGGGTCAGGAGACTGGATGAGCCTTAGAGATTTTCTCCTTGAGGTAGTGCAGATGGGGGATAAGTATTTTATTGGGATTGCCCGTTCCGTCGTAGAAGATATCGATTATGGGAACTCCGTAATCCTCCTGGAGCTTTCTGTAAACCGAGGCTGTAACAACGCCGGGACAGCAGAACATGGGATTTATGTGCAGGATAGCATCGACCAGGCCGTTCTTAATGTAATAGAGAGCCCTGCCCAGGTTGATCGAGGTCTCCCCTGCGATGTAGTGCTCTATACCGTAGTCTTCCATCAGGCGGACACATTCTGCGAAATCCGGCTCTGCGTGATCGCCTATGAGATCATCTGCAATTTTCTCGTACCTTTTCTCTATGGTGCGAAGAAGCCTGTAATGTCTGGGGTCGTCGCCGTTAAGCCTTACATCTGCATCGTAGAAGTGGAAGGGGTACTCGGTAAGGGAGGGCACAACAAGCTCACCTCCCAGCTCGTGTACCAGATTCTGCACATTCTGGTTAACCACATGGTTAAACTTAACGTACAAATCTCCCAGGAGCCCTATTCTCGGTTTCCTTCCGGCAGTCTCATCCCGCTTTATGCCTCTAAATTGCTCCACGGTCTCTTCCAGTGCCCTGCGAAGGTCCGCGCCTTCCAGAACGGCATTGCTTATTTTCTCTCGTGCTCTAGCAAGGATTTCATCCGCATCGCCTTTCTCTATTTCGTACGGTTTGATCCGGTAGTAACATTTATAGAGAATGCCGCCTATGATGTTGGATTCGAGAATCTTTATGGAGAGACTCTGGGGGAGTATCTCTCCGGGAGCCATGCTGTTGATAAGCCCTATTTTAATACCTTTAAGTCCGGCAGAGGAGAAGACATGATCGGAGAGGATTGGAAACTGGGGAAAGTTACAGGCCATGCACACCGTGGGCATGTAGAAGAAGGTCTTCTCAGGGTTAAGGTTAAGCTCCTTAACCTTCTCTATGACTCCGCCCATTATGGAGACCAGGGGCATGCATTCCCCGCCGTTGGCATATCGATACCCGGTGTTAAGCGATTTTTCATCCGGATCGAGGGGTACCGACGTAAAGCCTGCCCTTCTGAAACAGGCCGCCCAGAAGCAGCTCATTAGATTATCGAGGGAGGGGATGAGCACGGTATCTCCTTCTGCGAGGTTGTCGTCTCTTGCGCCTGCGGCCGTGATTGAGGGGGGAGCACTATGATGGCTCTGCCCGGTTATACCGGATGAGCCGTCGTCTCTTGCCCCTGCAGGGGAGGCCTGCGATGAGGGTATCTGTGGGGTTTGCCCTGATATGACGGATGGAGCGCCTTCTTCGGTACCTGCCCGCACGGCCGGTGGTGTTCTCTTTCCGTTCCTCTTTAGAAAGTTTCTGAAGGTATGCAGTCCTGCTTCTATCCTCGTGGAGTAACCCACATCCGATGCGTGTTCGTCGAGCTGGAGTATGAGGAAGGGTTTACCGTAGAAGTTCATTATATCTTCCACATAGCTCATGAGGAACGAGTCAGGACTGCAGCGAAAGCAGGATAGGTAAACTACAAATAGATTCTCCTCCCGTGCCGAGTATTCGGAAGCTTTCACGATCTGTTTCCCGTAATGCCAGTGCATACGGTCGTAGTATTTTTTTGCATAAGCGGGCTGGTATCTGTCGAGGTTAAGTTCTTCCTGCCAGTATAGCTCTGCTCCGAGCTCTTCGATTTTCTCCGGGATGGCAAGGGAAAGGGTGGAATCGAAGAGAACGTATGGTCTTCCGAGCAGTAAAATCTTTAGAGAATCTCCATTCTGACGGGAGAAATCCTTCTCAGCAATTTTACGCCATTTTATCCGGGCACTACTGAAATCTCTGTATGCAGAGAGAAAGGCATCTTTTACTTTCTCCCTGTCCATGCGGGGTAATCGCTGCTCCATCTCCCTGTAGATATCCTCTGCTATCTCCGGAGGCGCCTTGCGGTTGAACGAGATAAGGGGAGAGATGAGCCTATCACCTGGATCAAGAGATGTCAGCTTCTTTATAATTGTGGGCAGGTACTGTGAGTAATAACAGAAATAGGCATCTGTTGTTTTTTTCCTGAAGCGCTTATCTCCGTTGCCCAGATCGAGATCGACCTCGTTCTCAACTGCGGGGCAGAAGATAAAATCGAGATTTTTATCGAGGAGCTGTTTGAAAAGGCCGTGGGAGAGGATCATAGGTGCACAGAAATCGGAGTTTACAACTGCCTTGCCCAGCGAGAGGCTCTCCCTTGATGGCGGCGTGAGTTCCACATTAAAGCCGAGGCGGGTCAGGAAATTGAGCCAAAGCGGTGCATAACCGGTATTGTAGAGGGCTGTGGGTATGCCCAATACAGGAGCAGTTTTAGGGGATAGCCCGATAGACTGTGAGGTTTGCCCGGCGGCCTTCGAAGCAGACAGAAGATGCGCCATGGCTTTACGAAACCGCTTTAAGGGCATGTTATCCCTGGCCTCTTTTTTTCTTCTGTCCGAATAGTCCCTGCCGCATTTCATCCCCCATCCGGTTTTCGATCCATCCTTTCCGGCTACCGTGAGCACACAGTTGTTGCTGCATCGGGCACACACCTCTTCGTGTATCTCAAACCCTTCCAGTTTCCATGTGAAGGTGGAGCCTTTAAGCCCCTTCTCGAAGGCGAGAAGGGCGGTACCCAGGGCGCCCGTAAGATGGCAGTAGGGAGAGACAAAGATCGGCTTATTGAGAAGTTGTTCGAAGCAAGCTACAAGGGCCTTGTTTCTGGCGGTTGCACCCTGAAAAACGATGTTATCGCCCAGGGGGCTTTTCTTAACGACCTTGGCCAGATAATTATCCCTTACGGAGTTAAGAACCGATGCTGCCAGGGCTTCCCTGGACCATCCCTCGCTTAAGAGTATGCTCAAATCCCTCTCCATATAGACCGTGCATCGATCGCTGGTGTAGGGAGCTCTTGAACCGAAAGCGAGCCGGGAGAACTCTTCAAGGCTTAAGTTAAGCCTTTTTGCCTGCTCCTCTATAAAGCTTCCCGTGCCGGCAGCACATACGTAGTTCATGGTAGAGAAAAAGACCTCCCCGTCTCTAATGCGGGTAAACTTGGAGTCCTGACCACCGATCTCGATTATGGTGTCTGTGGCGGGGTTAAGAAATACCGCCGCCCTTGCATGGGCAGTGATTTCGTTTATCTCGAAATCGGCATTGAAAAGCTCTTTTATCATTTTTCTGCCGGAGCCCGTGGTGCCTGCACCAAGGAGGTTAAGTTTTTCCGATTTAAAGGTAGAAACCACGGCTTCTACAATTTTTTGTACGGCTTTAACCGGTTCTCCTCCAGTTGCGGTATAAAAACCGCCTGCAATATCTTCCTCTTTGTTTATGAGGATAGCCTTGGTGCTGGTGGACCCGATATCTATACCCATGTACAAGCCCTCTTCGATGTCTGCTTCCATCGGGGGAAGAAATACCTCCACATCGCCGTGAAAGAAGATTTTAAAGGCACTGAAATCGGGATAACTGCTCAGTTTCATCTCCAGGGGAGTGCGCACACTGCGCTCCAATTCCCCCCTTTTAAGTATCGTATTAAGATCGAAACTCTTCCGGTTTGCCAGAACAGCGGCACCCACTGCACCCGCCACCTCCGAGAACTCAGGTACCACCACTTCTCTGTTCAGTATTGATTGAAGTGTTTCTGCTATTTTCCTGTTAAGGGATAATCCACCCACCATAGCCACAGGAGAGTTCAACTCCCTCCCTTTAATGAGTACATCCGCTATATTCCGGGCAATTCCCTCGCAAAGTCCGGCACAGACCGAATCGAGTGAGTAGCCTTCCTGCATTGCATGGACAATGTCTGTTTTGGCAAATACGGCACATCTGGTGGCAATTGAGGGTATTCTGCCCCTGTATTGATAGGCCTTTCGGGCAAGATCGGCAGTTGAAAGGGAAAGGCGTTTTGCCTGGTGATCGATGAAGGAGCCTGTGCCGGAAGCACAGGGGGGATTTATGGAGTGTTCTTTGTATTTACCGGTTTCATCAAAGAGGATGAGGGAGAAAGTTTCCCCGCCCACGGCGAAGACATTCCTGCACTCAGGAAGAAGAAAGCGGGTTCCTTCTACCAGGCACAGGGTGTTATCCAGCAATACGGGGGATGAGAATTGCATGTTTCCGGTTATCCCTATTAGATCGAAAGAACCGAAGAGAGAGTCGGAAAGGACGGAGGATAGCTCTTTCTCGATATTACCGTGATGTTCCCTGTATCTCGTTTTTACTGGTTGTTCCCCATCGAACAGGATACATCCGATGTATACCGAGCCTATATCGATTCCGAGTCTTTTCATGGACTTAAAGACTTTATCTTAACGGTTTTGGGATTGTCAAGTGATAAAGGAGGACAGGTCGTTACCTGCGTAGTATTACTGAGGAAGGATCTCATGACTACGATAAAGTGTTTCTTTATTTGGCATACTGGTTGATCTTTAACCGTTTAAATGTTACTTTTTACGGGAAAAATGCTATTTTAGAGAAGATAGAGAAAATGTTACCTAAATTACTCACAATTGATGATGTGGCAAAGTATCTCAGTGTTGACGATAACACCGTTTACAGGTGGTGCAGGAGCGGTACTCTTCCTGCTATAAAGCTTGGTCGTGACTGGCGTATCGAACAACAGGACCTTGAGGGCTTTTTACTTTCAAGAAAGGTAGGCAGGGGAGACGGGTCTCTGAAAAATATTTTTACCCGAAGGCTCTCTGCTCCGGAGCATATACTGGTGATGCTTACAGAAGCTGAACCGGTTTTTAGCCTTGAGATTGAGTTTTTCAAGGAAGCCCTTAAAAAGGGTAAGCCAATTGTAAAGGGATGCTGGTGGCAGAAGCAGGAAGATGTGCACAGGCGGTACTCCGAAGCAGGTATTCCGGTACGTGAGCTGGAAAAGCAGGGTAAAATGTTTATTGCAGACCTTTGGGAGCAGTACCGGAAGGGTGGTGCTCAGGGAGTGTTGGATATATGGAGAGAAATGGCTGAGAAATGGAACGGGCAGGAGTTCTGGGGAGCAGGTTCCCACCTTCTCGATGAATGGAAGGATAACTGGGCGGAGTTTCTCTATTTCAAAAGCGAGCTCCATAAAGTCCTGTGTGATCTGCCCGTGGTAGCACTTTGCCCCTGTGTTGCCACATCTGCAGTCCCTGAGGGAGCAAGGGAGCTGCTTAACCTGGTTCCCCATCACAGCGGCACACTGGTTCTTGCAACTGATCGACCTTCATTTTTGAGATCGGCAGTCTGAAGATATCGTTCACCGTACAATGGAAAGCAAGAATAAAACAACCGCATTAATTATAACAGCTATAGGAACTTTCCTTACCTCTTTTATGGTCTCCTCGGTGAATATCGCAATGCCGTCAATCGGGCGGGATTACAATATGAGCGCTGTTTTTTTAAGCTGGGTGGCTACTTCCTATCTTCTCGCCTCGGCTGCACTACTCCTGCCTTTTGGAAAGCTGGGTGATATCCACGGCAGGAAGAAGGTCTTTGCATCAGGCACCATTCTTTTTACAATCTCTTCTTTTATGTGCATTGTATCCCCCTCATCTTTCTGGCTTATCCTTTCCAGAGTCCTGCAAGGTGCCGGAAGTGCTATGATATTCAGTACTGCAGTGGCGATTATCACCTCGGTGTTCCCTCCACATGAGAGGGGAAAGGCCATTGGGATAAATACCGGTGCGGTCTATATAGGTCTTTCCATGGGTCCTGTGCTGGGAGGTTTTCTCGTAGGAGAGTTCGGATGGAGGAGTATTTTTATAGCAACCATTGTCTGCGGGACTTTTGTTGCTGTTCTTATTTTTCTTAAACTGAAGGGAGAATGGGCGGAAGCAAGAGGGGAGAGGTTCGATCTTACCGGAACCCTTATCTACTGTGCTTCTTTAATAACATTAATGTACGGACTATCCGGTTTACCCGATCCGGGGGGTGCTGTTTTTATATTGGCAGGAGTTGGGGGGATTGCCCTTTTTATCTACTGGGAGCTTAAGGCAGGAAACCCGGTGTTAAAGGTGGAGCTTTTCAGAAAAAACAGGGTTTTTACCCTATCGAGTCTTTCCGCTCTTATAAACTACAGCGCCTCTTTCGCGGTTGTTTTTCTGATGAGCCTCTACCTCCAGTATACAAAGAGGCTGCCGCCCAACAGTGCAGGGTTGATTCTGGTATCCCAACCGGTTGTAATGGCAGTGGTAGCTCCGCTTGCCGGCCGCTTATCGGACAGAATCGAGCCTCGCATAGTGGCATCCGTGGGTATGGGTTTTACTACTTTTGCTCTTCTCATGCTGGCAGGGCTTGGAGAGAATACCAATCTCATAATTGTGGTTATAAGCCTCATGATAATGGGATTCGGACTTGCTCTCTTCTCCTCTCCCAATACAAACGCCATCATGAGCTCGGTGGAGAAGAAGTTTTACGGAATAGGCTCGGCAATGGTGGGGACGATGAGACTTCTAGGGCAGATGCTGAGTATGGGGATAGCCACACTGCTTTTTTCTATCTATATAGGGGAGGTGCAGATAACACCCGAATACTATCCCATGTTTTTAGCCAGTGCCAAGATGGCTTTCACCGTTTTTGCAGTACTCTGTTTTTTAGGTATCTTCTCTTCCATGGCAAGGGGAAGGGTGAGGGGGTAAGCCGAGCCTCTTAAACCCTGGAATCAAGCCTTTTTAATGTATGTATCGAAGCAGCCCTCTTTTTCTGCTTTTACTGTTACTGCCATATAGCCCTGCTTCTCTATTTCTTTGATAAGGGGTGATGGGGTAAAGTCAGACTGCAGGAGGAAAAAATTATCTGAGCCGAGTTTCCTTATGGTCTTGTTAACCTCTTCAAGAGGGTTTTCCCCTCTATTGAGGAGTTCGTTGGCGTTAATTATAAATGCAGGAGCTTTTTGCGCCCATGCAGGTTTTTCGGTTTCGGCTTTCTCCTCTGTGGGTTTTTCTGTCAATTGGGGCTGGCCTATCTGTTCTCGAAGCATGTTCACAAGCGTTTCCGGGTCCATGCCGCCCAGTTCTGCCACATGCCTGAGATCGGCCATTCGGCCTGAGGTTCTGCGCAGGATGGGGTTTTTAAGCTTTTTATATTGAGGGCTTAAACTAATTAGAAACTCTTCGATCTCTGGATATGCTTTAAGTAGATCGAAAACTCTTGTTTTAAAATCTATTTCCATTTTATGCCTCTTCTTAGAAAATTTAATCCTCCCTGTTATGGCCGGTAATTTTCATTGTTTTGGTTGTCCCGGGGGGTCATGGGGACTGTTTAAAATATAGAAAAAACCTCAGAGCAAGGCAATAATCTTTATTTTTTTTGTTAGAAAGCAAGAATATTTTTGAGTGTTGCGCTATTAGATAAAAACTGGTTGACCAATAGCAGGTCTGGATTTATCATTACTTCCATGAATCAAAACTACAAACTTCCTTGTATTAACAGGTACAAGGAGGTTATCGTGGCATTGATTAAAAAACCCGTAATCCTGGTCGGATCGAAAGGGCGTAAAGAGGTAACCGCCCTCTTTGACAGTGGGGCGAGTTACTCGTGTATCAGTAAAAAGACGGCAGACGAGCTGGCTCATCTTGATCCACTTCCGGAACCCATGGAGTTTGAGACTGCGGAGAAGGGGGTTACCGTAACGGCCGAATATGCGATCCGTGTAGATTTCTACTTCAAGGATACTCCCCGCAGATTTACCGATGAGCTTGTGGTGATCGAAGATTTGTCTGAGAAGCTTATAATCGGAGCAACAACCATGCAAAAGTGGAAGATTCGGCTCGACTTCGACAGGGAGGATGTGCTCTACGACAGGAAAATGCATCGACTGCGAATTTAACCAAGGGGTGGATGCACACATGCAATCTTCCGGTGATAAGATGAGGGATGCCCTAAAATTAGCCGCATAGCAGAAGGGGATCCTTTATGACCGTTCAAATAAGATGCCGTCCGCCGTCTAAATGGAGACAGGTGCCCGTTACGTACGGACTGTTCATTAAACAGGAAACAGCCTGGTAGGCCACAGCTTCACCAGGCT
>QNBH01000169.1 GCA_003645645.1 Spirochaetota bacterium | reverse complement strand
CTTTTTGTTTTATAGGTACTCCAGGAGGAACCAAAAGGTTTTCCCCATCTACATATACCGGTTTATCAAATTTCATTCCGACAGTTAAATTATTTACAGAAATATTTTTCATTTTTCATTCCGAACTTTATATATAAACACCAGTAATTCAGCCACGATTCTATAAAACTCCTCCGGTATCCAATCTCCAATTTGTAGAGTAAATAGAGAATCGGTTAGTTCAGGCATTGGCAGTATTTCTATCTCATTTTCTCTGGCAATCTCAACCAGTCGCTCTGCCATCCTTTCCTGCCCTTTGGCGAGAATGAAAGGGGCGGGCAAATCTTCTCTGTATTCAAGGGCTATGGCTTTTTTCAAAGTTCTCCTTTCCTATGTAAGATTTTATTAAACAGTCGTGTCAATACCCGTATAGAGATCGGTTTTTTCAGAGGAAAACCCATCGGATTCTTCTTCATCTTTAATATTATCGTCTATTTTTATATCCATTTCACGGAGTTTTTCCGCTAATTTGGGAAAAAATGATAATGCTTTAATCCTTTCGGAAGAATTGTTGCAGAAAGAAGTAATTTTTTTCTCTTTGCCCGACATGTTTATACTAAAACCCCACCTTGCTTCTTTCGAGTTAACAGTTATAAACGCGTGGGAAAATGTACTCCTCCGGCAATTTATACGAATACTACCCGATAGCTCATCCCGCTCATCCAAAAGAAATGAGAAGGGGATTATAATCCAGTTGTCGTGCTTTCCTCTTATTGAGTTAAAAATATGAAGGGGAGAAGTTCTTTCATTATTATAGTTGTGCAACTGTCTCTTTAACCTCTCTGCAATTGCCTTTTTAAGATCCTTCTCATTTGAATCCGAATCAGAGTCATTGCTTTTGTATTTCTCTTCCCGATAGGACCCTCCCCCCTCTCCACTTCTCCCTTCGGTAATACTTAGTAGTTCTTTTAGGGACTTTTGAGAGAGTTTTAAATTTTTATCATGGATCAGAACGAGAAGTCTCGCCAGAAAGGCATCTTCTTTTTTTGCTTTTCTTAATTCCCTGCGCACAAGCAACAAGGATTCGGGATTGAGAGGAAGACCGCTTCTTTTAAAACTCTCTACTATAAGCCTTGAAAGTCTATCATCAGGAATACCCGCATTTTTAATAACCTCCGAATAGTCAACCATTCTTTTAACAGGAGTCAAAAAGAGTTTGTTTCCCGACCATAATGCTCTGGCCCTTATTACGCTCCCTTCTTTTATATTACCATGTGATCTCACAACATGCAATTTTCCGTTTAAGCTGACTTGCCATTTATAATCACCCAGATGTTTTACAACTTTTATATTGACAGCATCCCCGGATTTTATTCTGCCCGTTAGTTGAGATAAAAAGAATTTTGACCTGCCCGTAAAACCAAAAGAAATCACTTCTTACTTGTTATTAATTCGTTTACTTTTGCAGCCTTTCCTACTTTTTTACGAATATAGTATAGTTTTGCTCTTCTTACCCGTCCTCGCCGCACTACCTCGATTTTTTCGATTCTGGGTGAATGAAGGGGAAATATCCTCTCCACCCCAACTCCGTAAGAGATTTTTCTTACTGTAAAGGTCTCTCTCAAGCCTCCGTGTTTTTTAGCTATACAGAGACCTTCGAAAACCTGTATTCTTTCGGTAGCACCTTCGACGATCTTAAAATATACTTTAATGGTGTCTCCAACATTAAAGTTTTCTGCATTTTCTTTCATTTGTTTGGCTTCAACAGCTTTAATCAGCTCCATTTTTTCCTCCATTGTGTTCAAACTCTCTTAATATTCTTTCAACCCTATCCGAAATCCTGCCACTTTGAAGCAGATCGGGGCGATTCTTCATGGTTTTTTCCAGACCTTGTTTTAATCTCCATTTTTCGATCTCTGCATGATGTCCGGAAAGCAGTATATCAGGAACTCTTAAACCCCTGAACTCTACAGGTCTTGTATAATGGGGGTATTCCAGTATTCCATTGGAAAAACTCTCTTCTTCCAGTGAATCTCTGTTAATCACTCCTTCTATAAGTCTTGAAACAACATCCACAATTACTAAAGCAGCTATTTCCCCCGAAGAAAGAATATAATCACCAAGACTTATTTCGTCATCTACATAGAGATCTATTATCCTCTGGTCAATCCCTTCGTATCTTCCGCATATAATAATTAGTTCTTTCTCTTCGGCCAGTTTCTCTGCATACTCCTGGGAGAACAACTTCCCTCCCGGAGTAGGATAAATTGTTCTTAACTTATCTGCATCTATCGAATCCAGAGCCATTGCCATTGGCTCCGGTTTTAAGACCATACCTGCTCCGCCGCCGTAAGGATAGTCATCACATGTTTTATGCTTATCCTCTGCAAAGTTCCTTATATTTATAAGATTGTAATCTATTAACCTTTTCTTGATCGCTCTTGCCATAACGGAGGCTGAGAAATAACCCTCCATTATTTCAGGAAAAAGTGTAAGAATGTGAAATCTCACCTTACAGTATCCAATCTACTTTCAATTCTATTGTTTTTTTATCAAGATCTATCTCCCCGATAAACTCTTTTTGAAAAGGAATGAGGGTTTTTTTCCCATCTTTTGTAATTACCTCCAGATGGCTCTGATAGGTATCACACACAGATACAACCCTGCCAATTTGCTCCTCTCCCCTTAGAACCCGGCATTCACACAGATCGGCTACATAATACTCCCCTTCTGCTAGAGGATTTGCCTTATCTCTGGAGACCCATATCTCCCATGTGGCGTATTTTTTCCCCTCTTCGGGTGTATTTATCCCCTCAAACTTTATTAAAAGCTCATTCCCCAGCGGTTTAATTTCTTCTACTCTCTTTGGTATCTCCTTCCCTCGTTTTTTAAGAATCACTTCGTCCAGCTTAAAAAGATGCTCACACTCTCCCGATAGGCTTCTTACCTTTACAAAACCCTTCACTCCATGGGAAGTACGGATAACTGCTACCGCCAATTTTTCCATCAATCTAGAATTTCCAATACAACCCTCTTTCCGGTCTTTGTTGACGATGCGCTCAATATCGTTCTGATTGCTTTGGCTATCCTCCCATGCTTACCTATTACTTTACCGATATCATTAGGGGATACTTTAAGCTCCAGTATGGTCGATTTTTCACCCTCTATCATGTTTACAACAACTCCCTGGGGATCATCAACCAGTGATTTCGCAATGTATTCTACCAGTTCTTTTTCCACTTTCCACTCCTTTTTCTCTTTTTTGCTTTATTTGAATTTGATGTCGATTTTATTAAGGAGACGCTTTACAGTATCTGTAGGTTTCGCACCGTTTTTCAGCCATTCCTTTACTCTATCCTCTTTTACCTGTAGCTGTTTCTCTTCGACTTCTATAGGATGATAAAAACCTACTTCTTCGATGGTTCTCCCATCTCTGGGAGACCTGGAATCCATCACTACAATTCTATAATATGGTCTTTTTTTAGTTCCAAATCTCTTTAATCGAATTTTTACACTCACTTGATCCTCCTTGCTTATCTGTCGTTAATTATTTAGTTTCTTCCAAGTTGTGAAAGTACTTCTGACTGGTACTTTTTATTTTTCGAAACCTTTTTCATCATGCTTCGCATTTTTTCAAACTTCTTAAGAAATCTGTTTACCTCCGAGACCGATGTACCACTGCCTCGAGCAATTCTTTTTCTTCTTGAAGTACCGATTATTCTGTGGTTTCTTCTCTCCTGCTTTGTCATGGATAGAATGATCGCTTCTTCATATTTAAGCTCATCTTCGTCTATCATTGTATCATCCAGTTGTGCCTGAACACCGGGAATCATTTTTGCGATCGATTCAAGACTACCCATTTTCTTAATTCTTGATATCTGTTCAAGATAATCTTCAAGATTTAATGTGGCTGACTCAATCTTTCTCTGTAGCCTTTCCGCTTCTTCTGCCTGAATAGTCTCCTGGGCTTTTTCTACAAGAGTTAACACATCTCCCATGCCAAGAATGCGGTTTGCTATTCTATCAGGATAAAATATTTCTATATCCTGGAGCTTCTCTCCTACTCCTATAAATTTAATAGGTTTACCGGTTATAGTTTTTATAGAAAGAGCTGCACCTCCTCGTGTGTCTGAGTCGAACTTGCTTAAAATTACGCCTGTAATACCTATTTGACCCTCGAACTCCTTTGCTATATCCACTGCGCTTTGACCCGTCATGGCATCTGCCACAAGGAGGCATTCATCCGGCTTTAAGGCCAATTTTACCTCCTGCAACTCCTGCATCATATCCGGATCTATGTGCAGACGCCCGGTAGTATCTATCAGTATTGTGTTATATTGGTTCTTTTTTGCAAACGAAAGGGCATTTTTTGCCAGTTTAACAGGATTGTTTTTGGAAGAAGTGGAACAGTCTTCGCTGTAAACATCTACCCCTGCTTGTTCTCCAAGGAGCTGCAACTGTTTAACTGCAGCCGGTCTTTTTAAATCGGCTGCAACCAAAAGGGGTTTCCTGCCCTCCTTTTTAAGTTTTAGAGCGAGTTTGGCCGTGGTAGTGGTTTTACCGCAGCCTTGTAGACCGAGAAAAAGGATTATAGATTGAGTGTCCGGGCCTTTGAGAACAAGATCTTGTTTCTCATCCCCCAGAAACTCAACCATCCGGTCGTAGAGAATCTTTGTAAATTGCTGACCCGGAGAAACGGATGAGATAACTTTTTTGCCCCTGGCATCTTCTATGGTTCTGTTAACAAACCTGCGTACTACCCGGAGGTTTACATCCGCCTCGAGCAGGGCCAGCTTTATCTCATTTACCGTGTCTTCTATATTTTTTTCTGTAATTGTTGCCTTTCCGGTAACCTGTCTCAGGATATCGGAAAATTTTCTAGAAATATTATCCAACATTTCAGTGAAGTTATAACTATAAAATACTCAAATGTCAACATCGTTTTATATTATTATCTAATCTGAAAGAAATGACGCTCCAGATATTTGAGTCTTTCTCTGGCCATACTCCAGTAGGGGCTCAAGGGATACTCTTCGGTTACTTTCTTATAGTAATTACGAGCCTTTTGAATATCCCTCAATTGAGAACTTTTTTCGTATATCTGCCCATAATTAAAAAAAACCCAACCAAGATCGTCATTTTCGGGATATTTTTCTATATAGTAATTCAGCAGATTTAATGCAGTACCGTAATATCCCGCCCGTTTTTGAAACTCTATAGCCTTCTTAAGTTCCTCTTCTACAGGAATTCCCTCTATTTTTAAAAACTCATGCAGAATGCTATCGAAAGTTCTTTGATCTTCCATTGCTATCGAAGTTTTAATAATGCCCCGATAAGCTGCTGATTTGAAGTATCCTTCGTCCTCGAGATTTTTCTCCCAGTAATTCTTTGCCTCTTCGTATCTTCCAAGTGAGAAAAAAATCTCCGCTATTCGATTGTTTATCTCTGGATTACCTTCCCGGTAATTCCTATTATATTCTTCAAGGGCATCTTCCAGTCTTCCTTCCCTGTAGAGTCGATCTGCAATAGAATAATCCGGGGCTTCTTTTCTCTCCGTGCCTTCCCCTTCATTATTCATCGATAAAACCGGTTCCAAATCTTCTTTTGCAGACAGTGCAACTTCATAATAACTATTTATATCTCTGGTAAGATCCTGCCTCTGAAAAAGAAGAGAATATTCTCCGGGATTGTTAACTTTAAAAGTGAAATCGGTACTATCTTTTCCCGTTTCTCGAGACAACAGTGTTATATCATCGGCCCTGTTCCTCTCCCCTGTGAAAATCCATCCTCTCTCCGGTAGAGTAATGTTAAACTCCTTCTCGATTTCTGCAGCTATTTCTTTTCTTTTCCATTCTTCTTGAGTTTGTATCATCTCCACTGATTCTGCTTGCTTTACAGGCTTTTCGGTTTCTGCTCTTTCTACAACGATTTTGTTATCATTATCGAGCTGACTAATTTTTGATTCTTCCGGCGAAGGTGGTTTTTCTTCTATAATCGTTGGATTTTCCGGTAACTCAAGACTGATCGAAACTGTCTCAGAACTCTCGATCTTTCCCGTCGGAATGAGGAGTACATGAGGATCAAACGAAATTTCGGGTAATATTAACCTTAAAGAAGTACCCTCCGAATCTCCGGCACCACTTATCTGGATAACCTCTGGAACTTCTATACCTGGAGGAGAAAAACTCTCTAAATCGATAGTTGCTCCTTTCTTGATTTCTGAAAAATAAAGTATTTCGGGGTGAGCTCTATCTTCCTCCGGTTGTGGTTTCTCCTCTTCTAAAATAGGTTCTTCCTGTTCTGCTTCCTCTTTTCCCGCCGGTTTTTCTTCAGTAGGCTCTTCTTTTACAATAACGTTATCAGATGATGGATATTCCGTTGTGGTGCAGGAGAAGAGTAAAAGTGTAACCAGGAGAAAAACAATCATGGTACATTCTCCAACAGTTCTTTTAATTTCCTGTTGTTCTCCTTTGATAGAATATCGATACCAATCAGTCGAGGTTCTATCCAGTATTTCTTGGCCATTTCCCAGGACCAACTATCCATTCTGGGTCGAAAGGGATACCATCTTTCTTTCCATATTTCCTGGAACTCCACAGGAATAATAAAATCTGTAAGCTTAACTTCTTCCGGGATTATTTTCTTATCCGGAATATTCTCTTCTGATTGTACGGTTTGGGGTGGTTTTTTTGATGTAACCAGGATGGTAACCAGCACCGCCCCAGTGGTAACTATGAGGATAATTGAAAAAAAGATCTTTAGCTCTCGAGAGCTAAACAACCTCATACCTCTACCTCTTCCTTTATGGCTTCAAGACGCAGCGAAACGACCTTAGAAACTCCCGATTCGGCCATGGTTATACCTATCAGGGAATTTGCACCTGATACGGTTTTTTTGTTATGGGTAATTATGATGAACTGAGAACTTTCACTAAACTCTCTTACAAGACTTATGAATCTTCCTACATTTTCTTCATCCAGAGCCGCATCAATCTCGTCGAGAACACAGAAGGGAGATGGTTTTACCATATAGGTGGCGAATAAAAGAGCCACTGCCGTTAGAGACCTTTCACCTCCCGAGAGAAGAGAGATATTCTCGAGCCTTTTCCCCGGCGGTTGAGCAAAGATCTCTATACCGGAATCGAGCACATTTTCGGTATCGGTTAACCTTAATTCTCCTCTACCCCCTCCGAATAGTCTTCTGAACATTACATGGAAGTTTTTTTTGATACTCTCATAGCTTTTTAAAAACAGCTCTGTGGATTCTCTCCGGATTTCACCGGTTACCTTCTTTAAATCCTCCCTTGCCTTTCTTAAATCCTCCAGTTGACCGCTTAAGAACTCGTACCTTTCTTTTACCTCTTCAAACTCTTCGGGAGCCATGAGGTTTACATTACCCAATTTTTTCAGATTCTCCTTTAATTCGTTTATCGTATTCCTTATTTCTGTGCTCTGTTCTTTTATGTCGAACATTCTATCTTCATACTCTGCAAGATCTCGGGAATAATTTTCTGTGAAATTATCGTAGATGTTTCTTATTTCTGTATTGATAGAGGCAAGGTCCACGTGAACTCTTTCGACTCTCTCGTTAACCTGCTCCATCTCTACCAGTTTCTTTCTATACACTTCTTCCATTTTGTGAATTTCCTTGTTCTTTTCCCCTATATTCCTTTCGAGCCTTTCAACTTCATTTTTAATTGCCCTTTCATCTCTTTCGAAATCTAACTTCTCTTTCTTATTTTCCTCAATTTGGGTTTTTATATCATTTAGTCTGGACTGTGCTGTTTGAATTTCTCTTGCATTTTGCTCGGATACACTTTCCTGTTCGTCTATTCCCTTACTGAGCATAGATATAGCTTCTTCCATCGCCTTCTGGCGCGCCGTCATTTTAATTTCATTCATCCTGAGCTCTTCCAATGTTTTTCTGTATTCAGAAATCTTTTTCATAACAGTACGGTTCTCCGCATTCAGCTCTTCTGTCCTTCTTCTTGCCTTCAGGATATTCTCCCTTGTCTCTTCCAGATAACGATCTATTTCTCTCTTTCTTGTTATTATTCCTTCGGGTGAAAGAAATTCATCCAGAAATGAAGGAACCATCTTTTTATACTCTTTAAAGTATTTTTCTATATGTTCCAGATAAGAGAATGCTGTCTGAAGTGCTTCAATGCTGCTTTCCAGAAGGCTCTTATCATCTTTAATTCGGGTCTGTTCCAGTTTTAAGGCATCTCTTAAAAGATCGAGTTTTCCTCTAATGTGAATTTTTGAAGAGCCTATGCCTCTCTCTATTTCCTGTTCTGTAGTTTTTCTAATCTGAAAGGAGTACTCCGTCTCTTTTAGCTTCTTATCCAGCTCCTGAACTATATCCTCCGTGATCTCTCTCAAGTTGTTTTGCAGTTCCAACTGGTATTTCTCTGATCGTCGAATCTCTTGCTCCTGCTCGGTTATCTCT
>QNBH01000168.1 GCA_003645645.1 Spirochaetota bacterium | reverse complement strand
TTATAGTATACCATAGTTTTAGTATCTGTCAAACAATTTTTTTATTCAGGTGGTAATAAGGTGAAGCATACTCCACAGCTCAAGGTATTATCCGAGGAGCAGATATACATAATACATCAATCTGCACTTGAGATACTGTGGAATATCGGGGTTATTGTAAAATCGCCCGATGCGCGCAAATTACTCAGGCATGCAGGTGCCGTGGTGGATGAGGATAGTATGATCTGCCGGATACCCGGTTATATTGTAGAAGAAGCTCTAAGACGAGCGCCTTCCTCTTTTACCATCCATGCCAGAAATCCCGATAGAAGCATAAGGGTAAGCACAGGAAGTCTACATTTTGAACCAATGATAGGTCGTATAAACTGTTTCGATTACAGGTCTGGAACTACTCACCCCACCACACTGCAGGATGTGGAAGAGCTTGTAAAGCTCTCAGACGCCCTCCCCAATTACCAGCTCCTCCATTCCGGAGCAATAATGCCCCAGATTTCAGGCATACCAACAGGTGTAACCCATGTCCATGGTTATCTATCTTCTGTACGTAATTCCACCAAGCCTCTTAAGACCACCTCCAGAAAACGTCTCATGGCGGAGGATTGTCTTCGAATGGTTTCGGTAATAGCGGGCGGAGAGGAGATGCTAAGAGCTAAACCCTTTACTTTTACGACGGCCAACCCGGTTGCACCACTTCATCATGACCGGGATCAGATGGAGGGCGCGCTTGAGTTTGCCCGGTGGGGCCAGCCGATCGATGTAACATCTGAGCCCCAGGCAGGTGCAACAGCTCCGGTTACACTGGCAGGGTTGTTGACTCAACAGACCGCAGATGTAATAAGTGGTATCACCATTATACAACTGGCCAACCCCGGTAATCCAGTATGGTACGGAACTTGCGGTACGATTATGGATATGCGTACTGCCCGTATTGCCATAGGAGCGGTGGAAATGGGGCTCATAAACGTGGCAAGCGCGCAGATTGCCCATTTCTACGATATCCCTTGCAGAGGCACAGCCTTTGCAACCGATTCCAAGCTGCTGGATTTTCAGGCGGGATGCGAAAAAACTTTGATTTCAACGATGGCTGCGCTGGGAGGGGTAAACAAAATCTTCTATCCCGGTACCATGGAAGGGGCCATGGCCGTGAGTAAAGAGGGGCTTGTTTTAGATAACGAGACTGCAGCAGGTATTTACCGGGTTCTGGAAGGGATCGATGTAAACGATTCAACGCTGGCTCTGGATATAATCGGGCAGGTGGGTCCTGCCGGGCATTTCCTCAACCAGAAACACACCCTCCACTACATAAAGCAGGAGCATTTCCTGCCGTTGCTGGCTGACCGCCAGTCACGCCAGAGATGGGAGGAGGGTGGAAGCAAGAGCATGACGGACAGAGCTCATGAGGAAGTAGAAAGAGTTCTTTCTAAGCATAAGGTTGACCCGCTGCCCGATGATATGGAAGCAGAGCTTGAACGAATTATACGGGATGTGGAAAAAAGGGAGAAAAATGAAGGAGATTGAGTTTTTGTATCTAAACCAGGTCGATGTCAGGGAAACAGCGGTGGATATGCAGACAGCTATCGAGGCAATTGAAGATGCTTTCAGGTTACATCACCTCGGAGAAACCAACTTACCCTATAAAACCGTTCTTGACATGGGAGAAAGAGAGAGGGGCAGGGGAAATGCAATGCCTGCTTATGTGGGGGGAGATTACCGGATTTTTGGAATAAAGTGGATTGCGGGTTTTCCCATGAATCCGGTAAAGTTCGGTCTTCCACGGGCAACGGGGCTCTTTATACTTAACGATTACCAGAGCGGTATCCCTCTGGCGGTGATGGACTGCTCCCTGTTAAGTGCCATGAGAACAGGAGCGGTTACAGGTGTTGGTGCAAAGTACATGGCTAGGAGCGACTCCGGGGTTTTAGCGATTATAGGAGCAGGCGTACAGGCCCGAACTCAACTGGAGGCCCTCATGCTTACAGTTCCGGGGATCAAGGAGGTAAGAGCTTTTGATATCCGCATGGAAACAGCCGAGAGATTTGTGAGAGAAATGGGCGATCGGTTTGCGAGTAAGGGACGATCGGTAAGGATCGAGGCTGTCGGAACTCCCCGTGAAGCGGTAGAAGGGGCGGATATAATTGTAACCGTAACCGTAGCTGATGAGCCCATTGTGAAGGATGCCTGGGTTAAAGAGGGGAGTTTTTTCGCAGGAGTAGGCTCCTATCAGGAGGAAGAGTTTGAGGTTGTAACCAACTCCGACCGGATTGTGGTAGATGCCATGGAACATGTTCTTCACCGTGAAACACCGGTCATTGCCCTGATGGTTAGGCAGGGGCTTATCGATAGGGATCGGGTAGTGGAACTTGGCGGTATTGTTTGCGGTGAGATTCCCGGAAGAGAAAGTCCCGAAGAACGCATATTCTTCTCTCCTATAGGTCTTGCAATAGAGGATGTTTGCCTGTGCACCAGGGTTTACAGAACCGCTTTGGAGAAAGGACTGGGTACAAGACTTAAGTTGTTCGGATACTCTTAAAAAGGGAGGATAACCTTGATAGATAAGGAAGAGATTTTTAAACAAATGAGAGAGGCGATCGAGGCTTACGATAGTGAAGCTGCAGTTAAAGCTGCCAGGGATGCGATTGACTCCGGGATAGACCCCCTGGAGGCGGTGGAGAAGGGTTTTGCTAAACCGATAAGAGAGCTCGGAGAAGCCTTCGACCGGATGGAGATATTTCTCCCTCAGCTTATGCTGGGTTCCGATGCAATGAAAGCAGGCATGGAAGTGCTGGAAGAGGCTATCAAGAGCAAGGGAGGAGAGATAAAAAACAAGGGAATAGTGGTAATAGGTACAGTGGAGGGAGATATTCACGATATAGGCAAAACAGTGGTAGGAGCGTTGCTCCAGGCAAATGGTTACCAGGTTCACGATCTGGGTGTGGAAGTACCGGCTGCGAGATTCATCGAAGCAGCCGGTGTTCACAGGGCAGATATAATAGCAATGTCTGCGTTACTCTCTACTACCATGCTTCATCAGAGAGATACAATTGAACTGTTAAAAAATAAAGGACTCAGAGATAAATATTTTGTTATAATAGGAGGAGCGCCGGTAACCCCGCAATGGGCGGATGAGATCGGTGCCGATGGTTATGCCCGTGGAGCTTTCGAAGCGGTCATGTTTCTGGACGGAAATAGGGGAAGGTGGGCCGGATGAAATCGTCAACACCGAGTAGAGCAATGCCAGTCCAAATAACCTGAATAGTAGAAGAGAGAGAGGTGAGCCAGATGAACTTTAAAGAAATGGCCAGGCGGGCCGAATCCGGTCCCATGATGGAGGCAAAAGATTTCTTAATAAAAAAAGTTGCTTCCAATGTGATGCAGTTGACCGGAAAATACGATATCAGGTGGGACGGAAAGACACTCGTTAATCTGGATGACGATCTTGCAGACCGTTGCTGGCAGGCAGGGAGGGAGCTATTACTTTCAAGCGGAATCTACAGCATGAACTCAAGGCGGGTTATAGAGCTCGAAGCGGATGAGGTGGATAACGCTTTACGCTTTGCACCATCCTGGCTGGTACTTGGACAGGGAAAGGATCAAGTTACAATCTATCACCGTAATGTAGAAGATAGGCGGTTACCCTTTGTGTTCGGCGGACCCTTCAATGCAGATGTCAGTGAGAACATGTTTGTAAAACTCAACGAGGCCTTCGCACAGGAGAGGATAATCGATTCCCTTTTGTTTCCCGGCTATTTAAAGCAACTTGACGGGCAGATAATAAGACCAACCTCAGGTTTGGCCAGCAGGGCAGCGGTATTGTACGGTCAGTGGTCCAGAGAGGCGGTAAGACGCGCCGGCCGCCCAGGGATGCCTATCACCGGTCATGCGGTCATGGGTCTGAATGAGATTGCCTGTACAAACGAGGAGTGGGGGTTACGTTCTACCGATCCAAGGGCAATGGTATTGATAAGCGAATTGCAGGTAGATGATGTAACCCTTACCCGGTTGGCCTACTATATTGCCTATGGCTGTCCTATCTATATTGCCTTTACTCCGCTTATAGGCGGATACGGGGGAGGCCCGGAAGGAACGGCCATAGTTGCAGTCGCCTCTTTTATTGCTTCCGTGATGCTGGGAGGAGAAATCGTACATATCGGGCCTCAACATATAAAGTTCAAGCAGCAGACAAACCAGCACTCTCTTTTTCTGGCAAGCCTTGTAAACCAGGCGGTTGCCAGGAACAGCCACATCATTGCAACAACCAGCCATACAACTTCCGCCCGACCGGGAAGCGAACAGTACCCCTACGAGTTTACCGCTCTGGTTCTATCCTGTGTAACAGGCGGAAGCAATATAACAGGACCAAGGCCGGCTGAACCTCTTGGTTTCAACAATGTCAGTCCCCTCATGGCCAGGCTTTTTGCAGAAGTTGCCCATGCTGGTGCCTCCATGACCAGAGAAGAGGCTGCACCGGTAGTGGAGAAACTCTACCAGAGGTATAAAGACAATATCGACCTGGAGAAAACGCCCAGGGGAAAGCCTTTTGAGGAACTCTACGACCTCGAGAGTTTACAGCCCGATCCCGAACACAGGGCGCTCTATGAGCGGGTTAAGGAAGAACTTAAAGGATTGGGTATACCGATGTGATTTTACACGGTTATCCCATCGGGTAGATGAGAACCCCTTCATTCTAAAACCGATTTTATTTTTTTAAGCAAATTCTGGGTGGTAGATCGGGGGAGAGATACGTCTAAGATGAATACAAACAAAAAAGTTTTAATAGCACACTACAAGGTAGGAAAGACGGGCGGCGTTTCTCTCGAAATAGAAAAACAGCGGAAATTACTCGAGGATATGGGACATACCGTATACCTCCTTTCAGGTCCGGTGGAGTGTGGAGCCTACTTTATATTTGACATCTTTTATGTCCATAATATGTTATCCATGGCCATCAACCTCCCTGCTGCAATCGCTCTTGTGCACATCATAAAGAGAGAAAACATCCCCTGCGTCGCCGTCCATCATGATTTCTACTGGGAAGGAGATATAAGCACAACTCCCACATTCCAATTTGTACAGAAACTCATAGAAGAATATCTCGTGCCCCGCCTCCCCAACGTAAAGCACATAACAATCAATACATTAAATCAAGAAAAGTTATTAAAGGAGTTCGGAATAAGGGCGGATGTAAATCATGATACATTCGACTTTGAACAGAAACCCTGGGGGGTGGATGAGTATAACCATGATTTTCGACACTCCTTCGGCCGCACATACACTCCTGCGAAAGTGAGGTGGTTTTGCTCCCTTCCGCAAGGCGCCGCAGAGAGAGCGGCCGATGAGGCTGTTTCGGTATCAGCCGATCCTGTTAAATATAGAGAGATGGTGCAATGGAACTTTCAACTGGGAAAGGAAAACCACTCATTTGATACTCTCAGGAGTTACCTTATAGCCACTAAACATGTAACTGTCAGGCATCGTGAGAGAATATTTTTATCTTGGCCATATTGCCAAAATACCAACAATATTGTATATTTACAAACGTACTAATATTAAGGCGATGCGGATCAACGGCAGGGCTTGGTGAGCTCGCTCAACGGCCGAACTGTCCGCTGCAACATCTTTATGGCCGACGCGAGAAGCGGGAGAGAAAGCGGATGCCAATCCTTAAGCGCAGATGGCGCTGAGCAAAGCGTCCACACCATCAGGATTTTTTACAGGGAGGTAGTATCTTTTATGGGCAACAAAGAAGAGAGAACCGTAAAGACCATGAACATATTCGAACGGTATCTTACACTATGGGTACTTCTCTGCATAGGTGCAGGAATACTGCTCGGCAGAGTCGCTCCGAATTTTGCAGCAACACTCGACGCTTTCGCAATCTATGTAAAGGGAGCACCCGTGATTTCAATACCCATTGCGGTATGTCTTTTTTTCATGATGTATCCGATCATGGTAAAAATCGACTTTGCAGAGGTTATAAAGGCCGGAAAAAGCGGAAAGCCTGTAGCCCTCACCCTTTTTCTCAACTGGGCTGTTAAGCCCTTCACCATGTACGGTATTGCCATCTTATTTCTGGGAATTATTTTCAAGACTTTTATAGGAGCCGATGCGGTCGATCTGGTAAAAATACCCTTTGGTCTGGATCTTCCCGTAGGAGCGGAGCACGGTGCAGGTGTTGTGGTAATGCACGAGGGGGTAAAGATGTTGCAGGTTCCCCTGTGGCGAAGTTACCTTGCAGGAGCTATTCTCTTAGGAATTGCCCCTTGTACTGCCATGGTTCTTGTGTGGGGTTATCTCGCCCGTGGAAACGATGGTCTTACCCTTGTAATGGTAGCAATCAATTCCCTCACCATGCTGGTACTCTACGGAATACTCGGCGGGTTTCTTCTGGGAGTAGGGCGCCTTCCAGTACCCTGGCAGGCCTTACTGCTTTCGATTGCGATTTATGTTGCCCTTCCGCTTGTCGCCGGGTACTTTTCAAGGAAGTGGATTATAAAGGCAAAGGGGGAGAACTGGTTTAAAGAGAAATTCCTCCATATACTAACACCCATTACGATTGTAGCTTTGCTTATAACACTCGTTCTGCTCTTCTCCTTCAAGGGCGATGTAATTTCGGGAAACCCCCTTACTATCTTATGGATAGCAATACCGCTGTTTATTCAGACAAACCTGATATTCTGGCTGGGTTATTTCCTGGCCAGACTCATTAAGCTTCCCTACGAGTATGCTGCACCTTCGGCAATGATTGGGGCTTCCAACCATTTCGAGGTTGCCATAGCTACAGCTACTATGCTTTTCGGTCTTGCCTCCGGAGCGGCACTTGCCACGGTGGTGGGGGTTCTTATCGAAGTACCCGTTATGTTGATGCTCGTGGGCATCTGTAAAAGAACGACTCACTGGTTTCCTGCGGTAAAGGCAGAATAACTGTAGAAACTCCCATTTCCGATGATTGACTTTACCTTGTAAATTTACCAGAGTATAAAAATATGGACGAACATGAAAAGTTAAGAAATATAGAGCGGTCTAAGATTCTTAAAGCCATTGCCCATCCAACCAGATTGTTTATAGTTGAGAAACTAAACGAAAGACCTCACTGTGTTTGTGAATTGACCGAGCTTATAGGTGCCGACACCTCCACAGTTTCAAAACATCTTTCTATTCTAAAAAATAACGGGATTGTCGAAGACGAGAAAAGAGGCACATCCGTTTACTATTCTCTTAAATGTGAGTGTATACTTAAGTTTATAGGCTGTATAGAGCAGGTAATAAGGATAAATCTCGACAGCAAATCAACCCTTTTTTCAACATGACTTCACCGGGTTTTCTCTTGATCGCTTTTACTCTCTTCGGTTCCAACCAGAAATACAAATAACGTGGCAGATTGGTAAAACGGTAAACCCCCGAGTCTCTTTAGGTATCTTTTCGAACACGTTCGACCGGGAACTCCGGTGGTATTTACTCCGAAAGAAGGCTACAACCTCTGGTGATGGTCCACCGGTCGAAAGACCGGTGGAGAGACTGGCTTGAGCCCGTCTAACTTCTTTCGGAGCATACAACCACCTAGGTAATTTCAGCAAATCGGAAATTACTTATCCCTTGCAGGGCTTGCAAAGCCTCAGGCTTTGCCGGTGGTTGTTTACCATAAAACTTTCAGATCAGGATATTTTGCAATTATTTGGTCTTTTGTTACTAAACTCGCCTATAATATAACGTTTTCTGTATAATAATAACTATTCAAGCTAGGTTAAAATTTTATATGCTATTACGACGCCAAGTTGCGTTATATCAACAAAATTTTTTATTTGGTTACGACTATGCCGTGCTGGGATAAAACTGCAAATAACGTTTGAGAAGGTTCCATTTTATCGATAAAAATGTAAAATATAAGAGCGAAGTATCCAGGCTATCCGTGATATTAACAAGAGGAGGAAAGAAAAATGGATTTTGATCTTTTAATCAGGAATGCAAAAACCCGCAAGGGGGGAGAAGAGCTTACAGATATAGGTATTGTGGGAGGTAAGATAAAAAAAATCGCAAAAAATCTTACAGGGAAAGCAGAAAAAACCATAGATGCAGAGGGTAAACTTGTAACCGAGTCTTTTGTAAACGGTCATCTTCACCTCTGCAAGGTATATACCCTGGACATGGTGGGAGAGGAGGCTCTAAGTTCCTATGCGGGAGGGTCTATGGGCGGAGCAATGACCGCCATTGAGTTGGCTGCAAAGGTAAAGGAGCGTTACGACGAGAAGTGGATAATAGAAAATGTAAGAAAGGCCCTTAAACTTGCAGTTAAGTTCGGTAATACCCATATCCGGGCATTCGCAGATACGGATACAAAGGCAAAACTGGAGGGAGTGAAGGCACTCATAAAAGCACGGGAAGAGTTTAAAGATTCGGTGGAAGTGCAGGTGGTGGCATTCCCACAGGACGGCGTT
>QNBH01000167.1 GCA_003645645.1 Spirochaetota bacterium | reverse complement strand
TGTTGGGGGTGCGCCCGTTACATCCGATTTTGCCAATGAGATAGGGGCTGACGGATGGGCACCCGATGCGGTAAGTGCCAAGGACCTGGTGCTTAAATATCTAGAAAAATAAAGGAGGAGGAGATGGCGGATTATACGAGAGCGAGATATTTGACCAATGAATCGATCAATTTCAGAATGTTCACCGAGGAACAACGTGCCAGAATCTACTATGCGGGGCTCGAAATACTGGAACGTACCGGTGCAAAGATGTTCAGTCAGGAAGCCCTGGATATACTTAAAAAGGGTGGAGCATGGGTTGACGGCGAACATGTAAGAATCCCTATTGGGTTAAGCGAATGGGCGGTAAGAACCGCTCCTTCGCAGATTCTCCTCTGGGACAGGGAGGGGGAGAACCGTCTTGTTCTGGAAGGATGTAACACTTACTTTGGTCCTGGACCAACAAACACCTATCATATCGATCCTTTCACCGAAGAGAGGAGAAGGCCGGTACTAAAAGATACAGAAAATGTTGCTAAAGTCTGTGACGCCTTACCAAATATCGATTTCGTACAGGATCTCGGCACACCCACCGGTGTTACAACCAACCTGGCCGATGTTTATGCATTCAGTGCAATGGTAAAAAACACGAGGAAACCCATCGTACACTGGGGTTTCGATATCGATCAATACAGGGATATGCTGGATATAGCAGCAGCGGTGAGAGGAAGCATGGAGGATGTACAGAAAAGGCCCTTCCTGACCCTGTACTCGGAGCCAAGCCCCCCTCTGATGCATTCAGATGAGGCGATCGGTAAGGCTATTTTTGCAGCCAAAAACAAGATCCCCATAGTTTATACTCCCTGTAATATGGCCGGTGCCACAGACCCTGCAACTTTAGCCGGGTGTCTGGCCATGGGTGTGGCTGAAAGTGTAGTGGGCATAGTGGTTACTCAGCTCATAAGGGAAGGGACTCCCATAATAATGGGTGGTGTATACGGGATAATGGATATGAATACAACCGTATACAGCTATGGTAGTCCGGAGTTTATGCAGATGCAGGCAGGGATTGCCGAGGTAGCCCACTATATGAATGTTCCGGTTTTTGGAACAGCAGGATGTACGGATTCCCATACACTAGATGCACAAGCAGCGGCAGAAGCAGCAATGAGTATTCTTATAGCCTGTGAGGCGGGAGCCAATCTTGTTCATGACTCGGGATACACCGCCTTCGGGGGTGCGGGTTCTACCTTCCAGCTCGTTATGGCGGACGAAATAATCGGAATGGTACGAAGAATCATCAAAGGAATGGAGGCAAACGAGGAAACTCTTGCTCTTTTCGATATTGACAGGGTCGGCCCCTCTGGTGAGTTTTTAACTTCCATGCATACACACAAGCACTTTAAGAGTGAGACCTGGTTTCCCACTCTTATGAACCGCATGCGCTACAGCGAATGGAAGGAAGTAGCCGGTGCCACCACCATGGGAGACCGTATTAAAGATAAAACAAGAAAACTTATAAAAGAACATGAGGTACCCTCTCTACCGGATAAAGTTTTAAAAGAAATAGATGCAATACTCAAAAAGGCAGAAGAGAGAGAGGCAAGAAAGGCATCGGCCAAAAAGAAAAAGTGACTTAACAACAAAGAATATTACGGAGGTGATATAGATGGCAGATTTTGAAGCGATGGCGAATAGTGTAATAGCCGGACAGGTTGATAAGGTATCCGAGCTTGTCAAGAAGGCGGTAGATGAAGGGACCAAACCAATGGATATCATCAACAAGGGGCTTATGAACGGCATGAATGTTGTAGGCCAGAGGTTTAAAGCGGGAGAGATGTACATTCCCGAGGTGCTTATGTCCGCCAAGTCGATGACCGCAGGGATGGAGATAGTGAAGCCCCTTATTGTGGGTGGTGAGATGGCCTCCAAGGGCAAGGTTGTGCTGGGCACTGTGAAGGGAGACCTGCACGATATAGGGAAGAAGCTTGTGGGGATGATAATGGAGAGTGCGGGAATCGAGGTGGTAAACCTTGGAATAGATATAGCGCCTGAGAAGTTTGCGGATGCGGTGAGGGAGCATAAGCCCGATGTGCTGGGTATGAGTGCCCTTCTTACCACCACGATGCTTGCCATGAAGGATACCATTGAGGTGCTTAAGGAAGAGGGGTTGAGGGATCAGGTTAAGGTGCTTGTTGGGGGTGCGCCCGTTACATCCGATTTTGCCAATGAGATAGGGGCTGACGGATGGGCACCCGATGCGGTAAGTGCCAAGGACCTGGTGCTTAAATATCTAGAAAAATAAAGGAGGAAGTGTGCGATGAGCAGCATACGAAGCAACTACAGAGGCAATACGGCCACCTTACAGGTTCTCTCCGAAGAACAGTGCAGACGCCTTCTTGCAGGAGCAATAGAGGTGCTTGAGAGAACAGGTGTGGTTTATCACGATAAAGAATCTGTGGAGATAATGAAAAAGGCAGGGTGCTATGTTGATGGAAACAGGGTAAGAATACCGGGAAGACTTGTGGAGCTGGCCTTGCGGACAGCCCCAAGGAAGGTTACCTTGAGCAATAGTCGAACCGGCGAGCGGGTTATGCACCTGGAAGGCAACAACGCTTACTTCGGTACTGGTTCCGACACACCGTTTTTCATCGACCCCCGCAACAATGCACGTATCCCCACCAGTAAAGAAACCGTGGCAATGGCTACAAAGGTAATCGATGCCCTGCCCAATTTAGATTTTGTCATGTCGTTAGGAATTGTTCAGGACGTGCCCCAGCTTGTTTACGACAGGCATCAATTTGAGGCTATGGTATTAAACACTTCCAAACCCATAGTCATAACGGCAATTGATAATGCCGGTTATGGAGATATAATAGAGATGTGCGAGGTGATTGCCGGTGGTGAGGAGGAACTGCGGAAAAATCCATTTATGACTCTTTATGCAGAGCCCATTTCCCCTCTACTCCACTCCGAGGAAGCGGCTCAGAAACTGGTTCTTGCCGGAAAGAAGCACCTGCCTGTAGTGTACACACCGTGTATAATGGCAGGAAGCACCGTACCGGCTACTATGGCAGGTGCAATGGCCAATGGTCTTGCAGAAAGCTTGAGCGGCCTTGTGCTCAATCAACAAGTACAGGAGGGAAACCCCTTTATAATGGGTGGAGTATTTACAATTATGGATATGAACACCACAATTTTCTCATACGGCGCTCCCGAGTTTGATCTCATGATGGCAGCTCTGGCGGATATGTCCAACTATTTGGATATCCCCATGTTCGGCACTGCAGGATGTACAGACTCGAAGGTGCTCGATGAGCAGACGGCCATAGAGTACGCCATCTCCATAATGATGTCCGCGCAGTCAGGGGCAAACCTCATTCACGATGTAGGCTACATAGAGCATGGAAACACCGCTTCTCTGGATGCCCTGGTTATGGCTGATGAGCTTATAGGGTATGCCCGCAAGTTCTGCTGCGGGATCAAGGTGGATGATGAAAGCCTTGCCCTGGATGTAATTGATAAGGTGGGTCCGGGTGGTGACTTTCTAACTACCCAGCACACTTACAAACATTTTAAAACAGAGACCTGGTATCCTGATCTTTTCCGCAGGGATATTTATGAGAACTGGATGGATGCAGGAAGAAAAACCCTTACACAGAGGGCAAACGAAAAGGCAGTCGCCATACTTGAAGACTACCAGCCCGAACCTCTTCCAAAAAATGTGGAGAAAAAATTAAGAGATATCGTAGAAAGGGCGGAACAGAAGATAAGCAAGTAGTGGGTTTATCGTCTGCGCCGAGGCCTGCAACCCAGGAGGCGGGGAAAAATGACAGCTCTGTAATGTGAGCATAATCAAATGACCGAAAATAAAGACTTCGCCATAGGAATCGACACCGGCGGCACCTTTACCGACGGTGTCGTTTATGATCTTACAGAAAACAAAATCATCTCCAAGACCAAGGTAATTACTACAAGAAACAATCTCAACCTTGCAATCAACAACTGTATCGACGACCTCCTTCAAGATCTGCAAAAAAGGAAGCTAAAGCAGGAAGTGCTCAAAACCCTGAAGATGGTAAGTCTCTCCACAACCCTTGCTACGAACGCTACGGTGGAAGGGCAGGGGGCTGATGTTGGTCTTATCCTGATCGGGCATGAGATAAAGAGAGAGCTTCCCACAACCCACTATGCCTTTATATCCGGTGGTTGTGATATAAAGGGCAAGATAAAAAAACCGGTCGACCACGAAGAGGCAAAGAAAGCAATCCAGGAACTTAAACAAAACGTGGAAGCTTTTGCAGTATCCGGATACATGAGCATTCGCAACCCCGAGCAGGAGACGGAAGTTGCATCACTTATCAGGGAGCTTACAGGGTATCCTGTTGTCTGCGGGCACGAATTAAGTGCGGATCTTGGTATATATGAGAGAACGGTTACGGCGATTTTAAACGCCCGTCTTATCCCCCTGCTTGCCCATCTCATAGAAGCGGTAAAGGAAAGCCTTAAATCACGAAACATCGATACCATTTTAAAAGTGGTAAAGGGAGACGGAAGTCTTATAAGCGAAGAGGTGGCAAGGGATAGGCCTGTAGAGACCATTCTCTCCGGTCCTGCTGCAAGTTTTATAGGCTCAAAGGTGCTTACAGGAATAGAGAACGGCATAGTCGTGGACATGGGAGGTACAACCACAGATGTGGCCATTCTTGCAGGCGGTAAACCTCTTTTAAAAGAAGAAGGCGCAATGGTAGGAGGCTGGCTTACAAGAGTCAAGGCAGCAGAGATAACCACTATAGGTCTAGGGGGAGACAGCTTTATCCGGGTAACTAAAGACAGGGAGCTTACCATCGGGCCGCAGAAGGTCTTCCCCCTATCCTGGATAGCAACAGAGTATCCCCATCTACTGGAAGAGCTAAAAGAGATTAAAGGCTCGAGATACTTCCCGCTTAACTCCCAGCCTACCAACATCTTATGCCTTATAAAAGAACCGGAGAAAATTTCTTTAAACGAAACCGAAAGAAACATCATCCGACTCATAAAAGAGAAGCCCCATTCCCTCTATTGGGTAAGCAAACAACTTAAAAAGAATCCCGACATCATCCCATGGGAAAGGCTGGTAAACATCGGCTCCATCCACAGAGCCAATCTCACCCCTACAGATCTACTCCACGTTACAGGAAAGTTTTCCCGATGGAACGTGGAGGCTGCAGAATTGGGGATTGCAATACTTTCAGAGAGATACGGCACCACACAGGAGAAGTTTGTAAATATCGCTCTCGATAAATTACATTACATGATTTTCGAATTGCTTGTAGAAAAGCTGGTATACCACAAAAACAATAAAATATCCCTTAAAAAAGGAGAAGAGAGTGCCTATCTCATAAGGGAGATGTTTTACCGTGATACAAACCTAAAGGATGATATCGAGTTCTCTGTAAAAGTGAATCTCCCGGTTATAGCGGTCGGGGCACCGGTGAGTGCATATTTCCCTCCGGTTATAAAGAAACTCAATACCAGGCTCGTTATACCTCAGGATGCTGATGTGGCCAATGCTGCAGGAACTGTAAACGGAAAGGTGGTGGAACGGCTTAAAGTCCTTATAAAACCAGGAGAGAGCTCTGGCTTCTATGTTTATACTCCCCAGGAGAGAAGGATGTTCATGGACTTTGATAAAGCTGTAGAGTTTGCAGTTGACTCAGGCAAAGATATTGCATGCAAGAGGGCAGAAAAAGCAGGAGCTTCTGATATCGAGATAGTTGTAGAGCGAAATGACAGATATACTACAATCTCTGCCTATGCTGATGCAGAAGAAACTGATACTAAGAACAAACTTTTTATCGAAAGCATAATCGATATTTCTGCTATCGGGAACCCATGGGGGTAAACAACTGTTGGCCAGGCCGGCTTGCCTGTAACAGGCATAGCGCCGAGGAATAACCACCAGGCCGGCTTGCCTGTAACAGGCATAGCCCCGATGAATAACCGCCAGGGCCGCCTTAACCTTCGGCATACTCCACGGGGCACAGCCTATATTCACTACCGGGAAAACCGGCCCGCCTGCTAATCGCAGGTGCTTTCTTCTGGAGCAAAATATGTATGATAGGATGTATACATTATCAAAGAAAGATTTAAACCTGATCCACAATGGTTCAATGCGCATCTTAAAGCAGACAGGCGTCTTCTTCGCCGATTCGGAAGTAGTGGAGCTATTTAAAAAGCACGGATTTAAAGTAGATGGGAGAATAGTTCACTTCGATGAGAAGGAAGTGCAGAAAGCCTTAGAAACCTCTCCCTCGAAGTTTAGAGTTACTGCGCGTAATCCCTTAAGATCTGTCACTGTAGGCGGGGATGATGTGGTATTTGCGCCCGGTTACGGCGCACCATTCATAGTTACCAGCCAGAGGAAACGCAGACCCGCCGTCATGGAAGACTACGATAACTTCTGCAAGCTTGTTCACTCATCTCCTCATATAGATATGAACGGCTTTATGATGGTAGAGCCTGCAGATATTCCAGCATCACGGGCACATCTTCACATGCTTCTTTCCAATATTGTGCTGTGCGATAAGGCATTTATGGGAAGCCCCGTATCAAGAGCAGGCTCACAGGATGCCCTCGAGATGGCGGGAATCCTGTGGGGAGCTAAAGAATCTATCCGAAATAAACCCGTAATGGTCTCTCTTATAAACTCGCTCTCTCCCTTAAAGTTCTCGGAGGAGATGGCCGGCTCCCTCGTTGAGTTTGCCCTGTATGGGCAACCATGCATTATTGCATCCCTTATCCAGGCAGGTGCCTCCGGACCGATCAGGTTGGCGGGAGTCCTTACCCTTCAGAATGCAGAAGTACTGGCAGGCTTAACCCTGGCCCAGCTTGTAAACCCGGGAACACCCATCATATACGGTTCTGCATCGGCCATAACAGATATGAGGAGCGGTGCACTGGCAATAGGAGCCCTGGAGACTTCCAAAATAATTTCTGCAACCGCTCAAATTGCCCGCTACTACAATCTTCCAAGCAGGGCTGGAGGTTCTCTCACTGGAGCGCACATCGCGGATATGCAGGCAGGTGTAGAATCCACGTTTTCCCTGCTTACCGCCGCCAGAAATGGAATAAACTACATACTCCATTCCTGCGGCATTTTAAACTCCTTTTTATCCATGAGTTTCGAGAAGTTTCTCCTCGATGAAGAGCTCTGCGGGATGGTAAAAAGAGTTCTCACCCCTGTACCTATTACCGAGGAAACTATCAGTGTTGATACTATAAATCGGGTCGGTATCGGTGGAGAGTACTTGAGCCTGGAAGAAACTCTTATTCTGTGCAGAGAGGAGTTTTTCGAGCCGCGTCTCATGTACAGGGACAGCTACGATATATGGAGGGCTTCGGGTGAGAGGCGTGCAGATCAAAGAGCAGAGGAATTGCTTGGAGAGCGTCTTTCAGGTTATAAGAAACCCGATTTGGATAGAGAGATAGAACGCAGCCTTAAAAAGTACGTAGAAAAAAATGAGTAATTTTACTGTCCATGTGCTTGACCACATTCCCTTTAACGTCAATTTTAAGGAGCTTGCCCGCAAGGCGCATGTACCGGCAGAAAAAGAGTTGGAGGAGAAGACAGGCAAACTGCTTAATATGGCTCTGGAGGCTGCCAGCCCAAAGGCTCTCTTTAGAGTCTGCTACATAACAGACCGAAAAGAAGATAAAGTAACAGTAGAGGGGGTTAAGTTTAAGAGCAGTCTCTTAAGCGAGAAGCTTTCGGGAGTTGAAAGGGTATTCCCATATTTGGCGACCTGCGGAACAGAGCTCGATAAGATACCGATCGACCGGAACGATTTCATGTCAGAATACCTGCTGGATGTAATCAAAGAGATGGCCTTAAATACGGCCAGAAAGCATCTCCGCAATTATCTCAAAGAGAATTTAGGTCTTAAAAAAATAGCATACATGAGTCCCGGCTCAGGAGAATATCACTTCTGGCCTATTCAACAGCAGAGAGAACTATTTTCTCTTTTAGGCGATACTCGTAAACTTGTAGGAGTTACCCTAACAGAAAGCTTTTTAATGATACCCAACAAAACCGTATCGGGATTATTTTTCCCAACTGAAGTAACCTTCGAAACCTGCGAGTTATGCTCAAGAGAGAATTGCCCCAGCCGCAAGGCTCCATTCAAAGGGAAAATGCCTTAAGAAAGAACTTTCTTAAATCATCCTATATTGAGCATCGTAAACGTTTATACATTTCTCAACGGAAAGTAAAAGTGCTTTTGACACCCCCCGGTACGATGTCAAGCTTATAGCATCATGGGCCCCGTACAAGGTAATCAAGGACGTTCCTATACCGGATTAAGCAGAACCTGATCCGGCAGGAGACGGACATATGGTAATTATAGACCTGGATAGAGGATGCGAGTATGATTTTTGGCAGGCAAAGCGCGGTTCGTTCGGCGGCTGGCAGGCAAGCTGGG
>QNBH01000166.1 GCA_003645645.1 Spirochaetota bacterium | reverse complement strand
GTTCGCTATTACGACTATAATACCACACTTGGAGAATGTAGTCAAGGTGCTTTTATCAGAAATTTTATGACACTTTAAAAAAACTGACTTTACCATGTTCTAAAGCCATGATAAAATAACTATGTTCGAAATAGTGGATTTTGTCCGATATTTCGAACTATATTCTTAAATCTACTACATTTTGTCAACCATGATAGGTTTTCCTATATTATGAAAGAGCTTCTTCCCCTTCATGGTATTGTCACAGTTTTAAATACCCCCTTTCTGGAAGACGGAAGTCTGGATATTCCGTCTTTGAGGAAAAACTGCCACTACGCTCTCGATTCCGGTGTAGCAGGATTTCTTTTTCCGGCTATGGCCAGTGAAGTGGATAAACTTACCGAAGAGGAACGAATAGAGGGAATTAAAGCTGTTATTGAAGAGGTAAAAGGTCGTGTTCCGGTGATCGGCGGTGCGTCCGCTTATACTCAGGAGAAGAGGATAAAATACGCCCGGATTCTGACCAGGCTCGGATGTGACGGTATTCTTGTTTCTATCCCCTATCAGAATGATAAGAAATACGAGAAAGCGATCAGAGAGATAGCCGAAGCTGAACCTGGATTTCTCATGATTCAGGATTGGGACTTCTCCGGATACGGACTTCCGGTTCGCCTTATCAAGCGACTTTTCCTGGAATTGCCCGCTTTCCGTTCACTTAAGATAGAAGTGGTTCCGGCAGGTGTAAAATACACAGAGGTGTCGGAGGAGACAGGAGGCAAACTTCACCTGGCAGGAGGCTGGGCGGTAGGACAGATGATAGAAGGACTGGAGCGGGGTGTTCATGCTTTCATGCCTACGGGAATGCACGAGATTTATACCGCAATATACCAGTTTTTTCACAGTGGAGACAAAAGGCAGGCTGCCCTGCTGTTCGAGAGTATTTTACCCGTAATTGCCTTCTCCAACCAGCATCTGGATATTTCTATCCATTTTTTCAAGCGTCTTCTATTCCGTCAGGGGATCTATAAGACACCGGTTGTACGTCCTCCTATACTCCCTTTTGACCACATCCACGAAAAAATTGCAGAAGAAAAAATAGCGAGGGTAATCGAGATAACAGAGGAGGTTAGAGGAAAATGACCAGTCACAGGGTAGAACAACACCGGCGGTTCTGGCAAGGGGTTGGGGCTTCTCTCCTCTTTATTCCCCGTGGCGATAGGAAGCTTTTCAGCACGGGGGAGGCAGCCCTCTACGGTCTTGATAACTATTCCGAAAGATTCGAAGATCCAGAGCTTATGTGGGAAGGAATGAAGATAGAACAACCATGATTCACGGACATGCCACTCCTCAGGGGCTATTCTTTCCTCATGCGGGGGTAAGAATAAGTGAGGATTCCGCAACCCTGATTTCCCCGGAGATGATAGACAGGGTTCTGTGGCCATACATAGAAAGATCGGTTGAGCCTTTTGGAGGCGGTTTCGTTCACTACTGTGGTAAACATGATTATCTCTTCCAGAAACTTTGCAGTTCCAGGCTGGTTAAAGCAATCGATCTCGGTAACCCGGAAAAGTACGATGCCCGGTGGGTGCTGGAACGGTGTGCAGAAAGCTCTACAGTTCTTTACAGCCGCATTCCGGCAATTGATGGTGAGGGTTGGTTTGAATATACTGAGCGGGTGGGATTTCTGGTAAAAGAAACCGGTGCAAGATGTGTCTTAAGACCCACTGTTTACCCGGAAACTATGAAGGAGTGTCAGGTGATACTCGATCTCTGGCACGATATAACAGGGTGATATCCGCTGCTCGGTAACGAGCCTGCAGGAGCTTTTTTTCAAGGGAGGTGTCATGCCCTACCCGGAGTACTCAACCCAAGGGCAGGGTTCACCTGGATGATAAAAATTGAATTTTCTAAAGGAGATAATCTCATGTCCGGAACAAAAAAACTTAAACAAAATCCACCTATAAACAGGCTTAAAAAAGATCTTCCTAAAATAGGAATCCGGCCGGTAATAGACGGCAGGCTTGGCGGGGTACGGGAATCCCTCGAAAATCAGACGATGGAGATGGCCCGTACAGCGGCGCGTTTTTTAACCCGGAACTTAAGGCATGCAAGCGGACACCAGGTGGAGTGTGTGATAGCAGACCGGTGCATAGGGGGAGTGGCAGAGGCCACCATGTGTGAGGAGAAGTTCAAAGGACTGGGTGTGGGTGTCTCCCTTACCGTTACTCCCTGCTGGTGCTATGGCACAGAAACCATGGATACAGATCCACTCATTCCCAAGGCCGTGTGGGGTTTTAACGGTACCGAACGACCCGGTGCGGTTTACCTTGCTGCAGTACTTGCTGGACACAACCAGAAGGGCTTGCCTGCTTTTGGTATATACGGAAGGGATGTACAGGATGCAGGCGATACAACCATCCCTGAGGATGTTAAGGAGAAACTCCTTCGATTCTCCAGAGCAGCTCTTGCGGTTTCAACCATGAGAGGGACCTCTTACCTTTCAATGGGTTCTGTATCCATGGGCATAGCCGGATCAATCGTAAATGAGGACTTCTTTATGGATTACCTTGGTATGCGCAATGAGTATGTGGATATGTCGGAGTTTGTACGGCGCATGCAAAGAGGGATATTCGATAAAGAAGAGTTTAGCATTGCCCTGTCATGGGTAAAAAAGAATTGCAGGGAGGGGAGAGACGAAAACCCGGAGAATAAACAGCGTTCGAGGGAGCAGAAAGATAAGGATTGGGAAGATTCCGTAAAGATGGCTCTAATTGCGAGAGATCTTATGACGGGTAATCCCCGCCTGGAAGAGATAGGTTATGGAGAGGAAGCCCTCGGGCACAATGCCTTGGCAGGTGGATTTCAGGGCCAAAGACAGTGGACAGATCATTTCCCCAACGGAGACTTTATGGAAGCCATTCTCAACTCCTCGTTTGACTGGAGTGGTATCCGTCAGCCCTATATCCTTGCCACGGAAAATGACAGCCTTAACGGAGCGGCCATGCTCTTTGGCCATCTTCTTACAGGAACCGCCCAAATCTTTGCGGATGTAAGAACGTACTGGAGTCCGGAGGCAGTAAAACGGGTAACAGGGAAAGCCCTGACAGGCAAAGCCGAAAACGGAGTTATCCATCTTATAAACTCAGGTCCCGCTGCGCTCGACGGTACGGGAGAGCAGACCAAAGATGGCAAACCTGCAATCAAGCCGTTCTGGGAAATAACCGAGGAGGAGGTTCAGAGGTGTCTCGACGCCACGCTGTGGAGACCGGCCGATGTGGGATATTTTCGAGGCGGAGGATGGTCCACCGATTTTCTTACCCGGGGGGATATGGATGTTACTTTATGCAGAATAAACCTTGTAAGGGGGCTTGGTCCGGTTTTACAGATAGCAGAAGGCTATACTGTGGATCTACCTGAAGATGTTCACAGTATTCTGGACGAGCGAACCAATCCCACCTGGCCTACCACCTGGTTTTCTCCCAGACTTACAGGAAGGGGGGCATTCAAGGATACATACTCGGTGATGGCCAATTGGGGGGCAAATCACGGTTCTCTGTGTTACGGCCACATTGGAGCCGATTTGATAACACTTGCCTCCGTATTGCGTATTCCGGTTTGTATGCATAATGTTGCAGAGGATAAAATATTCAGGCCTGGTGCCTGGAATGCCTTCGGTATGGATCCGGAGGGGGCCGATTACAGGGCCTGCAGTAATTTCGGACCACTGTACGGATGATTTTTCCCTCTCTGAGCCAGCCATAAGCAGCAAAACAGGCAGCTTTAACCGTAGTGTCTGGCTCCCCGGCCCTGGGGAAGTCCATATATAATGAAAACTTAATTTGCGGAGGAAGTTAAAATGGCAGAAAATCCACTCGTTCTTGGATTGGATTTCGGAACCGATTCTGTACGTAGTGTTGTTGTAGATTCTTCCACAGGAGAAGAGATTGCAAAAGGAGTAAGCGAATATACAAGATGGAAAGAGGGGAAGTACAGCAATCCGGCAAAAAACCGGTTTCGGCAACACCCCCTGGATTATCTCGAGGCAATGGTATCTTCTGTAAAAGATACTCTGACAAAATTACCATCAAAGGCAGTTTTTAAAATAGACGGAATAGGTATCGATACCACAGGCTCTACTCCCTGCCCCGTAGACAGGGAAGGCAGGCCCCTTGCCTTGAATCCCCGGTTTTCCGATAATCCGAATGCAATGTTTATTCTATGGAAAGATCATACAGCAGTGCAAGAGGCAGAAGAGATAAATCGGGCGGCTCATATATGGAAGTATGAAGATTATACCCGGTTCTCCGGAGGAGCCTACTCCTCCGAATGGTTCTGGTCCAAGATTCTGCACGTAATTCGAGAAGACTCCGAAGTGCGGGAATCGGCCTGGTCGTGGGTTGAACACTGCGACTGGATTCCCGCCCTTTTAACAGGCACAACCGATCCTTCCCTGATGAAGCGCAGCCGTTGTGCAGCCGGGCATAAAGCCATGTGGCACGCCCTCTGGGGTGGGCTCCCACCGGAGGAGTTCTTAAAAACCATCGACCCCTTGCTCAAAGGACTTAGAGAAAGACTGTACAGTAAAACAGCCACCTCGGATACAAGCGCAGGGAGGCTTACCGAAGAATGGGCGGAGAAAATGGGGCTTAAACCCGGAATTGCTGTTGCAGTCGGTGCTATCGATGCTCATGCAGGAGCAGTGGGAGGAGGTGTACGTGAAGGAGTATTAAGCAAAGTGATGGGTACATCCACGTGCGATATGCTGGTTGCCCCGTACAGTAAAATAGGAAATACCTGTATTCAGGGGATCAGCGGGCAGGTTGATGGCTCTATTGTACCGGGCATGATCGGCCTTGAAGCGGGACAGGCTGCTTTTGGAGATATTTATGCCTGGTACAGGGAGATTCTCTCCTGGCCACTAAAAACACTTTATAAAGGGCTCACCTGTCTCTCACCGAAAGAAAGGGAAGCCCTTACCGACGAATCTGAGAAAAAACTCCTTCCCACACTGGAAAAGGAAGCCGAAAGGATATCGCCAAAAGAAACCCATCTTCTGGCTTTAGACTGGTTTAACGGAAGGCGCACACCCTACGGGGATCAGAACCTCAAGGGCGCTATTATGGGTTTAAGGCTTGGTACCACAGCACCAGCAATCTACCGCGCCCTGGTCGAGGCTACCGCTTTCGGCGCAAAAGCCATCCTGGATCATTTCTCGAAGCATCGTATCCGGATCGACGAGGTGGTAGCCCTTGGCGGAATAGCCAAAAAATCATCCTTTGTGATGCAGGTTATGTCGGATGTTCTGGGAATGCCTATATCGGTTGTGGCTTCCGAAGAGACCTGTGCTCTTGGCTCTGCCATGTATGCGGCTGTCGCTTCAGGCATTTATCCCACAGTACCCGAGGCGCAAAACAGGATGGGGGGTGGAATAGATAAGATCTATCACCCTGATAAAAACAAAAGTAAAACTTACAATGAGTTTTACAGGAAGTATAGAAATTTCGGTCGTCTCCTGGAAGAGAGGCTTAAAAAGTTGTAAAAGGGCTCCTGTAAATAAAATAAAGCCGCCGAACTGCTGCTGTCAGATCGGCTATACGGGGCTTGCAAAGCCCTAGGCTTTGCCGATGGTTGTTTACTGTTGTTGTGATTGCATGGCAATGCCGTAGGCAAAACTCTTACGGAAAAGAATAAGCACAATCAAGGGTGGCAGCATGGCAAACACCGTACCTGACATTATTATATTCCATTCGGGCGCTATTTGCTCACTTGCAAGGAGCATTTTAAGCCCGATTTGAATCACCCTCATATCTTTCGATGTGATTACTATGAGAGGCCAGAGGTACTGGCTCCACATAAAAATAAACTCTATGACAAATAGTGCTGCAATATTTGTTTTAGAAATCGGTACGAGTATTTGAAGGAAATAACGTAATGGCCCTACCCCGTCAACCCTCGCCGCATCTGGGAGATCTCTAGGTACAGTAAGAAAAAACTGGCGAAACAGGAGGATTCCTGTTGTACTGGCAAAGAAAGGAACAGTAAGTGCCCAATAAGAGTTTATCCAGCCAAAGCTCCTCATAAGTTCGAAGGTAGGAACTATACGAACTGGTAGCGGCAACATCTGGGTAACCATGCACATGGGAAAAAGAATTATCCGTCCGCGAAAGTTAAAATGGGTAAATGCGAATGCCGCAAGTAAAGAAAGAATTATCTTAGCCAGTGCTACAACCAGAGAGATAAATGTGCTGTTGATGAGGAGTCGCCCCATTGATATTCGATCCCATGCCTCTTTCAGATTTTCAAAAAAGTGCTTGCCAGGTACAAGCCTGGGAGGAAAAAGGAAAGCATCGGAGAAGCTTAAAGTGCTCATTATTATTGCATAGACTACCGGAAAAGCAATGACAATAACAGCCATCATGAGAAAGATATGAGTAAGTAATTGATTTCGGATTCTTAAGACCATGATCTCTCTCCTCTACCGTTCGTACACAGCGCGACGAGTTGCTATATTTAACTGTATGATCGCCAGAGTTGCAATGGCAATAAAAATGATAAAGGACTGAGCAGAGGCAAAACCTGTCCTTAAGTGAATGAACCCATAGCGGTATAGTTTATACACAAGTATCTCTGTGGCGTTGCCCGGGCCACCCTTGGTCATAATATCTATAAGCCCGAACACCTGGAAAAATGAGTAAAGCATATTTACAAACAGAAGAAAGGTGGTGGTGGGAGAGAGCATGGGAAATGTTATTCTCCAGAATACCTTCCAGGCTCCCGCACCGTCGACCCTTGCGGCTTCCTGTAATTCCATTGGTACGTTCTGTAACCCTGCTATAAAAAAAACTATGTTGTATCCCAGCATTTTCCATGTTGCCGCCATGGAAACGATAAACAGTGCGGCCCAGCCGTTTGTCATCCAGTTAAGTTGATATCCTCCGGTAAAAATGGAGATAATATAGGGAACTATTCCGGTTGCAGGTGCAAACATCAATGCCCATATTGTCCCTGCAACTGCAGGGGATAGTGCGTATGTCCAGATGAGTGCGATCTGGTAAAACCCCTTACCCCTTATTTTCTGATTTGCCAGAAGGGCAATTACCATGGAGAAGGAAAGGCCTGTCAGTATAACAAAGGTGGAAAAAATCAGGGTTATCAATACACTGTGAAGGTAATCTGGGGAAGAAAACAATCTTATATAATTCTGCAGGCCTATAAACTCCGACTGCGTTCCAAATGCAGATGACCGCAAGAAAGATTCGTGTATACTCCTGATAAAGGGAATAACCAGAAAAACAATTATTACAGCCACAGAAGGAAATATCAGTAGATACGGCAAGACCTTATGGCCCGGAAAACGTTCTTCCTGCACTTTCCATCCTTCCTGTTAAAGTATGTTAGCGGAGGGAGCTCTCTCTCTGCTCCCCCCGGAATTATTGCCTGTCCGATTTTAATTGTATTTCTATTTTCCGTGAACCTGAGAGTATTCCCTTAACAGTTGATTCGATTTATTGGCAGCTTCATCCAGAGCAGCCCGTGGAGACATTGCCCCGGACACAGCCTTCTCAATTGCAGCTCTCTCTATTTCACGAATCTCTACAAAGGGTCCCAGTCGTACACCTGAAACCGCTCCCGTATCCCTCCGTCCAGATAGAATCTGCAAAAAGGCTGTAAGGAAGTTTTGATCTTCACTGAACCATCCATCATCAAGAAGTATCTTTACCGCAGATGTTACGGTAGGGAAATAACCGGTACCCTTATGCCATTTGATAGCTGTATCAGGCTCTCCCAGAAATTTGAAGAATTGCCAGACGGCTCTGAGCTCATCCCTTGATTGGCCTTTAGGTACCCACAGACTGCCACCACCAATTACCGAATTACCCAGTGGATATCCTTCAAAAACAGGAAGGAAACTCGTACCAACCTCGAATTGCGCTCCCCTTTCTATTCCTGCCAGAGATGAGGTGGACTGAATCAACATGGCGATCTGTCCTGAAATAAATGCCTGATTCGCCGAATACTCAGGTCCGCCGTAGAGAAAAACCCCCTTCCCGGCCAGTTTTGTCCAGGTATCCAGCACCATCAATCCGAAATCTTTATCAAACTCTACTCTTGTAGCCAGACCGGCTCGACCATTATCGTTACTATCAAAGGGCTTATTATGAATTGCGTGCATCTGCTCGAACACCCATCCGGGCCAACCGAAGGAAAGCACATTTTTAACCACCCCGCTTCTTATCAGCTTCTCACCTATCTCATCCATCTCTTTCCAGGTCGAAGGCGGTTTATTCGGATCAAGACCTGCCCCGGCAAATAAATCCTTGTTGTAATAAAGCATTGCCGTTGATGAGTTAAAGGGCATGGACCACAGATTACCCTCTACGGAATAGTAGTTTCTGATGGGAATAATATATTGAGCCCAATCCCACTCATCACCGAGCATTTCAGGAATCTGATAGACCGGTACAATGGCATC
>QNBH01000165.1 GCA_003645645.1 Spirochaetota bacterium | reverse complement strand
TTATCACTGAGTTATTAAAAGGAACAGCAATTAAAAAGATTGCACGAATGCAAAAGATTTCGAAAAACACAATCAAACGCTATAGAAGTCTTTTAGAAGAAATTCTGCAATCCCAGCCGGGAACAGGGGGAGATTTTGATGCAGTAATGGAACAGTTTAAATTGCTTAGAAAACAGCATGGGTATTCAGAGAATTTTGGATGGTTGGAATCAAACCACGATCTGGTAAACAAGCTCTCATTACAATGTAACAATTATATTATCCTGTATCCGAAATTAAAAGAGGAGAAAACCAGCCTGCCATTGATTCATGGACTACGACGTTGAAAAAGTAGATAAAATGGCCTTAGCTCTTCTCTTTCTCACATCTTTTGAGTACCACGGGATTACCAGAGCGTGGAAAGGCATTGCCTGGGACGTTTCAAGCCGGTTGCATGAAAAGGGATATATCCACGATCCGAAGAACAAGAACAAATCTGTTGTGTTTACCGATTAAGGCTATAACCGCTGTAAAAAGCTATTTACAAAGCATTTCGATCTGGAATCAGGGGGAAATGGCTGAAAACTCCTGTAATGGGTGCCTTATAACGGCTGTTGGGGATAATAGGATTTCAGCTATATAGAGGTTCATTTGACGATATGAGGTTTTTTATCAGTATGTTGCATTTGTTTTTGAAGGTTTTTCAAGACATCGTCTGGGAAAATGAATACGACAGAACCACCAGGAAGAAAGCAAAGCAGTATTTTTTTCAACTCAGCAAATCACAAGTTTTATCTATGTTGTATCAGTCAGTGCTTCTATGGTTTAGAAAAGAAATAGGAGATAAGAACGAAATGTTTGATATGTTTAATGAATCCCTGGAAAACATCTATGAGAATTTAGCGGATTTTACCAGTAATTATGCAATTAACCTCCAAAAGGAGTTTGCTTTCGATTTTCTACAACATCTGCTGGCAGGTCATTCAAAAACGAATTTTTTCTTTCTGTTAAACCATGCATTTATCCTGGTATTGGAGAAGCTTGAAAGGAAAAGTAAAAAGAATGAACTGCTGCCCCGGGAAGAAGCGATGCTTGACTATATTTATAGGTTCTTAAAAACTAAAAACGAAAAAAAGAGAATGAGTATAATGAATAAGATGGGGGAATATAAGATGATCTCCCCTTATACTTATAGCGAAGTAGATTTGTATATTATGTTTGGCTCAAACCTGCAATACAATGCTTTCGGAATAATCTTACGAATTCCTTTATTCCGGCTTGATTTAATATTTCCTTTAATGTTCCTTCAGGGATATCTCCGGGATGATTCGGAACTGTAGTTCTTTTTCTCGTTTTCGGATTCCACCAAATCTCATGGCTTCCCTTTGCCGAACGATCAAATTCAAAACCCGGCTTTCTCAACTTTTTTATTATTTCTCGATAAGAATATCCAGCTAATCGGCCCATTATGCCCCGACAGCTACATCTACTGATCATCGTCAATCAGGAAATATTTGATAAATTGCGTCTCTTCCTTCCACTCTACGACTCCGTTGTAGATCACAATTGGAACCACTACAGAGAGTGTCACTAATCGCTCGTTTTAAACTGCTCCCTGTAGGCTCTGAGCATATATTCAATCAGTCTGAGCATCATCCTTTCAAAAGTTGAGGGTTTGACTTTCATGGTGTTGAAATCAATAAGGGTAATCCTTTGTAAGAATATCCCTTCTTTAACGGCTCCCTTGTCTACTTCGTCTCGCTCTAACATATCGCAATCTACGATCGCAGCTTAAGGTAGATTGCGATGTGCTATTGGCTAAGGTGGATTTTGTTTTTTCGCATTTAAAAATTCAGGTAAAAAAACAAAATCTCGACTGTAAATAGCATAAGAGTCCGGGAACTCGGCCTCGAAAAGTCAAGCGATAGAAGATATACTGAAGAGACCTAATAATATTAACAAAGCACATGATAATCTTTTAAAACTTCTTAAAGAAGATCCATTCCCGTCGTCCCTTCGGAGCGACGATGATCCACAGGGCGGCCGAAGAAGTATATTCACAGCTTCCTTCTCGAATGACCTAATGAATGTTTGATTTCTTCGAGCTTTCTTGACTCGATGGGATCTTTTTTTACTCTCTCGAAGTATTCCATTATAAAGCTTAAAAAAATTGCAAGGAAAAATACGGTAATCGTTACAATAATACATATCTTTGCCCTGCTCGGGCCGGCTTTTACCTGGGGTACCTCCGCCTGCTCCAGTATCTGGAAAGTTTTGCTGTCATCTAAAGCCTGTATTTTTGTTGTCTCATACTCCTTTAAAAGGAGCTCATAGATTCCTTCGAGTATATTTCTGTCTCTCATCAGGTCGTAAAACTTTGAAATTATCTCGTAGCGCCTCTCCCTTGGAATATACTGTGAGAAGACGAAACCGCCTCCCGCTTCCTGTCCTTCTATGTTTACAATACCGTGCTCTACCTGGAAACTTATTAGCTTATCCTGGGCTTTCTGCAGTTCCGCCTTTACCTCTTCAAGCCTCTCTTCCAGGAAGCTCTTCTTGTTTGTAATCTTCTCTGTGGTGAAGTTCTTAAACCTCTGCTCAAGGAGAAATACGAGCCTGTTTACCACCTTAGCGGCAAACTCGGGGTCTGTGTCTTCGTAGCTTATGGTAAGAATACCGGAATCGCTGTTGTATTCTGTCTCAATAGAGTTTCTTAAAATATTTCTGCTGTTATACTCGTAGTTTTCTGTTATATTAAAGCGTTCTCTAAAATTAAACTCTTCCGCCACCTGATCGAGGATGGTCTTTCCCTGCAGAAGGTCCTGGGCAAGGGCCACACTGGAAGTCTTCTGAGGGAGGCCGGAGATGCCTAAAAGATCGCTTACCCCGCTCTGGGATAAAATAGAAGAGACAGTACCCTCATCTTCCTGCAGGCGTATAAGTACTTCAGATTTATACACATTTGGAAGCATGTTAAAGGGTGCATCTTTGGGTGCATTTCTTGTATAAAGGGCATAGCTAAAAATAAGTATGGCCGCAAAAAGGGTTGAGAAAAATATAAACTTCCACCTCTTTGCAAGCACACCAAGGAGATCGAGCAGGGATATGGTATCCTCTTCCTGCGGTACCTGCCTGTTTACCGGTAGTTCGTTTATGTACTGCTCTTTTAGTTCCATCTGGCTCATTATTCTATCATCCTTTTAACATCAATTACAACCACCTGACCCTCTTACTGGTTACCGGGACCTATGTACCCTTCCCGCTCGAGATAAAGCAGTATGTCCTGGGCTGCCTCATCGGGGCTTAAGCTCGTTGTGTCTATCACCACCTCTGCATCCTGTGGCTCTTCGTAGGGGTCGGATATGCCCGTAAACTCCTTTATGATACCTGCCCTTGCCTTTGCATATAGCCCCTTCCTGTCCCGCCTCTCACACTCCTCGATGGGGGTTGCAACATGGACAAGAACAAACCCCCCGCTTCCTTCTATCAGATTGCGTACTTCCTTTCGAATCGCATCATAAGGGGCTATGGGAGCACAGATCGCAATCCCGCCGTTCTTTGTAATCTCGTTCGCAACAAAGCCTATCCGCCGTATGTTTAGATCCCTGTGCTCCTTGGAGAAGCCCAGCTCGGAGGATAGGTTCTTCCTCACCAGGTCTCCGTCCAGCAGCGTTACAGGCCTTCCGCCCATCTCCAGAAGCTTAACCATCAGAGCCTTTGCGAGGGTGGATTTGCCTGCACCCGATAGTCCTGTAAAGAACACGGTAAAACCCTGCCTGTGTCTGGGGGGATGGGTTCGGCGAAGCTCCTCCGCCACCTCCGGAAAGGTAAACCATTCGGGTATCTCCCTCCCCTCGGCAAGCCGCTTCCTTAACTCGGTACCCGATATGCTTAACACCCCGTCATCCTCCTTAGCCTCATCCACTGGTATGTAGCAGGCCCTCTTCCGTGAATAGACCATCATCCTGAAGGGAACCATCTCAACCCCTATCTCCTCTGCATGCTCCTTAAGAAGCTCCTGTGCATCGTAGGGGCCATAGAAGGGCTTACCCTCAGAGTCGCTGCCGGGGCCTGCATGATCACGACCCACTATGAAATGGGTGCATCCGTAGTTCTTCCTTATGATGGCATGAAGAAGTGCTTCCCTGGGGCCTGCCATCCGCATGGCCAGAGGCAGAATGGAGAGCTTAACCGTGTGCTGGGGATAATGGGCGAGAATCGCCTGATAACAACGAACCCTGGTGTAATGATCTATGTCTCCAGGCTTTGTCATTCCCACCACTGGATGGATCAGCAGGTTTGCCTGCAGTTCCCTTACCGCCTGTAAGGTCAGCTCGAAATGAGCCCTGTGCATTGGGTTTCTTGTCTGAAATGCTACAATGCGTCTCCATCCAAGCCGTGCAAACTCCGCCCTGAGTTCCGAAGGAGTAAGTCGGAGTTCTCTAAAATCATAGTGCTCGGGTAGCTGTATCCCTTCAATTCTACCTCCCACATACCAGGTGTGAGATTCCTTAAAGAGGTACTTAACCCCGGGGTGCTCGGTATTTACCGTGGAGTAAACCGCCTCCGCCTTCTTTCTCTTATCAGGCTTCCAGAGATCCTCTATGGTTAAGACCGCTGCCATGAACCCTTCGGGGTCTCTCAAGGCAAGCCTGTCTCCGGGAAGTAGTTTCTGTGCAAGCTCTTCGGTTATATCGAGAGTTATGGGGATGGGCCACACTGTTCCGTCGGGAAGCCTCATGGAATCGCATACGTTCTCGTACTCCTTGCGGGTCATAAACCCTGTTAGAGGAGAGAAGCCTCCGTTAAGGAGGAGCTCCAGGTCGCATATCTGCCTCTCTGTTAAATCCCAGGAGGGCATGTGCTTAGACTCTTCTTTAAGTTGCTGTGCTTTCTCCTCCGATACGAGTAGATTCTTTAGCTCACCGCCGTGCGGTTTATTAAGATGATCCGTCATTGAGTTTTCCTTTTATCTTCTTACCGTGATAATGTCTGTTAAGTAGAGATAATTGTCCTGCTCTCGTTCGCCTGCTTCCATCATTCCGCCGGATAACTCCGATACGGGTGTCGTTGCCGGACTTAAGTTGTCCGGATGCTCCTCTCCGGCTACCCGCCCTGTGCCGGAGGGGTCTAACCCATGCATTGTCCCTCGACTTAACCTCTCCGAGAACAGGCAGAAAAAATCCTCCCTGTTCTCGTAATTTTTACTCTTTTTAAACAACATCCTGTGTTTAAGGCATAGATGCTCGAGTATAAAATCTATATCGCTCTCCCCTACCAGTACGAGCACTGTATAGCCTTCTGCCCTGATCCGCTGGATAAGCTCCTCGAGCATCTCCTTGTAGTAGACTATGTTCTTTATGGTGCGCTTGAAGTAGCGGAAACTCCTCTCTGTTATCGCCTTTATTCCTGCAGGGGTTACCGCATAGTGGATATTCCTGTTGTTTATCTTTTTGACAGTGATCCACCCCTTGAGGGCAAGACGCTTGAGTATGGAGTTGGTCATCCCCAGTGAAAGCCCTGCAATACGGGCTATATCCCTCTGGCGGATGGTCTCTACCGAGTTGTGAATACTTTCGAGAATGGTTAATTCTTTTTCAGAATGATCCATTTTTTTCCGTCCAGTTGCGGAACCGTGATGAACGTTCAGCTTCTGAACAATATAGCAAATTTTGGAGATTTTTCAAGGGGGTGAGGGAAATTTTTTAAAAATCTTTATTCCTTTTCAACCAGGCATAGCAGCTATTTTTTAGATCTGTAAGCCCTGTGATACGATTCCTGAATAATCTCCTCGATTATCAGGGGAAACTCTTTATCGAAATTATCAAGGAATTTATCATAGATACAGTTTACACTTTCCAGCAATTCTCTGGGAAAGCTTTTGAGTCTTATAACCAGCTCTTCGTTTGTGAATCCGGCCTTTTCATGAGCGGCAGTTAGGATTTCATCCCATGAAAAAGAATAAAACACGCATATGAGATAGATATCGAACACATCCTTGGGATTATCTCTACCTATTACCGCTGTAAGTTTATTACTCAGAATGTTTTCAATATTGTCTATTAAAAATCCGGTCTCTGTAACTATTATATCTTTGTATCTGGTCGAAATATCATTTATGAAGTCTATTTGAAGCAGGTTTTCCACCCTGAAACGGACAAAATTTTTAGTTTCTACTTCTGTGCCCAGTGTAAACTTTTTCTGAAGCGCACTTTTTATATTTTTTACAGCGAAACTATATCTGGGAGAGTTATGTGTAAAGAAATCTAAATCATCTGAGTACCGCTTTTCCTGATAAAACCTGCTTATACAGGTACCACCTGTAAGGTAAAACTCTTTTTCAACAGAAAAAACGGTATTCAGTACTTTATCCTGAAGCTCATAGAGCTTCTTGTAATCTATGCTGGCCATTTTAACTCTTCTATTTGCAAGGGCTTATCAAAAAAATAGGCTTCGGCTATGTTTTTTCTTCTAAAGACATATTCTCGATTGAATTGCGGAACCTCAAAGTTCTCCAGCAGGACGCGCAGATCCTCTCTTGCAAACAGCTTAAGATCACGTAGGAGCTTTGTGCTGTTGAGTAATAGCTTTTCAAATAAAAAAGCTTTGCTTCTGTAGTCTGAACTACAGAGTATCCTCTGGATATCTTCTTCTGAAATGTTCATGTCCCAAAAGCATTCTTTCTTTATTCTGGCATAGTCGATCATCACTTAAGTATAACACATTTGACTTTAGATTTACATAACTAACGAAAACGGGTTCCGGCAAAAGGCCTCTTAAGCAAAGGGTGGCTTCGGCAGGTTAGCCCATGGTACTGCTTTCGGCCAGGAAAGGAGGATTTTCGAGGTTCTCCTTGTTGTAGAGAAGCGGTTTTAAGCTCTCGATTGCGGTTACGCTTCCGCCTGCCTGTTCAACTATGGCCTGGCCTGCCGCTGTATCCCACTCCATTGTCCGCCCTGTTCGGGGATGAAGTTGGGCGGTGCCTTCCGCAACGAGACAGAGCTTAACCGAGCTGCCCGCTACAATAAGCTCCACCTCCTGGTAGCGCCTTTTTAGATCTTCTATAAACTTCTCCGTGGCAGGATTGAAGTGGGAGCGGCTCACCGCTACCCTGATTGTTGGGTGTTGGGTTGATGGGGCTGGATCGATCGAGGGGAGGGGTAATCTCTGCGCCTTTGAAATGAGACGGGGAAGATCGATAAAGCCGTAATCTCCCCACTGTTTTAAGGATTCCTCTGCCCTGCATAGCCGGAAACTTCCCATGCCGCAAGCGGCAAAGTAGAGGTTATCCTTAACAGGCACATACACCACTCCCAAATACGGTTTTTGCCTCCTTATCAGGGCTATATTCACCGTAAACTCACCGTTTCTCTTTATAAACTCCTTTGTCCCGTCCAGGGGATCGACGAGCCAGAAATATTCCCACCTTTTTCGCTCTTCGTAGGGTATATCCCTGCCCTCTTCGCTTAAAAAGGGTATATCTGCTGTCTGGTCGAGTAGATAATCCTTTATACAGTGGTGTGCATTCCTGTCCGCTGCGGTTAGGGGAGAATTGTCTCTCTTGTACTCAAGTTCCAGTTCCCCTCCCTCTTTATTGAATATCTTTAAAATTTCCAACCCGGCGTACAAAGCTGCAGAAATTGCCGTGGAAAGAAGATGTGTCGATCTTTCTTGCAAAGTGTTCTTCAAATCAGCAGACCTCTCTCTGTAGTGCCTCTACCATGTCGACTTTTTCCCACCTGAACTCATCCCTTCCGAAATGTCCGTATACCGCTGTCCTCCTGTAGATGGGTTTTTTAAGATCAAGAGTTTTTATAATTCCTGCAGGAGTAAGATCGAATAGTTTCTCCACCGCCTTCTCCAATTTCTCTTCCGGTACCTTTGCCGTACCGAATGTATCTATCATAATAGAGACGGGGAAAGGAACGCCTATTGCGTAGGCGAGGGCAACTTCACAACGCTCACATAGATCGGCGGCAACAATGTTTTTAGCTATATACCTGGCCATATATGCCGCAGATCTGTCCACTTTAGAGGGATCTTTACCGCTAAATCCTCCACCACCGTGCCTGCCCATCCCACCGTAGGTATCCACCATAATCTTTCTGCCGGTGAGGCCCGTATCACCGTGAGGACCGCCTATGACGAACCTTCCGGTGGGATTTATGAAATATTTTGTTTTATCGTCTATCAAACCGGGAGGGCCCAATACAGGCTTTATAATTCTCTCTATAATCTCTTTTTTGAGATCTTCGTATTCTATATCCTCGTCGTGTTGATGAGAGACTACAACCACATCGGCCCGCTTTGGAACATTGCCTTCATACTCAATGGTAACCTGACTCTTGCCATCGGGACGAAGCCAGGCGACATCACCGCCCTTCCTGAGTTCGGATGCTCTCATTAAAATCTTGTGTGCGTATATTATCGGTGCAGGCATAAGCTCGGGTGTTTCTCTGCAGGCAAACCCGAACATCATCCCCTGGTCTCC
>QNBH01000164.1 GCA_003645645.1 Spirochaetota bacterium | reverse complement strand
GGTAATAAACCAATCAACATATTCTGAGGGTTTAATGCCACCATAGGAGTTTTTTCTTCTGTCAGCATAAGGTGGAGATGTGACAATTAGATCAAAAAAATTATCCGGATACTCTTTTAATATTTCCAGGCAGTCGCCCTGTCTTATTTCTGTTTTTACTTCAAACATATCAATACCGGATGATCTCACCAAATGGTAATTGTACTATACACTAACAGAAAAGAAATTGAAAAATTTAATTATTATTCTATTGAGTTAATGAAATAATTTCAACACTTTTTATAGGGAAAATTTTTACCCATCCTAATATAAATCCTAAAAAGTTAAATGCTTAATTCCTCGATTAATTTGACAACCGCACGAGGAGGCATTAACATTAAAAGAAAAAAACAGGAGGGGAGGATGAGAAAAGAGTTTTCTGGTATTATTGTCGAATGTATACAGGGAGATATTGCCTCCCAGAGTGATGTTGAAGCAGTGGTAAATGCCGCCAATGCGCAGCTCATGCCTGGAGGAGGGGTGGCAGGGGCAATTCACAGAAAGGCAGGTCCTGGTCTGGCAGAGGAGTGCCGTCCCCTCGCACCTATCAAAACCGGGGAGGCTGTAATAACGGGAGCTCATAATCTGCCGAACAAATATGTAATCCACACACTGGGCCCTGTATACGGGAAGGATAAACCCGAAGATAAGCTGCTTGCATCCTGCTATCGAAAATCTCTTGAAATTGCCGATCAGCAAGGGATAATCTCCATCGCCTTTCCGGCAATCTCAACGGGAATCTTCGGCTATCCGGCAGAAGAAGCTGCCGAGGTGGCTTTTCAAACAATAAAAGAGAAGACACCAGAACTTAATAATATCAAGACCATACGCTTTGTCCTCTATGGCAAGAGAGATCTGGAAGTGCACCAGAAAAAGTTAGAAGAGATATTCGGGTAAGCAATTATTTAAATAAATAATGTGCTTTCTTGGAGGAAGCCTCTATTCGGGGAGTCCCTGCACTTAGAGCTGCATGTGAGTCTAAAGAACCCTTAAAGTTTGAGGTGCACGGGACTCCCATATGTGTTTCCGTCTTAATCGGAAACACAATCTTCACAGCACCTGTAAGTTTTGTTTAAAGGCGGATATATGATTAAAAGGATTCCAGCCTCTTATTCGGCAGGTATTATACTATCGTACAAGTGTAACGCCAGTTGTCTCCACTGCATGTATGCATGTTCACCTAAATGGAGAGGTAACTGGACTTCGGAAAAAGGCCTTGAGCATCTCCTCTCCATACTGAAAGACACTATTCAACCGAGTCCGCTGGGACCCGATTATATCGGAGTTAATCACGGAATACATTTTACGGGCGGGGAGCCCTTTCTAAATTTTAAACTGCTTTTAAGAGCTACAGAAATGGCTTCTTACTTCGGTATTCCCTCTCTGTTTGTAGAGACAAATTGTTTCTGGTGTAAAAATAAAAAAACTACCAGGGAAAAGCTCCTTGCATTGAAAGAAAAGGGTATGAAGGGGATTCTTATCTCCGTTAATCCCTTCTATCTTGAATACGTACCTTTCGAGCGAACGAAAACCTGTGTGGAGGTCAGCAGAGAAATATTCGGCGTGAACACTCTGGTTTATCAAATAGAGTACTACAGAAGATTTTCGCAGTTTGGAATTACAGGAACATTGGCTTTTGAGGAGTTTTTAAAACTCGAAAGGGGGAAATACTTTGCGAGAAATGTGGAGTTTTTTCTGATGGGAAGGGCACCCTATAAGATTGCTGAAAAGTTATCGGTAATCTTTCCAAGATTCAAGGCTAGTCGGTTTTTCTTCGAATCATGTAGACCTCCATTCTTACGAAACTGGCACAATCACTTTGACAATTATGGTAATTTTATACCAGGTTATTGTGGGGGGATCGCGCTTGGAAACTGGAACAATGGCAGAGAGCTGTTTGGAAGAGAGATAAACACTACAGAGTATCCTCTATTAAAGTATCTTATGAATGAAGATATGAAAGGTCTTTTTAAATATGCCCGAACCCTCGGTTTTAAAGAAAACGGTGATGGATATTTCTCAAAATGCCATCTCTGTACAGATATTAGAAAATATCTATCATCTAGCGGAAACTACGGCGAACTTAAGCCCGAGGAGTTCTACCTGTATCTCGAAGATTAGTTCGGAGCTTTTGCCTACATAACTCTCCTTACAGTCTCTATAAACTCTTCCGCTTTCCGCTCTATCTCTCTATCGTCCGATAGAATATTTATTCCAAAGCTTGCCCCCAATCCCGGATCAACAACTCCAATGCTCAAGTTTATTGCCCTTGAGAGAATATCATCCGTTCGAGTCAGCATGTTTTTTCTATAGGGTCGGCTGCCATTTCTATCGGTATATGAAAGAATCTGCTCCATGTTGTTGTATACATGCCAGCCGCTTCCAGATAACGGGTTTGAGCCTATAGCCTCTGCTACCTTTGTGGCGGTTTCTGAACTCTCGAACAGAAGAGTTAGAAGAGTATTACACTCACCGGGGTCGTTGATTTTTCTAAAACTCATACCATCAATATTGGCATCGATAAGTATCTTTTTAAACAGAGCTTTTTTCTTTTTTAGTATCTCAAGAATAGAATCTAGTTTTTTTAACTGCCCCAAAGCAAAGGCCCCGGTGAGCTCGTTCATCCTCAAGTTTATTCCGATGAGAGAACGACTGCCTATCTCCACTCCCATTCTTAAAGGTTTATGACCCTGATCGTGGTATCCAAAAGCCCTCTCATAGTAGTTTTTATTGTTGGTGATAACCATCCCCCCGTCACCGCATGTTATAGTTTTGTTTATGTTTAGAGAAAAGGCGCCTACATCTCCGATTGAGCCTACCGGGTTGCCTCTGTACCAGGCTCCCAACGCCTGACAGCAGTCTTCCAGCACGAGTAGATTGTATTTCCGGGCAAGCTCCATGATTTTTTCCATGTCAGAAGGATTCCCAAGCATATGAACCGGCATGATTATCTTTGTTTTTTCGGTTATCTTTTTGGGTATATCTTCCGGGTCCATGGTAAGAGATTCATCTATCTCGGTGAGCACCGGGGTACCACCCACCGCAATTATAGCCGAAATCGAAGCAACAAATGTATATCCTGGTACGAGAACCTCAACCCCTTCTCCCACCCCCAGAGCTACGAGTGAAGCCATAAGTGCACCAGTGCCCCCATTTACGGCAACACAGTATTTGCAGTTTGTTCTTTCTGCAAAGAGCTTCTCAAGTGTAACAACCTTTCTCTTGAATCGAGGATCATCCTCTCTTCCATACCTTGATAGGTATCCGCTCTGCATCACCTCTTCTACTTCTCGTCTCTCCTCTTCTCCCACAAGAAAAGCACCTGGTCCTGGCATTTTCTTACCTCCTTAAGAAAGTTTAATCCGCCCCGTTCGGGCTGGTAATTTTCATCGTTTTGGTTGTCCTGTAGGGTCATGTAGACTCCTTAAGAAAGTTTAATTTTCATTGTTTTTAGGTGCACTCAAAGGTGTACATGATGGCACAGTGGATCCGCAATTATTTTAATATTTTCCATACTCCATTAGGGACTCCCACATGGCCATAATATTCTCAGGCGGAACATCTGCCTGAATATTATGTACAGCGGCAAAGATAAATCCTCCTCCGGGAGCTAAATCGGTTATTCGCCTTTTAACCTCTTCTTTTACCTCTACGGTGGTTCCCCTGGGTAGAATCTTCTGTGTATCCACTCCTCCTCCCCAGAAAGTGATATCCCTTCCAAAATCCGATTTGAGGGAATTGGTATCCATATCCGCCGCACTCACCTGTACCGGATTGATGGCATCCACCCCAACATCTATTAAGTCCGGTATAATTTCTCTTATTGCACCGCAGGAATGGAAACAGATATAAACCGGTTTTTTTGCCTTTCTTTTTATAAAAGAAAAAATAACTCTATATCGAGGTTTAAGAATGCTTCGAAATGCCTTTGGAGAGATCATCATTCCCGATTGAGTAGCTACATCGTCTGCTTCGGCAATTATATCTACATACTCTCCCATCTCCTCGAGAATGAGCCTCCAGTAGGAGAGCCTGTATTCCACCAGCCGGTCGAGTAATCTTTCCAGAAGGGTAGAATTGCCGGCTATATCCAGGAAGATATCCTCAAACCCCCGTATCCAGCTTGCCAGTTCAAATATTCCTCCACCTGGTTCGGGAACAAGAACCGCATATCCGGCTTCAGAAAAGTTTTTTGCCTTAACTTTCAATGCTTTAAGCCTCTCCTTATCCGGAAGAGAAGGCATGGTCAGGGTTGAAATCTGCTCCTCAGAAATTGACCCCGAAAGGGGGTGGGAAATCATATCGAAATAGAGACCTCCCTGTTTGGGCTTTGCCCATTTGATACCGTAAGAATCTATAAAGGTCGTGTATTTCCCTTCCTCCCTGATTCTATATTCACTGACCCCTGCGACCGGATAGTCGAGTTTCCTTACATCAACATGCAGTTTTTGTAAAACCTCTTCGTGGATTTTTGCCTGCTGGGTTATTATCTCATCGATTTTAATTTTTGCTTCTATCCCAAGTAGCTCGAGGAGTCTGCGGTAGGCAATATTGTGTATTCCCGCGTTGGGATTTCCTCCAAAGTCAAAGGGTACTCTGTCAGGCTCTCTGTGATTCAGCGCGGCTATTACCCTGTCTTTACTCTCCATGCTCATCTCATCCTGCCTGTAGCTATTGTCTCCATTATCTCTTCCGGAGTAACCTCTTCCTTTTCAGCTTCTGCCAACTTTTTACCCTTATCCAGGAGAACGAAACGATCGGCAATGGGGTATACATGGTACACATTGTGAGTTATATAAACGATAGTTGCCCCTGAATTTTTCATTTTAATGATCATCTCATGCACCTTTCTCGACTCCTTTATGGAGAGCGCAGCCAGAGGTTCGTCAAGAAGCAGTATTCTGCAACCGAAATGAAACGCCCTGCCTATGGCTATGGACTGCCTTTCACCTCCAGAAAGGATGGAGACCATATCCTCTGTAGACCTTACCCTGACTCCCACTTCCTCCACTGCTTTTCTGCACTCCATATCCATCTTTCTTTTATCAAGAACTTTTATAGGCCCTATCTTTTTAAAAGGCTCTCTGGCCAGAAAAAAGTTTCGCGATATGTCCATAATATTGACAAGTGAGAGGTTCTGTTCTACGGTGTCAATGCCCATTTTTCTTGCATCAACGGGAGAGTTAAACTTAACAGGTTTTTTGTTAAGATAAATGGTGCCTCCGTCTGGTGAAAGTACTCCTGATATTATTTTTACAAGGGTAGTCTTACCGGCGCCGTTATCTCCAAGTAAACCGAGAATCTCTCCTTCGTAAATATCCACAGTAACATTATCTAGTGCACACACTTTTCCGAAATACTTTTTTATGTTTTCCAGTCTAAGGATGATATTGTCTATCATTATGTGAAAATCTCCTTATAACCACAATTTTCTTATTCTGTTATTTATATAGGCGGCAATGATAAGTATTATCCCAACGAATAATTTGTAAAAATATCCTGGTGCACCCGCAAGAACCAGTCCGATTCTTATCATCCCTACGATAAAAGCTCCTAAAGCTGCGCCTACTATAGTGCCATATCCGCCGAACATGAAAGTTCCGCCGATCACCGCAGCGGCTATGGCTTCCAGCTCGTAGCCCGTACCAAAGGCCACATTGGCAAATCTGAATCTGCTTATGGCAATGCAACCAGAGAAGGCTGCTAAAACTGAACAAAGGATAAAGTTTATCAACTTGACCTTATCGGTTTTTATTCCTCTTGCACGGGCGGTTTCCCTGTCTCCTCCAGTAGCAAATACCCGGTTACCGTAGGGAGTTCTGAATAGTATAAAGGAGAAAATCAGAGTTAATAGGATAAACCAGAAATGTGATGGTCTTATTCCGTAATTAATTATCTTTGAAAGAATGACAGGTAATACTTCATCCCCTCTGTAGGCAATTGACTCGCCACCCGTAGCAGCCAGTAATCCACCACGGGTTATCATCATCATACCCAGGGTAGCGATAAACGAAGGGATCCCCGTCTTTATGGTAACCGCCCAGTTGGCAGAACCGATGATTATTGCAATAAGAATTGCCACTGCAAATCCCAGAGAAGAATGGGTGTAGTTGCCCACAACGACAAAAAGTGCACCTGCAAGAGCATAAACTCCGCTGACCGACAGGTCGAACTCACCACTCAATAGGCATTACCTCCTTTTTAAAATTTTTGCTGTTTTCAGGTCGACTTCCTGATTACTATCTTTGGATTAAGAATTACATGTTGAGCAGGAATAGTTTTATTTTTTATGGTACTTAGAAGAAGCTCTGCACCCTTCCTCCCCAGCTCTAACCTCGGCTGGTGGATTGTTGTAAGTCTTGGTTCTATGAAGTTGGCTATTGAGAGATCGTCAAATCCAAGTACCCCAACATCATCAGGAATGCTTAATTTCTTATCCTTTATCGCCCTTATGCACCCGATGGCTGTAATATCGTCCATGGCAAAAATAGAAAGGGGAGACTTATACCTGCCCAATATCTTTTTACATGCCCTGTATCCGCCCTCCTCCCCGATATCAGTTTCTACTATGGTTAGCCGATCTTTCTGATTGTACTTATTTGCGGCATTTATAACTCCCTGCAAACGTTCTTCTTCATCGGTGGTCATATCCTTTGCAGTGATGTAAACCAGTTGAGTATTTTCCCGTTTTAACAGATACTCCGCTCCCATGAATCCTCCTTTAAAATTATCTACGGTTACAGAGCTTATATTCTTGTTGGGGGTCTTCATCGCTATCAGAATAATATTTGTTTCACTTGCCAGGTGACTGAATATATCTTTGTTTCTCAACTGACCGATTCCAATGACGAGCATACCCTCCGGCGAGAGTTTCTGTAGTTTCTCCAGACAGATCTTCTCCCTTTCTATCTGACACTTTGCATTGTTGAGCACAAGATGATAGCCCGCCTTTTCCAGCACATCTTCGATACCTGTTAGGATATCGCTGAAATAGGGGTCGGTAAGATCCCACACAACAACCCCTATAATACTGCTCTTTTTTGTTCTCAATGATCTTGCGTAAATGTTGGGGCGATAGTTTAGTTCTCTGGTGATCCGTAAAACCTTCTCTCTGGTTTTGGGGCTAACAGGAATCGTAGAATCTTTGTTATTGAGGATGTTGGAAACGGTAGCAATAGATACGGAGGCTTTTTTGGCAATATCCTCAAGTTTGCTCATAATGACTTCCTTATAAAGTTAAAACGTTTAACGATAGACGATAAATATTATACGTTTTAGTATATTCCATAAAAACATTTTGTCAAGTACTAAATTCAGCGAACTTGACAGTAATAACTAGCTCTCTTATAATGATACTTGAGATTTATTTGGGGGGTGATGGCTGTAAAATTCTAAAATGCCGACCCGACAAAATCGTCTTTGACCCCTATCGTAGATATAGGGGTCAAAATATATTAAAAGGAGGAGTTATGAATAAAAAAAATCTATTTTTCTCTCTTTTTCTGTTTATTCTTCTGCCATCGCTCCTGATCTTTGCTGCAGGTCAGGAGGAAGCAAAAGAAGAAGTTAAGCAGGTTATACGAATTGCCTTTGATGCCGGCGATGCAAAAACCTTGGATCCCCATAGGGCTGCTACTACAGTAGACAGGAGCACGGTGGATCCAATTTTCAACGGTCTCGTCCGATACCCACCAGGTAACCAGGTAAATGTAGAGCCCGATCTGGCGGAATCCTGGGAAGTATCAAAAGAAAAAACCGTGTGGACCTTTCGCCTGAGAAAGGGGGTCTATTTCCATCCCTTTCCCGGCTATCCTGAAGGTTACGAGCTTACCTCTGAGGATGTGGTCTATTCTCTAAGGAGAGCCGCCGATCCGCAGCATTCCTCTTACGCCGGTGAATACAGTGGTATGAGATTCAGTGCAGTGGATAAATATACCGTACAGATTACAATTGATCAATCTGTATCCGATACTCTCTTTCTTGCCAAGGTAGCAAATTATGCCGGTGGATTTATAGTCTCAAAGAAAGCCATAGAGGAAAACGGAAGTGAGTGGTTTGCAACCCACCCGGTTGGTACAGGGCCTTTCCGATTCGACAGATATGAGCCCAGGCAAATGGTTGTGCTTGCCCGTAATGATAAATATTTTCGAGGAAAGCCCAATCTGGAAAAGGTAATAATACGTTATATGCCCGATGTTAGTTCAAGGGAAATCGGACGTCAGACAGGAGAATTGGATATAATAGAAGGGTTGAACGAATCAAAATGGGTAGAGAAAATATCCCAGTTTGAAGGAGTAAAGGCTCCCAGCTTCGGTCCTGGTGAAGTTCAGACACTTCACTTCAATATAAGAAAGTCTCCCTTCGACAATATAGATGTACGCAAGGCATTCTCATACGCGGTATCGAGAAAAGAGGTTGCAGCATTTATGGGAGAGACACTTG
>QNBH01000163.1 GCA_003645645.1 Spirochaetota bacterium | reverse complement strand
TTGGTTTGGTCCCTTCATCCACCGCCTTCTTGACAAGCTCGGATACCTTATCAACCTGTCCGGCTATTACACTATTCGCCATCGCTTCAAAATCTGCCATTTTCCTCTATTCCTCCTTTGATAGTTTTCTTTATTTAACACATTATAATTATATCGCAATTTACGATCGCAACTAAAGGTAGATTGCGATGAGCTAAGGTAGATTTTGTTTTTTCGCATTTAAAAATTTAGGTAAAAAACAAAATCTCGACCTTACATAGCATAAAAGGTTACCAATATTTAGTTGATCCTTTCTTGTGTTTTCTTTAAATATTTTGTAAAAAACTGCTATATCAGAGAAATAACTCAATATCTATTTATGTCTTTTCTGGTTTTCTGAGTCGCCAAAGTTTCTTTTTAAGCTCTGTAATAAAACCTGCCACACCATTGGGATAGTATATCATGACAAGAATCATTAAAACTCCGTAAATTATGATATGGATTCCCGGAAGTTGGGGAAGAGCAGACCGTAGATATTCAAGTAAGAATACGAAGGGGAATGCCACTACTATTCCACCCCAGAGGAATCCTCTGCCTCCTATAAAAGCTATGGCAAGTGTTTCAACGGATTTGGATGTATGCATAATTGCCTTCGGAGTCATGGAAACAAAGTAGTGGGCGTAGAATCCACCCAGTAACCCGGCAAAGAAGCAAGAGAGGGTAAAATTGAATACCCTGTAAAAGGTAGGATTTATTCCCGATGCCCTTGCGGCATCGAAGTTCTGCCCCAGTGCCTTGAAGGCAAGGCCGATATGGGAGGTTGTAACGAGTTTGGTAACGATATAGATTGTGATCATCATACCGAGTGCAAGATAGTAATAAGGCATATTGGATGGGGTATCGAAAAACGACGGCGGGCTCATTCCCAGCGAGCCCCGGGTTAGAGGTGTGAGGGTACGCGCAAGACCGAGTAGAGCAATACCCACAAACCATGCCATTATTGCTGCATACAAACCTCTTAGCCTTAAGGTTAAAAATCCCAGGATAAATCCCAGAAAGGCCGATGCAAATGCACCGATAAAGATACCTATCCACGGAGAAATGCCGGGTTGTACGATTATGTGTGGTCCTGTGTTTGCAAGAATGGCGGAAGTGTAGGCTCCCACACCGAGGATGGCTGCAAAGCCGAAGTTTACCACATTGATGAATCCTGCGGTTAGATCGAAGGCTACGGCCTGAGCAGCCATGAATGCTCCCACAACCAGCCAGCGGAGTATGTATTCGCTGTTAAAGGGTGGTATAAAGGGAAGAACTGCAAGTATTGCTATCAAGATAATTCCGGAAGAAGAAAAACCTGTTCTGGACATCAGTGTTCTCGCTATTGTCGAAGCTTTACCTGTGCTCTTTATCATTTTTGCCCTCTCTCTTACTGTTCCTGTATTCCCTTTACCTCACTTCCGAAAATCCCGGAAGGGGCAACAATCAGTACAATCATCATCACTACGGTAGGGACAACCTCTCCCCATTCGATACCGAAGAACTGCTGTGTGGCAGTTTGAAGAAAAGCAACTATGAATCCTCCGACCACGGCAGCCGAAACATTTCCAAGCCCCACCAGCATGACCACATACCAGGCATAGTAGAGGGGTCTTAATCCTACCGTGGGATAGGCCTGAAACATGAAAAGGAGAGCCGCCCCTGCTATGGCTGCCATGGATGTGCCGAGGCTAAAGGTAAGCGTGTGGATATTGTTTATATTTATTCCTACCATCGCGGCTCCTGCTTCATCCTGAGAAACTGCCCTTATAGCCCTCCCGGTTCTTGTCTTTCCCATAAAATACCATAACAAGAGAAGCACTACCATGGCCAGAAAGAAAGCAAACAGTCTATCCACGGTAAGCCGGATGGTGAAGAACTTGATAGGAGGCACATCCCAGTATCTGGGAATACCCCGGAAGTTCGGGCCCAGAACGAGGTTTACCCCATTTGAAAGAATATAGGAGACCCCCACTGTGAGTAGAAAGGAGTTCATAACCCACCTTTCTTTGGTTTTCGAGCGAAGAGGATAGAAGACCAGCTTTTCCAGTATCGATCCCAGGATAAATCCTATTACAGCGGCTGCAAAAAAACCTGCAAAGGGTGCGATTGTAGATAAAAATTTGTTTGGATTATCCATTAAATAGAGATGTATGGGAGTAAAGATAAAATAGGCGGTATAGGCTCCTACCATGAAAGACTCGCCGTGGAAAAAGTTAGGTACGTTCATTACTCCGAGGATCATGGTTAAACCTGTTGCCAGAAGCGCCCACATTCCTCCGGCCACAATGGCATTTACAACCTGTGCCGGTCCTCCTGCTATGCCTATTATTATGGCAATAACAACAGTAACGGCAATTGCTCCAGGCACCGCAGGTTTTCTCTTGATATATTCCAGAATGGAATCACCCAATGTTTTTAATACCTCTGTATTTTCTTTCATCCCTCTCCGATCCTCTCTGTTAAAGACTTGACTGTTAATAATAATTTCTTTTTATATTCCCAGATAAACATTTTGAACATGTTCATTCCGGGCAAGATCTTTGCTTTTCCCCGAGAGTACAATCTTGCCCTGTTCAATTATATAGGCCCTGTCAGTTATATCCAGAGTGGCGTTTACGTTTTGTTCTACCAGAAGTATGGTAAGCCCTTCTCCATGAAGAGTTTTAAGTGCATCAAATACATTCCTTACCAGATATGGAGCAAGTCCCAGGGAAGGTTCGTCAACCAGAAGCATCTCCGGGTTGGACATCATCCCCCTTGCGATGGCGAGCATCTTTCTTTCTCCGCCACTTAAAGTACCGGCGAGCTGTTTTTTTCTCTCTGCAAGTCTTGGGAAAAGCTCGTATATATATTCCATTGTCTGTTTTATTTTTTTCTCGTCCTTTATAATGTAAGCACCCATCAGGAGATTCTCATAAACGGGCATATTAACAAAAAGATTAAGATCTTCGGATACATAACTTAAACCACTGTGAGTAATTTCATAGGGAGGCAAATTTGAGATTAGCTCATCTTTGAAAAAGATCCTTCCCCCTTTGGGTTTTAAAAGACCGGATATGGTTCTTAAAGTGGTGGTCTTCCCGGCGCCGTTTGGCCCTATTAGGGCGACAAACTCTCCTCGATTGATTTCGATATTGATGCCCCAGAGGACCTGGAGAAAATCGTATCCGGAATCAACATTTTCTACTTTAAGCAAGGCCAGACTCCTTTTTCTGTTTAGACTAATAGTTTATTCTCCGAGGTACGCTTCTATAACTTTTGGGTCTCTCATGACTTCTTCCGGTTTCCCTTCGGATATTTTTTTCCCATAATCGAGTACAGCAATAGTATCACATACCCCGCGAATAAGCTTCATTATATGCTCTACAATGACTATTGTTATTCCTCTCTCTCTTATCCTCTTTATAAGTTTCATGATATCTGCCAGTTCACCTTCGGTTAATCCCGCAGCGAGTTCATCCAGCAGAAGTAGTTTAGGCCCCCCTGCAAGTGCTCTGGCAAGATCGAGCCTTTTTAATTGTACGGCATTAAGATGACCGGCCATGGTATCTTCCGGTAATGGGAAGTGAACATACTCAAGCGCCTCCAGTGCCCTTTCTTCTGCCGATTCCCTTGCGTGAGATTGAGCTCCGAATGCCGCACCTACAGTAACGTTTTCCAGTACAGTTAACCGTGGAAAGGGGCGGGATATCTGGAAAGTTCTGGAGATCCCCTTTTTGCACATTACCTCCGGAGGCGAGCCTGCCAGGTTCTCTTCTCCGAGAAAGTTTACTATGCCGGATGTCGGTTTATGGGCCCCAGTTATGCAGTTAAGCAGGGTGGTCTTCCCGGCACCGTTCGGCCCGATTACTCCGAAGATTTGCCCCTCCTCTACCTGCAGTGATACCTTGTCTACTGCAGTGAGACCACCGAACTTCTTTACCATATCTATTACCTGTAATATTACCATTCTTATTCCCTTACATTTTAGAGCATGATTTAAGGATGTCCATATCGGTAAGAAGCAGGAGATAGGGAGCACTCCCCATCTCCTGCGTTTATGGTTTAAAGAACTGCCCTGCTATTTTGAGGGAACCTGTAGTTTCTGTACTGCCCACTCGGGAGGATAGATAATTTTACCCTCGCCGTCGAAGTATTGAAGCACCGGGAATATGTAGTAGCCTTTACCGACTACAGGATCGGGTACTGTTTCAGGAGTGGCGGCATATTCGCTCATAACGATTCCGTCTTTAAAGGACCATTTTCCTTCCCATACGAAGTTCTTTACAAAATTGTAGATCGATTCGCTGGAGAGCTCCCCGTACTCTTCGATCGCCTTCCTGGCAACCGCAATAAAGAATCTTGTACCGTCGTAGGATAATCCACCCGAAGAGGGACTGGGATCGATGCCGAACTGATCCTTAAACTTTTGGGCAAACTCCTTACCTGCTTCTGTAGCCCAACCGGGAATCTGGTCTATAACATAGTTGGAAGAAGTACCTGTAAGTTTGTACCATTCTCCCACCCAGCCAAGACCATCCGCTACTATGAGGCTTTCAAGCCCGACTTCGTCCGCCTGCTTTATAAACGATGAGAAGGAAGGCGGAGCGGTACTTGTACCGGCGATTAATGCAGGATTAATACCCTTAAGCTTGTTGAGAAGGGGGTAAAACTCGGTCTGCTCGATGGGGAAGTAATCTTCGGCGACCATTCTCCACCCTGCTTTCTCCAGTTGCTCCTTGATTCCCTTCCCAAAACTTCTGCCCCAGTCTGTATCTTCGCCGTAAATGGCAAAAGTTTTTTCTCCGGGATTCCATAACCCCTCCTCTATGGCATCTTCTAAGGCCTGCACATAGTTGACACTCAGCTTTTTGGGAGTGGGCCAGCCTTTGTACATCCAGTATCCATACTTATCGGGATTGGAATGAAATTTCTCGTTTACAACCTCCGTTGCTCCGAAGCCGAAGAAGTGAGGAACTTTGTACTTTGCGGTTATCTCCATACAGGCTACGGCAACGGAGCTGTGCCAGTTTAGAATCCCCGCCTGTATACCGTCCTGAACAACCGCCTGTTCGTATGCCTGGGTTGCCTTTGCAGGATCTGACTGGGAGTCGATCCATACAGGTTTAATCGTGTATTCTCCGATTTTCCAGTCGATTGCCTCGAAGGCCATGGTGGCAGAACTTCTGAACTCTTTGCCCGTTCTTGCACTGGGACCGCTGAACGGGCCAAGGATGCCCAGGGTAAAAACCTTCTCCGCAGTTTCGGCTGCTCCGGCTCCTTCCTTTTCCTGCTTTCCTCCCGCCATTACAGAGAAGGGAAGCAAAAGGGATAAAACCAGAGCGAAAGTAACCAGCTTGCTTTTTCTCATGATAACCTCCTTTGACAAATAGATGTAGTTAAACAATCCTGACAGGATTAAAATCAATTTTATTATAATTAAATGAAAAAATCAATTATTTTTTTATGTTTTTAACCATTTTAATATGTTAATTTTATCTTTTACTACGAAAGAAGGCCATCACCTATGGTGGTGGTCCACCTGTTGAAAGACCGGTGGAGAGATGGGCTTAAGCCCGTCTACCTTCTTTCGGAGCATACAACCACCTAAGTAATTTCCGCAAAAGCGGAAATTACTTATCCCTTGCAGGGCTTGCAAAGCCTTAGGCTTTGCTCGATTGTGCGCATATATTTAGTGCCCCTGATTGAACTCCAAGGCTAGGCACCCATTGTACGGGATTTTTCAAAACATGATACCAGTAAAACCCCCGTTGTTATAAGAATTGCTCCTCCGAATTGCAGGAGGGATAACCTCTCTCCCAGAAACAGATAGGCAAAGAAGAAGGCAAAGGGAATTTCAATCATTATAAGGATACCCGCTATGCTTGCATCCAGAAGCTTGAGCGCATGAGTGTAAAGCGAGAAGGGTATGATTGTAGAGAATACAATAAGGGAGAGAAACCATAACCATCCAATCTCCGGTACAGGCCGGGGATGGGAGATGAAGAACTGAAAGGGAGAGAGTGCCAGTGCTCCAAAACCAAATCCGTAAGTAAGTATAGTTAGGAAATGATAGCGTCCTGCTAACTGTTTGCCGAATATGCTGAAACTGGCATAAAAAATTGGAATACAGAATCCTACTACCAGACCGGTTACACTCAAGCTGGTATCCCTATTTCGTACCATTCCGGATATCAGTACGGTACCTGTAAAAGTAAGAAAAACAGCAGCCACTTTTCTTGCATTTAACGGTTCTTTCCACAGAAACCAGGCGGCAACAGCCAGGATTACGGTCATGGCGGATTGTTGTACCGTGGCTACTGCCGCTCCGTTAAGCTTAATGCCCAGGTTCCAGAAAATGTGAAATATGCCGACACCAAAGGCGCCGAGGCAGACAAGCCATATAAGATCGCCGGATCGGACTTTTAAAAAAGCTGAGCCCTGTTTAATCATTAAAATAATTAGCATGGCGGCGAAGGTGAAAAGATCACGCCAGAAGGCAAGAGAGAGAGGTGAAATTTCTACACTGGTTAGAACCAGTTTTACAAAAAGAGCGGATGTCCCCCAGCAAGCCGCCGCTGTTAGCGTAACTATGTAGCCAAAGGTTTTTTTATTCCTGATCAGAAACACGATCTTCACCCCCGGTTGTAATTCAGGCTGTGCCACAGCCTCGATTTTGGCTATTATTATTCAGTATATTGTGTGTTTCGTATTAAATAACCACAATATTTCGTATGCTCCGTCAATTTTCGGTGATTGCGGGACAGCCTGAATTGTTTTTATAACACGATAGAAGAAGAAGTATCAACAGGGGTAGAGAGAGTATTGCCCAATTCAGCGGTTATTTGTTATGTTGGTTGATGAAAGATCGATCTCTTAATCCAACCGAAAAGGAGGACCACAGATGAGTAACGTAAAAGAGTTTATTCCGGTGGGGGAAAACATTCACTGCACCAGGATATATAAAGTTGGGGGTAAATATGTAAAGACTTTAGAGGATGGACGAAATGCCATTGTATATAAAGGGGAAGGTAAGGAGAGGCACCTTCCGGTCCCCGATGTATTTCTTAAGTCAAACGACTGGAAGAACGGCAAGGTAAAACATGCGGCAGTGGCAATATGGCAGGGCTACTATGGAAATGAAGAGGTGAAGAGAGCCGGTATCGATTATCTCAATCACATGGCAAAGGAGCAGGAGAAGCACGGGGCGAAGTTTCTCGATGTGAATGTGGATGAGTTTAGTGTAGAGGTAGAGGAGTGCAATAAGATAATGCAATGGACTGCCGAAATCGTGCAGAAGGCATCGACTGTGCCCTTAAGCATAGATTCATCACGTGTAAGCACTCTCGAGATAGGCCTTTCCATAGCAGATCCCTCCAGAGGGAAACCCATGGTTAACTCCGTATCTCTTGAGCGCAGGGATGCCATAAGACTTGCAAAGGAGAAGGGAGCGGTGGTGATTGCAGGTGCAGGAGGCAGGGACAGAATGCCTTCTACAACGGAAGAGAGGCTTAAGAATCTGGATGAACTTCTGAATATCCTTTTCAAGGAAGGATTTGAAAAGGAAGATATCTATGTGGATCCTCTTGTATTTCCGGTTTCAGTGGATCAGAACAACGGCAAAACAGTTCTTGAGAGTATCAGGGAGATTCGCAAAAAGTACGGGCAGGAGATTCATTTTGCTCCGGGTTTAAGCAACATATCCTACGGTATGCCTAAAAGAAAACTTATCAATCAGGTTTTCACCTACCTTTGTGTGGAAGAGGGTCTCGACGGAGGCATCGTTGACCCTCTCCAGATAAACGGTGAGATTATAAGCAGGCTCGACACTCAATCGGAGGCTTTCAGCATAACCAGGGCTTTTCTTCTGGGTGAGGATATGTTCGGGCAGAACTTTATAGCAGCAGCCAGGGAGGGGAAGATTTAAGGGGAAATTAATTCTTATGACGCTATAAGAGTTTCCGGTTAACACGACCTCATCCCATCTTTAAATACTTGACAAAATTTATAAAGTAAAAAGGATTACTGTTATTTCCTCTGTTTCTCTTTTCGTAATAACTTCTGCGGTAGTGCTTGGTTATTTTATTCAATTCGGGGTTATTTCTAAACTCATGGAAACCGATGCAAATGTGATAAACCTTGCAGGAAGGCAGAGGATGCTCTCCCAGGGGCTGACCAGGTAGGTTCTTCTCTTTGCTCTTACTGAGGATATAGATATGAGAAGGCACTTAAGAGAGAATATCAACTCCACTCTCGATGAGTGGTCACGCGCACACAACGGCCTTAAGTACGGCGACCGTGGGCTGGGCCTGTCGGGAAAGAACAGCCCGAAAATAGATGCACTATTCGAGGAAAGTAAGCCCTACTACGATAGCATAAAGAGTAACATCGATATAATTCTTTTAGGATTAAAGAGTTACCACCACCCCACTTAACGGGGGGGGAATCGGAGCTTATTCCGGATACGTAAGCAAGAGGACCTCTTTAG
>QNBH01000162.1 GCA_003645645.1 Spirochaetota bacterium | reverse complement strand
AGATACAGGAAAATAAAAATGAAAGACAAGCAAAAACACCGACTGAAACAGAAAGATCTGGTAATGAGCATTTTCTCGCTTTTTTCGGAGGAGTTTGAAAACAGCACTGCCTCGACTATCTGGGATATCTCCCTCCCCATAGAGAAAATCATTACTTACCTGAATGAAAAACACAATGTTCTCTATAAAAACAGTATGTGGGTTTACACCCAATTAAGGCGTTATGAAAACGAAATCGGGGTAAGACTTCTCCAGAAAATACAGAGAGAAAACAGGAGAACAGATTTCTCTCTCAGGATTTACAAGCCTTTTATCTATTTCTTCCAGAAATAGCATCTGTATCTCAGCCAGAAAATAAAGATCGCCAATGGAGCATGGGATTTAATAAAGAATACCATGGGAAAGGGGGAGGCTTAAAGAATAGATAAAGATCCTTCTTGGGGCAGGAAGTACAATTTACCACCTGGCAAACATCCTGGCAAAGCGCTTGGGAGATGAAAATGTTCATTTTAAAATTTATACACATAATCTTGGTTCGCTCAAACAGCTCGTGGATCCTAAAATCAACTTTAAACATTTAACCGTTTATACACCCGCAGGAAAGATCGACCCGGTTACATATACCATTGTGGGAGAAGATAACGAAATCTATACAGGGAATACTATCGATTTTATCATTCAGGGAACAAGCTGTATCCACGACGGGAACCTCTACATAGAATCCAGAGAGGAGAAAAATAGAAAACAAACCATACTGAAAGAGTGTAGAGGGAAAAAGCTGCTTCTGCTTACAAAGCATGAGTTTTGTGATTCTCCTTTGAAAAATATATCCCCTTACGGCAGGGTGGAAGATTACGATTTTATCATTTTGCCCAAAGGAAACACAAATCCGGGGGTACAGAAACGTTATAACCGCTTTCTTGAACAGTATGAGAATGTTGTAGAAGCGGAAATAATAAGCTGGAATTATTTGATCCTGAGAGTGCAACAATAACTCTATCTCCTGTGAGGAGGAAGGCTGCCGCTCAATTCAACAGTGGCTAAAGGTTCAATCCCAGAGCAGCGAAAGCTCGGTCTTAATATCGAAAAACTGGGACTTCTCCATATCGAATCTCAGCTTGATCCTATCCCCCATCCTCAGCTTCATAATCGGATCGACGAGAAAATGAACTTCCGCATTTCCAACCTTGGATACAATTAGATCGTCTCTCCCCATGGGCTCAACCAGGGCGATTTCAGTGCTGATCCCATCTTCACTCCCTGCATGGATATCCTGCGGCCTTATCCCCATTTTCACTTTACCCTCTACAAGTTTTTTAAGTTTTCTTGATTCAGGGATCGCAAGCCTCGCTCCATTTCCAAGATTTGCATATACTCTGCCTGCTTCACTTTTAATTTCGACGTCAAAGAGGTTCATAGGGGGATTGCCAATGAACTCGGCTATGAACAGAGTCTTCGGCCGGTCATGAAGGTCTTCAGGATCGGTGTAGGCCTGCAGCACCCCGTCCTTTATTACCGCTATCCTGTCCGCCATGGTAAGAGCTTCGATCTGATCGTGGGTAACATAAATGCTGGTAATTCCAAGATCCTTCTGCAGCTTCTTGATCTCGCCCCTCATGGAGATTCTTAAACGGGCATCCAGATTGGAGAGCGGCTCATCAAATAGCAGAAGCCTGGGTTTCTTGATCAATGCTCTTCCCAGCGCCACACGCTGTTGTTGACCACCGGAGAGTTGACCGGGTCTTCTTTTAAGAAGATGTCCAATTCCCATCATGTCGGCTACCCGCTGCGCTTCCTTCTTCATTTCTTCTCTGGGTCTTTTCTTGATAAGCAGTGGATAGGTGAGATTCTGGAAAACAGACATGTGGGGATACAGTGCATAGCTCTGGAATACCATGCCGATATCCCTGTCTTTGGGTGGAAAGTTGTTTACCCTCTTTCCGTCGAATAAAATATCCCCGTCGGTGGGCTTATAAATACCTGCTATCATAAGCAGGGTTGTGGTCTTTCCGCAACCCGATGGTCCCAGGAAAGCGACAAACTCTCCGTCCTTTATATCCAGATTTATACTGTCCACGGCGATTATACCACCAAACTTCTTGGTTAGATTTACAATGTCGACCTTCACTTGTTTCCTCCCATCTATGCTGCTCCTTTTACTCCACCAGCGAAGATGCTGAGCAGGTACTTCTGTGTAAAAATATAAAAAACCAGGACAGGTAAAAGCTGGAAAAGACCAACGGCAGCAACCATACTGTAGTTCGTGGGAGCTGTTTCAGAGAGAAGGTTGTTGAGATATGTGGCAATGGTCGCCCTGTTGGCATTTACCATATACGAATAGGGAATTATGAATGAACCCCAACCCTGTATAAATGAGAAGATGGAAAGAGCGGCAATCCCGGGCCTTATCTGCGGAACCATCACTTCTCTCCAGGTCCTGAACCTCGAGCACCCATCGATAAGAGCAGCTCTTTCCATGTCCCAGGATACATTATCGAAGAATCCCTTCATCAGCCAGATACCCAGTGGAAGTTGTAAGGCCAAGCTTACCAGAATAACACCTCCGAGAGTGTTGTATCCGAAACCCCCTATAATAGGAAGTCCCCTTCCCAGGACAGGGATCACGGAGATCCATCTCAAGACAAAGTAGATAGCAATAAGCAGGGTTACCGTGGGGAAAGCATGAAGAATCAGGGTCAGGGAGAGAAAAGCTTTTCTTCCCGGGAACTTTATTCTTGAGAGTGCATATCCCGCCATCATGGAAACAACAACAACCCCGATGGTTAATCCAGAGGCAAGTATGAATGTATTCGAGGTCACCATCCATATCTCCGGTTTGGACAGAAAGCTCCAGTTCGAAAGTGTCCATCCTCCAGGTCTTCCCGCCTTATCCACCGGGAGCAAGCCGTAGGTCCGTGTAGAGAAAGTAGAGATTAGTATCCACACATATCCGATGATTATTGGTAGAGTAACTACGATCAGGAGTAGATAAGGTACGAACCGGGAAAAAAATATTTTAAACCTCATTTTTCTCCTTTTTCGCCTTTATTGTTTCTGCGTTACTGGGTTTCGATCTTTGGTTCCTGCACCAGCTCTTCGAACTTGAAGTAGCGCATATAAATAACCGCCATGACAATACCAATCGTGACCAGAATAGCGGCCAGAGCCGTTCCGAAACCCCATTGCAAGTTGCCTGAGTAGGTGCTCAAAGCCTTGTGATAGGCCCAGAGAGCCCAGACTTCCGTGTTATAGGCTCCATCGGTCAGCACCAGTATCTGCTCAAAAGAAGTCATCAGTGATAAGGTCTGAAAAGTAGTGACGAAAAGCAGGGGCCACCTAAGGTGGGGAATGATCAAGTACCGTATTCTCTGCAAGTATGAAGAACCATCAACCAGAGAGGCCATCATGAGATCCTTTGGAATAGATTCAATAGCAGAAGAAAAGAGAATCATACCAAAGGAGGCACCTATAAACCCGTTTACCAGCACTATAAAAAGAAATGGGGCCATCGGAAGCCAGTTTGCGGTCTTAAGCCCAAGAGGCTTGATAATGATTTGATTCAAGATTCCATAAGGTGCATCAGCGGCGATGAATCGCCACATCATCACATAAACTACAACTGGTGTAATTCGAGGCAGAAGCCACACTGCTCTGAAGAGGAATCCTACACCCCGGGAAATATGGGTGGTAAGAAGAGCAATCACCAGGCTCATCCCCAGATTAAAGAAAACGAGGGTAAAAGCAACATACTTTACAGTAAGCCAGAGATGTTCGAGGGTTTCCGGGTGGGACGAGATTCTCTGATAGTTCTTCAATCCGATCCACTTCCAGTTCTGAAAACCTGTGGCAGTGCTCATATTGGTACCGGAAATGAAAAAGGTTATAATAATAGGGAGAAAGAAAAAAATTACCACAAGAATAAGAGCGGGAAGGAGAAACCAGAACCAATCGTATTTCCCCCCTCCTCCTGTGGTTTTTTCTGTCATTTCTATATCTGGATTCACTTTCTCACGCCCTTTTTAAAGGAGAAATGCCGGGCTTCGGCTTAAAAAGCCCGGCATATTCTATACTTCGTTTATTTGACTATAAGAGCATCGCCTAACTCTGCCTGAAGCAGCTTTATTGTCGCTGCAGTAGAATCTTGGGGAGATCTTTGCCCGATCTCGGCAGCCTGCATTCCTTCCCAGACCGCATCTTCCCAGGTGCTGAACATGACATGGTTGGGTAAAAAATAATTGTAGTCCAACATGTAGATGACATCCGAGAGGAATCTGTCCTTATTGTAAGGCGGGTAATTTGCCTGGGACTTGAGTATTCCGATATGCGTACTCTCCACTGCATGTTTGGTGTTAAGCTCTTTGGTGGTAACCTTTGCCAGGAGCCTCACAGCCAGATCCCTGCCCTTCCTTCCGGAAGCCTTCTCCGTTGTCACCATATAGACCGTTGGATGTGAGAGTGTTCCACCACTCTTTCCCCTGACACCTGAAGGCTGGAGTGCATATCCAACATTCTCGAAGAGATATTCCTGTCCTCCCTGATCTTTGAGGTAGATACCGGCCCACTCTCCCCACTGCCAGGAACCGCCGTTCCAGAAGAGCGCTTTGCCGTGACTGACCGTATCATGCCAGATCCTCCAGTCGGTGCCTATAAAGTTCTCCGGAGTGATTCCTTCATCCACTATCTTTCTCTGGAAGGCATACCATTTTTCCAGGGCATCCTCTACAATTACAAGCTTATTCTCATCGGGGTCGTAGAAATACCCGCCGTACGAGAAGTAGTACTGATAGAAATCAGGTCCTCTTTTAGGTCTGTGCCAGTAACCATGTCCAGGCTCCACAACACCTTTGGCAACTGCCTCCTTCGCTGTAGCTATCATATCATCCAGGGTAAACTCTCCTTTCTTGATCCGCTCGGGAAGCGCTTTGATTTTGGCATTACTCCAGCCAAGGGCCTTGAGTTTTGGAATGCTGTAATACAAAGGTCTGGCCTCGATATCCTGGGGTACGCCCCAGACTTTTCCGTGCAGCATACAGGATGCCCACAAGTTATCGATTACATCATCGAACTCGGGATACATCTTCTTAATCTCAGATACAGAATCGGCCAGGGGTATGATGTATCCGGCTGTCGAGTAAACCGCGATATGCTCATGCCCTCCCAGAATTATATCCGGAGCTTCGCCGGCATCTGCAGACATGGCAAAACTTCTCACAACATCAGCCCAGCTTGCATCATCGAAAATCTTTTCGATAACAACAGTTCTGTTGTCTCCTTCAGCCTGAAGCTCCTCATTAAGGAGCTTTACAGCTTCATCGAATGCATCCACTTTCCAATGTTCTGTGGGATTCCCCTTGGCCCTGATCACAATCTTTACCTCTTTAGGACCTTCCTCCTTTGCAACCTCCTGTTTGCCTCCGGCAAAAATCAGCGCTGGAAAAACCATGAGTGCCAGCAACAATAAAAAGATTCTTTTCATGAAATCCTCCTTGGATTATTTTTGTGGAGCCATGGCCCCAGATTCTTAAGAGGCATACATCCCCTCTGTAAGATTTCAATGAGATTCCCATCCCACCTTTCGGTGCAGCCTCTAACATGAAAATCTTATCAGAGAGGTTTTTCGCTGTCAAATTTTTTCTTTTCCACGTTTAACATGCATTTTTTTATATACCAGGCATATTTCCAGATATTAGGCATTTTTCTACATGTCAGGTAACTACTGGAAACCTTATTATAAATTGTTTTACATCTCGATTTAACCAGATTATTGACTGGAAAAATGTTGTGATTGTACAGTGGAGGGCAGAAAAATGATTGTGGTATCACATGGAGCACGCTTAAAACCCGATAATCCTCCGAATATTGTAAAGGGAGTGGAAGCCTGTATAGAAAACGGGATTCTATATATCGAGGTTGATCTCGCACCACTTGAATACGGAGATTTCATTCTCTTCCACGATGAACGACTGGATAGAGTGACCAACAAGACAGGAGATGTGTTCACCCTGGATCAGAAAGTGAGGGATGATCTCCGCTACCGTGTGGAAAGGGAAAAGGCTTCCATCGAGGTATCATCCCTCTCACAGATCGTAAAGCTGGTACGTGAAAAAGACGGAGTGAAGGAGCTGCAGCTCGATTTAAAGGTTCACGCATCTTCGTTACTAGATAAGAGAATACTGAAGAACCTCATTGAGACGATAGAACCGGTAAGAGACAGTGTGAGAATTTCGAGTTGTGCAGATTGGATTATTCAGAAGCTGCATCAACTGGATGAAAAGCTTAAGTTAGGATTTGATCCTCAATTCTACATCGATTCCGGTAAAAGACAGGAAGCGTATCCTCCTTTCAAGCGTAACAGGTTCGGTTATCTCGATGATCATCCCATTGCCCATCAGAGGTGGAGTTCTGCCTCGGATTACCTTTCCACCCGTGCCGATTCACTCTGGAATATCGGTTCATACGCGGATGTCTGGTATGTCCGTTATGAGTTTCTCCTGGAATCCTTGTCGGATGGTTTCGACTGGGTTTCATATCTCCATAGTAAGGGTATCAAGGTATGCGCATGGACTGTTGACCTGGAGGGAGAAACGATGGAAGATACCGTGGACAGTGTATTACACCTCAAAGTCGACAGGGTTACTACGAATACACCTCTTATCTGGTGGGACATGCTCAAAATGAAAAACGTGACTGTTAAGTAGGTTAATCCTTCTTTACCCTGTGAATGAGGTAATTCCAGTTTACTATTTCTGCATCAAGCTGCTTTTCGTACTGTTCGAAGAGGAAATCGTATTTCCTCTTTTTGTTTGACCTTGTCTGGGGGGTGATTATGAAATCATACTGATTCAAGGAGCCGTAGGCTACCATTCCTTCTCGCGGTTTATCTATCAACTCGTCCTTTACCAGCGCAAGAATCTTCGTTCCTGTGCAATGATCAAGAATATCTCGCTTGCGATATATTTCCTCTTCGTTGTCGACGAAGAGGGTTCCCTCGTAGAGGTACTGGGTGGATTGAATGATAAAATCGAATTCTACAGACCTGTAGAGACTGTTGTCGTCTCCCATGATAGTTTGCTTGTGAAGGTTGATTCGTCCAGCCGGTGAGAAAATCTTTATTCTTTCAGAGTTAATTCGTGAGTTGCATAGTTTTTTTATTATTCCCAGGTTGTGGGTGTATATGTTGTATCTCTCCTCCCTGGTCCATGATTTTCCTGCGATTATGTTCGCTACAAAATATGGATTCGTCCCGGAACCGAGAAGAATGTTTAGCGGACGATCCGGTTTCCGGGATGCAATGAAATTCTGAATATTGCCATAAATGCCATTTGCAATCTTTATCTTGTACGTGATGTAGAGATGGTGATGCTGGCGAAAGGCGTTCATCTTTCTGTTGATTGAAATAATATAGTCCCCTTCGGATTTCCCTTTTCCTGTAAAATCGAAGAGCCTTTCCCCTATTTCCCGTTCGTATCTCCTTATCTGCGTACGTATCCACATGCTCTTGGTATACTGTGCCTTATAATGTTCTTTCAAGTGTGTTATCAAGGTTTCTACAGGCAACTTAATATCCCATATTGTATCTGCGTCACTCTTCTCATATTCCTCCGAAAAGATGAAAAAGATGTTCCTCACCAGTTCCTTTCGTTTCAGCCTGTGCTTATTCTCCTGTTTTGTCATTCTTGTTTCGAACACTCTCTCAGAAAATCTTTTTCCCCTTGAAATAATAGAGCTATTGTAAAGAAATTCGCTCCCTGGTGTAAAGAGAGTAGTTGCGGTGATCATAAAAATATGACCATTAGAAGCAACTCCGTATTCTGAGGTTCGTTTCTCTGGCGGAAATCCAGCAACCGACTCCTCCTGTCCCTGCGTATACACCACAGGCCGGGAGTCAAGACTGGGCACCGGGTTCCGCGATCCCGCCCCGCGGTTTACTGGAGCCATCCAGATCGTGTCCACAGCTCGAATCTATACCTTTTCAGCAGAATATATTACATTATTATCAGGGTTGATTATATGACTGTCAGTACAGGTCTTATCGGTCTGGATAAGGTTGTTCAGCCTCTTATGGCCGGGGATAATGTTCTCTGGAGGATAGACTCGATCGAAGATTACATCCCGTTTGCAGAACATTTCTGCAATAATGCCATATCCCGCAGGGAGAAGCTTATATACTTCCGGTTTGGCAATCACGAACCGGTGGTTGAGGAGAAACCGGGAGTTACCGTGTGGAAGGCACATCCCGAGGCGGGATTCGAAAACTCCATAACCGAGGTCCATAAAAAGATAAAAAAGCAGGAAAAGGGGGATATTACATATTCGACTCCCTCTCCTACCTTTCAGACGAATGTTACAGCGACAGGATGATAGGAAACTTCCTCAAACTTACCTGCACCTACCTCAGCAATCTGGGGGCAACCGCCTACTTTTCCATGAAACGGAACTTTCATTCCTACCATGCAACTGACAATATCTACGAGACAACTCAGCTCCTGGTGGATGTCTACAGGCATAAGAACATGCTCTACATTCAGCCCACCATAATGAAAAGGGGAAACCAGGCCAATACTTTTCTGCTCTGGGAGTGGAACGACGATGATTTTCT
>QNBH01000161.1 GCA_003645645.1 Spirochaetota bacterium | reverse complement strand
TCTGAATGGAGTATATGACCATCACAACAAGAAAAACCATTACCATACTGTCGATAAATATGAGCATGGCTAATTTTACTTTCCTGTTTCTTAATGCGTCCAGCAGAAGAGTTATACCAATATACCCGTTTTACTTGATGCCCACACTGACTGCCAGGGAAGCCGCCCAAACCATAAGATAGCGGGAAATCTCTTCGGTCCACCCGATGTGCGAGAGAAAAACATATCTGAACAGAACACCTGCCAGAACCGATATTGTCATAAGACCCAGGAGTGCACCGCAGATATAATTTACATACCGGTCAAGGAAGTTAGATATATTAATGATTACATTTTTCATGTAAACAATCCCGTAACATTATGCTATTAAATGCCCATGCGGGGAAAATTTAAAAGGCGAAACATAAAGATCTAATTTACATTATTTGAAATCTTGTTAAAATAGCAAGATCTGGGGATTTAATAACATATTAATGAAGTTTAGTGTTTTTGTTGCCAATACACAAGTGATTAGATCAATTAGCTACTCCACACCCCTGTCAATACCAGAATAAAGGAAGCACGATTTTCTTACTATTTGAAGTGCCCGAGTTATTGGCAGCGATAGGAATATTAGCTTGACTTTAAGGCATTTTTCCTGCACAATCATACACACATCTTAAAAATGTCCATTATTAAAAATGTCCATTATATAGAAAAGCAAGCGGAACACATTTTTTAAAAAGGGGGGAGGGCGAATTTATGAAAATTAAAACGAAGCTTTTCATAATTATGTCAATGGTAATTCTGGTATGTTTGTTTTCTGTGGGCTCGTTAATATGGATTATGGCAGAGATAGATAGATTTAATCATACAATTTTAACCGCAAAGGATATTGTATCCGAGTTCTGGAAGTTACTGGATAAAACACATCAGATTCTGGTCTCAGGTCAGCTTGAAAAAGCGGTAAATGATTGGGAAGAAGCTGTTACCAATTTTGAAATCTCGATGAAAAGTTTCATGGAATCGGATGTATATATTAGACTTCTCTCAAGGGAGGATGTTAGAGAAAAGGTGGGAGAGTTGGAGAGTGCACTGGAGATACTTTTCCGAAAAGTTACAGATATAAGAAACGGGTATGAAAGAATACCAGAGGGAGAAATAAGGCCGGGCTCAAGTGCCTTTGAGGAGTTATACATAAGAAACAATAAAAGCATCATTTTTCTGGTTATTCCTGTAAAGAGCTTTCGCTCCTATATATTCGAAAAATTCGAAGAGATCATCACAGGGCTGGTTGTGGCGTTGCAGGAAGAAATTGATAGAAGAGAGAAGCTTATACGTATTGCCTTCATTGGAGTAGTAGGTATAGCAGGTATTCTAACGGTAATCTTTACTGTTTTTATCGTCAGCAGCATGAGGCGCAAACTGGAAGAGCTGGAGAAGACTTTAGAGGAGATGGCTACCGGTGATTTTACAAAACAGATAACTGTAATGGGGAAGGATGAGATAAGCAACGTGGGTAAGTATATGAACGGTTTTATAAAAAACTTCTCTTCGATTATAAATGAAGTAAAAAAGATCGCCGAACAGACTGTAAAGGCGCGTGAAGAGGTTACATCCTCCACTTCTGAGTCCTCTGCATCCCTTACAGAGATAGTAAGCCATATAGAGTCTATAACAAGACAAATTACCGAGTTGGATAGAAACATAGAGAACTCAACCGGAGGTATAAGAGAAACCACAAGAAATATAGAGAGTTTAACCGAGCAGATAGAAAATCAGTCCTCTGCGGTAACCCAGTCTTCCAATGCCATTGAAGAGATGAGCACATCCATAAACAATGTAGCGAGAATATCATCGGAAAAACAGAGAACAACCACCCGTCTGGTAGATGTTACCAGATCAGGCGGGGAGAGGGTAGCGGAAACCGACTCCATGGTATCTGGTATTTCGAAGGCCGCCACAGAGATGCTGGAGATAGTTACTATTATTAACGATATTGCAAACCAGACGAGTATGCTCTCCATGAATGCAGCAATAGAGGCTGCCCATGCAGGTGAGGCGGGAAGGGGATTTTCTGTTGTGGCAGAGGAGATCAGAAAGCTCTCCGATTCTACCAACGAAAACGCAAAGAGGATCGAGAACCTGCTTAAGAATGTTACCGAGCGTGCAGAACGTGCTCTGGAGTTGAGCAGCGAAAGCCGGTTAATCTTCGAAAGTATCGACCAGGAGGTAAAGGGTTTCACAGATGCTCTTTCAGAAATCGTATCGGCCATGCAGGAGTTATCCCAGGGGAGTAACGAAGTTTTAAAGGCAACTGTAGAGCTTTCGGAGATAACACAGGGGATAAGGAGAAACTCTGAGACCATAACAAGAAAAACCCAGGACATCGGGAAAACAATGCACAACATAAGGGATATTTCTCTCCAGGTGATGAACGGGATGAAGGAGATAGATGCAGGGGCAAAGGAGATAAACGAAGCGATGGTACATGTAAACGAAATCAATCAACAGAGCGAAGAGAGTATTTTTAAGCTTCATAATGCTGTAGACAGGTTTAAGATTGGGTAAAAGAGGGAGCCTGTTATAGTGGACGATAAAACCTCTGTAAAGGAGGTGTCCGTTTTTTCCCCGGCAGTCAACAGATTCGTTCTATTGAATCTATTTCATTATTTAGAATGTAAACCCTCGCTACTCGAGGAAGCAAGGAGGTGGTTACCTCGTAGTTGATGGTATTTGCCGCCTTAGCTACTTCCTCCGCCCGAATAACCTCCGTCCCCTGCCGGCCTACAAGAACCACCTCATCCTCCATTTCAACAGAAGGGATATGATCCACATCAACCACGATCTGATCCATGCTGACCCTGCCGAGGATTCTGGCCCGACTCCCCCTTATAAGAACCTCTCCCCTGTTGGAGAGTATGCGGTGATATCCGTCGCCGTATCCCAACGGTACAAGAGCCACCTTCATGGCTCGTGGAGTGGTAAAGGTATACCCATAACCGATGCAGCTACCTGCAGGAAGGGTGCGTATACGTACTACTCTGCTCTTTAAAGAAAGCACGGGATGAATTGTAAAAGGAGGCTCCCACTCATCGGACGGATTTAGTCCATAGATAGAGATGCCCGGACGTACAGCATCGAAGTGAGCTTCGGGAAGTATCATTGTGGCTGCACTGTTGCAGGCATGACGCATAGGGACGGAGGTGCCAGACTTTTTAAGCTCTTTAAGAACATTGTTAAAAGTGGCCAGTTGATTTCGTAGGTAAGTCTGATCGGAGGCGTCTGCAGTGGCAAAATGGGTAAAGATACCTTCGATTTTAATACCCGGTATGGCCTCAAGGGCTTTACAGAAAGATGGCACTTCATCGGGAAGAAGTCCGAAGCGTCCCATTCCCGTATCCACCTTGATGTGGATGGGGACGGAGGTGCTTCTTTTTAAAATACTGTTTTTTAGGCTTATTTCTCTGGCAAACTCGAGAGTAACAACCGTAGGTGTAAGACTGTATTCAACTACTTCCGAGGCAGCTTGAACAGGTGTGTAGCCCATAATAAGGATCGGTGCTTTAATACCGGCCTTCCTTAGAGCAATGCCTTCCTCCGCACGGTGAACTGCGAGCCTTTCGGCTCCCGAGGAAAGAGCAGACTTCGCTATCATTACAGCCCCGTGCCCGTAAGCGTTGGCTTTAACAACGGCTATAACCTGTACACCCTCACCAACATGCTTCTTTATGGCCTTTATATTGTATTTAAGAGAATCGAGGTTTATTTCAGCCCAGGTTAAAAGGGATAAGAGTTTGCCTTTATCCATCAGCCTCCTAGGTATGTCTTTTTTACCTCAGGATTGGCTATGAGATCTTCCGACTTTCCGTGCATTATTATCTCGCCGTTTTGAAGAAGGTATCCTCTTTTGGAGAATTGAAGAGCCATTCTTGCATTCTGCTCTACAAGGAGAATAGTTGTACCCTCTCTGTTTATCTCTTTAAGTTTCTCAAACATGGTTTTCATCAGTAAGGGAGCAAGACCCATGGAGGGTTCATCGAGAAGCATCATCTTTCTACCGCTCATGAGAGCTCTTCCCACGGCGCACATCTGCTGTTCCCCGCCGCTTAAGGTTTCCGCCTTCTGGTTTCTTCTCTCTGCAAGCCTGGGAAAGAGTGAGAAGACAAACTCCATATCCTGCTCGATTTTTTTTGGATCTTTCTGGGCAAAGGCTGCGAGCCTGAGATTCTCCTTTACGGTAAGATTACCGAAAAGCCTCCGTCCCTCGGGAACATGGGTTATCCCGAGCTCACTAACAACCTTTTCGGGGGGATACTTGAGCAGGTCTTCTCCCCTGTAAGTCATTTTTGCACCGTCTTCAACCGGAACCAGCCGGGAGAGCGCTTTGAGAGTGGTACTTTTTCCGGCTCCGTTGGCTCCGATTATGCACACAATTTCCCCTTCATCCACCTCGAAATCTATTCCATGAAGAGCACGGATACCGCCGTATGAGACTTTGAGACTTTCTACCGAAAGAAGCATCAGACTTCCACCTCCTTACCAAGATAGGCTTCTATTACACGTTCGTTATTTCTTATTTCGTCCGGAGTGCCTTCTGCTATGATTTCTCCGAAGTCAAGGGTCTGGATTATTTCGCAGAGATCCATCACGACTCGCATCCTATGTTCGATTAGAAAAATCGTCAATTTAAGCTCATCCTTGATCTGTCTGATGACTTCTACCATATCAAGCATTTCCTCCGGGTTCATTCCTGCTGTTGGTTCATCAAGCAGAAGAATTTTTGGTACAATTGCCAGTGCTCTGGCCATCTCCACTCTGCGCTGTACACCGTATGGCAGCCCTGTAACGACCTGATTTGTATATCGATCGACATTCAGGAGCTTAAGAAAGTGATAGGCCTTCTCATCGAACTCGGTCTCCTGTTTATGGCGCTTCGGTGTACCGAAGAAAGCACCGATAAGTCCATACTCTATTTTGGAATACATGGCAAGCTTGATATGTTCCATTACGGTCATGTGTCTCCAGAGCCGCATATTCTGGAATGTTCGCGCTATTCCCATGCTGGCAATATCGTGAGGCATCATTCCCACGATATTCTGTCCTTCGAAGATTATTTCTCCGGATGTTGGTCTGTGGATTCCTGTAATCATGTTGAAAGTAGTGGTTTTCCCTGCTCCGTTGGGCCCGATCAAACCCCTTACCTGTCCGGGCTCAAAGGTGACGTTGTAATTATGGACAGCTCGAAGACCTCCAAAGTATATTGTGAGATTCTTCACTTCCAGTAACGGCATTATTTCTCTCCCTTTTAATTTCGAGGTTTTAAAATATCCTCCACTTTTATTTCAGTAAAAGCAATCAACCCCGTGGGTCTACGAATCATAACAATTATTAGTAGAACCGGAATAACTATCCACTTAAGCATCGCAAGAGGTCTTAAGAGCTCCAGCAGAAATTGCAGCCCTATGGCTCCGGCTATCGATCCCAATACTGAATTAAGACCTCCAAGATATACCATTGCAAGCACTTCGCTTAATTTAAGTACACCGAAGGTGGCTGGATTTATATACCCCATTACATGGGCGAAGAGACCACCTGCCACACCCGCCCAGAAGGCTGCAAACAGAAATGTTATCATCTTGGTACGCCTGGTGTTTATGGTCATTGCATCCGCTCCGGTTTCGTTGTCCCTCACAGCACACGACGCCTTTCCCAGGGTGGAACGGGTAAAGTTATAGATAGTCCAAATACACAGAACCATCCATACAAAAATTACAGGAAGAGATGCGTATTTGGGTTGATTCATGAAGCCGCGGGGGCCTCCTATAATCTCCAGGTTTTCCAGCAGACTCTTTACTATAAAGGTAAAAGCAAGAGAGATAATGGCCAGATAATCTCCCCTGGTACGGAAGGATGGTATTGCAACGGCGAGTGCTCCTATAGAAGTAATAAACCCTCCGACAATAAGAATAATGGGAAAGATGAAAGGTCCTAAAACCGGAGAAAGGATATGTGCACCGAATACATCATCGTTAACGAAAAAAAGAACTGTCATTATAGAGGCGGCATAAGCGCCTATTGACATGAACCCCGGGTGAGAACAGGAGAACTCCCCCATGTACCCGTTTACAAGGTTAAGGCTCAAGGTGAGCATTATAGAAATAAATATAAAACTTAAAAGTAAGACCCGATAATCGGTAATACTCCCCCATACATGGAGAGTGGCGTAAAGAAGAGCAGCATGAATAATGACATTTATCGGCACAGGAAGCTTATCCTGCATAAAAGCCGCGGCTCTGTTTGTAATCCCTGCAGTTGAGACGGCCACAATTAATGCGGGGATAATGTAGACTACGAGTACATAAATAACCGCACTGGGTATGGAAGCCGGAGAGGTAAAAATAAAGCGTAAGCCGAAGAGGCCCGGCACACTCCAAAGACCGAATGCCCTTGCCAGCGGAAGACCCACTGAAGACTCTATAATAGTGGCCGTCAGTGCTCCCAGCAGCCAGCCTAAAGCCGGAACCCTTCTGGTTTTCTCTCTTAACCATCTTACCGGCCTGATCCCAGTGGTCTTTTTCTCTACTCTTTCCAGATTTTTTATCTGATTATCAGTTGCTTTCATCTTCTTTATGACTCCTTGCTTCTACAATCTGAGGCGTGCACTGTAGGCTTCTCCAAAAAATCCGTGAGGCCTTATCGTAAGAATGATAAGGATGATGGAGTAAGCGATCAAATCCCGTAGAGTGGACGGGAAAATGGCAGCCACAAATATCTCGATAAAACCGAGTAAAAAACCTGCAAGAGCCGCTCCTACTATGGAGCCCCTTCCACCGAGTATGGCTGCAACAAAGGCTTTCCAACCGATCAACAACCCCATGTATGGTTCAAGCACAGGATAGGCAATACCGAAGAATATTCCTGCGGCTGCAGCTAGAGCCGACCCGATTGCAAAGGTCATGGCAGCGATCCTGTTTATTGAGACCCCCATAAGCGGAACCACTACAAAGTCGTAGGCCATGGCCCTCATGGCCATACCCCACCTGGTTCTGCGGATAAACTGGTGAAGGGCTATCATGAGTAGTATTGAAAGTATGATAATAAGAATTTTGGTATTGGTTACAACCACCTGGCCAATATGAAAAGTGGATTGAGCAATAATTTCGGGAAACTTGCGTCTTTGAGCTCCCAGGAGAGCCAGGTTGCCGGTCTCAAGTATGATCCCCACCATTAAACCGGTGATAGCCGCCGACGCCCTCGGTGCCGCCCTCAACGGGCGATAGGCCACTCTCTCTACAGCCATCCCAACGAAAGATGTGAGGAACATGGAAATAAATATGGTCAAAACAAGGATTAACCAGCCTGCCATGGGAAGAATGCCGGTGGCAGAGAGGGTAACAAGGCTGGTTGAAACAAAAAGGCCGATATATGCACCCACCATAAAAATATCACCATGGGCGAAATTGAAAAGCATGAGTATTCCGTAGACCATGGAATATCCCAGGGCAATCAGAGCATAGAAGCTGCCCCACTGAAGGGCATTGGCAAGGTTTTGAAGGAATGCGTTTAGAGACAAGCTTTACCTCCCTTTTTTAAAGAAGAGTTGCGGGAACCCGATAAAGGCTCCCGCTATATTTGCATATTATTCTTTTTTTAACTATTTTAGCTCAGGAGGAATGGCCATCTTGTAGAAGGAGAACTCCCCCTCTTCGTCTATTCTTACTATAACAACCGCCTTAATGGGGTCTCCCTCTTCGGTAAAGCTCATAAGACCGGTTGTTCCTTCCCAGCGCTCGACCTTGGCAAGTTGGTCCCGTATCGCCTTCCGGTCTGCCTGAAGATCTCCGGAAAGCCCGCCTGTGTTCTTGATCGCCTCAAAGAGAATGTTGGTGGCATCCCATGCCAGAGCTGCTACATCACCGGGCTCATAACCGTACTTGGCCTTGTACTTATCGATAAACTCCTTCGTTTTACCCGTAGCTCCCTTCATGGCATAATGGCTGGTGAAATAGTAGCCGATTACATCCTCACCTGCCAGCTTTACCAGCTCCGGGGAACTCCAGCTATCGCTGCCAAGTATGGGCTTATCCCATCCCAGCTGTTTTGCCTGGGAGACAATCAGAGGAACCTCATCGTAGTACTGGGGTGAGAAGAGAAGCTCTGCTCCTGAATTGATAATCTTTGTAAGCTGGGAGCTGAAATCCCTGTCTTTAGTGGTAAATGTCTCGAAGGCTACGACCTCCATCCCCAGATCTATTGCCGCATCCCTGAAGTTCTCTGCAAGGCCCTTAGGATAGTCACTTGCAACATCGTAGAGTACTGCCACTTTACTCACCCCGAACTCTTCCTGAGCGAAAGATGCGGCTACCTTGGCCTGGTATGGATCGATAAAGCAGGCACGGAAAACCCATGGCCTGTTTAATGTGGTACGCGGGTTGGTGGACCATGGGCTTATGTTTGGTGTTTTCCTTGCATTGGCAACCTCGCCGGTGGGGATTGCTTGCTTGCTGGCATAGGAGCCGATAATGGCCAGAACCTGATCTTCTGTAATCAGCTTGGTTGCAGCCGAGACCGCTGATTCCGCCTTGGACTCGTTGTCCTCTGTAACGACCCGGATGCTGTAAGTCTGATCTCCGACTTTAAGTCCCCCGGCACCGTTTACCTCTTCAACAAGCATATTAACCGCATAGG
>QNBH01000160.1 GCA_003645645.1 Spirochaetota bacterium | reverse complement strand
GTGCTATTACCGCCGGAAGAAGCGCTGTCCGCAGAAAAATCGCCACAGGGGAAGTCGGCTTCCGTCCGCTTTTTCCTCATCTCCGATAACAGAATTATCCTGATGGGAGAAGACCTTGAAGAAACTCCTGTTCTTAAAACCGATTTTCACCCCCGGCAGATGATTTTCTCGGCAGACAGGAACTCTGCCCGCATAATCCTTACAGGTAAATACCTGGAAGTGTTTGAAATGTAATTACTCTTTTTTCCATATCTCTTTAAACCTCCCTCGGGGTTTTTTACGGGTAAGTAAAACAAAAGCCACCAGGATATATGCCGCATATACTGCAAAGAAAATTGCAGTAAGCCAGTAATAGAGGGGATTACCGTCTCTGAATCCGTATGCGGGAAAATCTATCACCAGCACATAGGGAATGGCAAATAGAAAGGTCAATCCGGCAGCGGGAATATAGTCGGATGCTACCGGGGTTGAATATTCCGGGTCTACCACACGAAGGAGAGTTAACCCCGAAGGCAAGGTTCCCGTTAAAGCACCGTAGAGAAGAATTGTGCGATGAAACTTATAATCGTTAAACAGACGGGAGCCTATCCACAGGAGGGTGATCATTGTAGCAAATCCACCCAGTATACACATAATCAGAATCGGTCCCCAGTAGTAAACCACCACGGGTATGGATATAGCGCCGATAGAAGCTGCTACCATAAAGTCCACCGAAAAACCTGCGGTGCGGGTAAGTATTCCGTTTTCAAGGATGTGATCAACTTTTAAGAATTTAAGTATTTTCTTTGCTGCCATACCGAATATGGCGGCAAATATAAAAGAAATGCCCCAGAAACTCTCTGCAAGGTTTTCACCCATGGTACCTGCAAAAGCAAGCAAAAAAGAGAGGAGTTTGAGGAATAGAAAAGTAATAAAATATACGCCCAGCACGATGGAAATATTGAAGGACATGGTCTCGATGGCTTCACTCTGTGTCGTCAAATGGGCGCCTACAGGTAGAAGATCGTCCTTACGATACAACCCTGAGTTGTTTACCTCCTTCTGCCGTGCATGCACTTCCGGACGTTTTACCCATCCCCTTTTTAAGGCCAGATTGATAAGGAAAACTCCGCCGAAAATAGCCCAGAAGAATCCCGCTGCTGCAAAAGTAAGACCCACCGAACCTGCCCCTTCGAATCCATAGACCGGTGCTTCCCACTTGGAGCCTATGGCGAAAGATTGACCCGGCCCCAGGGCAAACCCCAGTGGTATAAAGAAACCGAAAGTTGGGAAAAGACCCGGAATAAAGGTTTTTATAAAAAAGAAGGTGAGTACCAAACCAATTATACCCTGAATTGTATATTGAGATAGAATACCCACTGAGGTAACATAGGCATTCCTGCTGTTCGTCCGGGCCTCTTTTGATGTTCGAAGGCTCATCGCTACAAAGGATATATTGAGGAGGTGATAGACCAGGTTCTGCAGGAAGTCGGTAGTCATAGCGAATCCCGGAGCTGCAAGATTGTAGAAAAGCAGAAGCATGAGCCCTGCAGTTATGGAATTGGGTACCAGATACTTCTGAAAAAAGTAGATCTTTGCCCGTAAAAAGGTAGCTACTATAAGAGACAGGGATATTATCCCCATATCAACAAACAAAAGCCAGTCGAAGTTCATCTTTTTTCCTCTATGCTATGCTTATTAACCCCCCAGCTCCTGTTATCTGGTTGTAGCTGTGTTGCAAGGGGAGAATAGCCATTATTATGTAACAATGGGGGAAGAGAATCAATTGGTAAAAACGGCTATCTTCAAGCGAAATAAACCCTTGTTAAAAAACACTAAATGTTTTATAAAGAAAGGATGAAAAAAGATTTGGCTATTTATGCTACTGTATCTCTTATTCCTTTTATCCTTTTTCCACTGTTTGCAAGCTGTTCGGGAAAGAAAGAAACCGCGGAAGATAAGGTAGTTTCGGACGGTACTGTGGCACTTCTTCACTATGAAGGCAGGCTCAGAGACGGTACTGTTTTTGATTCAACCGAAGGAGATGAGCCGAGGGAGTTCCTTATCGGTGCAGGACTTTTTATCCCCGGATTTGAAGATGGAGTCAAAGGGCTTAAGCCGGGTGACAAAAAAGAGATAGAGATCAAAGCAGAAGATGCCTATGGCTCCTACATGGAAGAGGCCGTTCAGGAAGTCCCCAGAGAAAGCTTCCCGGAGGATACTGAAATTGAGGTGGGGATGCAATTTACAGCGAGCACACCGGGTGGTTTTCTTCCGGTTAAAGTTGTAGAGGTTAAGGAAAACTCTGTAGTAGTAGATTTTAACCACCCGCTTGCCGGAGAGGATCTTATTTTCGAAGTCGAGGTAGTGGATGTGCGCAAACCAACAGAAGATGAACTGGAAAAATTAAAGGAGTATGAAGAGATAAGGGGGCAGAGAAGAGCAGGAAGTTAATTGATGGCCTCTTGCAACCGATACTATAAATGGGAGTAGATAATAGTATATGGATTGTATTCTTGATAACAGAAATATTATTCTGGCGGCACTTCTGCTACTAAAGGAGCTGAATCAAAAATCTACCCAAACCTGTCTCAACAGTTGCACAAACTGTAAAAAAAGCTACAGCCGGGAGACTTGCGTCTATCTGTGCTCCCATCTCAATGCCATTCACAATTCTCTCCTCTCTTTAAGAACCATCCTCAGGGAGGAAGAGAAAAATATTAAAGAGAATTGCGCAACTCTTTATCATCCAGGTGTCTCCATTTGATTTATCTGTTTTCCGGTTAAAGGGAGCCCCCATCAACATTAGAGGAAATCAACCTGCTCCTACCTATAGTTAAAAAGGATCGACATCAATAACCCCGGATTATCGTTAAGAAAGCTGGAAAAATCCTTTGCCCTGATACGATACAGTTCCGCTCCGCCCCTTACCCTGTATTCTATCTGTGAGGGACCGGCCTTGTGTAATCCCGAGATATCTCCCAGTAATTCTCCCGATTCACATTTAATCCAGTTATCACCATCCAGGTTCTTCTCCACGTTACCATCAATAAGAATATAGATGTTGTTTATTTTCTCCCCCCGCCTTATTATCACCCTCTCCCCCTTGATATGAGTATGATCAAGCAGGAGCTCAAGTTGTGTTATTTGAGATGAGGAAAGCTCCTTTAAATACTTATTTTTCTTTATAATCTTCCAGGTTGCACCGGAACGGGTCTCTGCAATCCGCCGAATCAACTTCTCAACCGGTGTATCGTTAATCAGGCGCAGGAAAGCTTTTTTCTCGATTGAGTATGCCGTAACATTTGTTGCAGCAATTACATCGGCCTTTCGTGGAGTTCCGAGCACAAGAGAAGCCTCGCCGAAGTATTCGTAGGTTCCGTATACTTTGTCTTCTACACTGTCCAGGCCGCCTATCTCCACATTTCCCGAGACTATCACATAAAACTTGTCTCCCGGAGTATCTTTTCTGATTATATATTCTCCCCTCAGAAACTTTTCCTCCTTTACATTCAGCAAAAGGTTTTTGCTTTTCCTGAAGGGAAGCTCGCTAAAAAGATCGATCCTGCTGAAAACATCCAGAATTCTGTAGGCCTCCTCAAGCTTATGCTTTTCTATCTCCGGATAGTATGTATTTCCGATCCCGAATCTGGCGAGCTTGAGATCGGTTTTTTCTGGAAAATCTTTCTCTGCAATGTGGTATACGGTGATCTTTTTCTGCAATTCCTTCGGCAGAGTGTTTAGAAAAGATACTGGGGTATGCAGTGGAGGTATCCCTGCCTCGTGATAGATAATGTCCATCTCCCATGGTACATGAAGAAAGAAATCCAATCTTTCTTTAGAAATTACTCCCTTCTCATGCATCTCTTTCAACTTTTCCGGATCGGCCTGGTGGTCGGATGAATATAAAAAAGTCTTGTCTCTGTATAAAAAATAAAAACCTATGGTAGGAATGGAGTGGATAGAGTAAAAGAAGTTAAAAAAGCCACCGTGAATATCGTACTCTGTGTCCAGCTTTACAGGACTAAAATCGAACATCCCCATAAGGGTTCTTTCTGGGATTCTTGTAAGTTCAGAGTACTTGGCAAGAAAACTTTTCATTATTGTTGGAGTGGTATATATCTTTATCTTTGTCTCCTCCAGAATTTTTTGAAAAGTCCCTGCGTCATGATCGGAGTGGCAATGGGTGAGTATAACCGAATCTATCAATTTTGGATTTACATTTGAGTCCTTAAGCCAGGATGTTATATTAACCGGCGGGTCTACCATAATCCCCACCTTACCTACCCACAGAATAAATCCGGAGGTATTTTGTTTGGGATCGAACCCGTGTGATGGTCCGAGACAGGTAATTCCGAAATCAGGAGGTATGAAAGGTTCGTTTAGTGTCTTACCCAAATCGTAATGAACCTGGGGTTTTATCTCGGAAGGCACTTCTGCAAGAAGTTTGCCCGATTCAAATACTTTGAAACCGCCACCTTTAACCGGGAAGACCTCTACCTTCCCCCTCTTGATTCCTTTCTCATCAATAGGCTTGATATCCAGGAGGTCTTCTATATTCAAACCGGAACGGAAATACTTCATTTCCGCCATGAGTTCCGGCACGGGTAATCCTTCTGTTTTATCATACTCGCTGCTAATATCCACGGTTTCCGGCCCGAGAAAGGCTTCTCTAAAAACCTTGTACAATTTTTCCACATGTTGTGGATGAACATAGACCTCAATTTTCTTTTTGTTTATAAAAAAATTGAAATAAGTGGGAAACTCGATTTCTGCAAGGCTCATTCCCGTACCGGGATCAAAATGATCGTAAGGAAGGATAAAGACACTAGGCGTACCACCGGGTAGTAACATGGTGTCTTTTATTGTTTCCGGAGGAGAGCCGAACTGGAGATGTCCTTCCGATGTCTCCACCAGATATCCCCCGCGAGGTAAAGAAATCATATTATCTGTTTCTCCTGTTATACATTTTTTATTGTTTAAGAAGTTTAGTAATTTTTCCATTTTTTGAAAACTGAAAAGGCAAAAAAAATAATTTAAATCCCCTATTCCATTGACATTTTCTCTGCCAGGTATACAATTTCTCCACAAAATAAATGTTAACGAGAGAATAATTGAAAAAATTTACCCAATTCATTACACTGCGTGTGGGAGTTTTTATTGCAATTCCACTGGTCTCTTCAATTTTACTAATCTTTCTCCTTCTACCTTTTCCGTTTTTTATATATGCAGCCGTTTCAGGAGTTGTCTATATTGTTGCCTGTTTCTTCTTCATTAAAAAGCTTCTAAAGAAGCAAACAGAGGAGCTCTGCACCTGCTCGCAGGAGATCGAAGATACAGACTTAAAGCAGATGGAACTTACCCTTAAGATGATAAACGATATAAACGAAAGCACAAAAGAAGCCGATAATGCAAGCAAAATTGTAGAGCTTATCAATCAAAATGTTCAAAATATTGCAAGCACTTCCCAGCAATTCTCCTCAAACATAACAGCAATAGCCGGTGTAACCGAAGAGATCTCTTCGAGCATAAACAGCGTAGCCAGAACGGCGGAAAGTATCAAAAACAGCACCAATTCTGTAGCATCCACAACCAGAGAGATGTCGGAGAGCTTATCACAGGTAAAAGAAACCATGAACGATCTCTCAAGCTCAATAAATACTATCAACACCGAAGCACGTGAGGCTCTCTCCGTTATTACAGAGGCGGTGGAAAAAGCAAAGAGTACGACCGGAATAATGACTGCTCTCGGCAATAATACAGAAAAAATCGGCATGATTACAGAGACAATTCACGATATAGCGGACAGAACCAACCTCCTTGCAATGAACGCCTCCATAGAGGCTGCAAGAGCCGGAGCTTTCGGTAAGGGTTTCGGGGTGGTTGCCAAAGAAATAAAAAATCTTGCAAGCCAAACCTCTCTTGCTACAGAAAACATCTCTTCGATGATAGAAGGCATACAGCAGAGTACGGGAAATGCCATAAACGCCATTCAGGGTATTGCAGAAATAATTACCCGTATTGACCGGACATTTAGAAGCATCACCGAGATGGTAGAGAAACAGACAAACTCAACCAGAGAGATCACCAGTAATGTTGCCTATGCAGCCTCTGGAGCTGCGGATATCTCTAAAAATATTAATGATTCTGCGGAAGGTGTCTCTCGAGTGGCCGAGGGTATTACCGAGATTGCATCGGGGGTCGGAGAAGTATCTTCGAATATAACAGGAGCCGCAACGGGAATCCAGGACTTAACGGAAAAATTGGAAGAAGCTGCAGCAATGGTAACCGAAACCGGTCGATATATAAAAAGGGCGGCCCTGGCTGCAGGGAATTCGAGGGCCGGTATGGATGAGATGACTCAATCGGTGGATAAAATATCCGATCAGGTAAGAAAACTTAACCATCTTGTAGACAGGAACGAAGCATGAACGAGGGAGAGCGAATCCTGTTTCTCTGTAAATGTAACGGCAATATCAGCAACACCGTAGATTTTAATAAATTGAAGGAATGGATCAAGGCAAAAGGCGGGGTGGATTCTGTAGTAACCGCAAACCTCCTTTGTTCTCCAAAAGAAAAAGAGGCCTGCTCCAGGTATATAAGGGGTAAAAACATTAAAAGCATAGTTATTGCAGCCTGTTCGCCCAAACTACACGAGAAAACCTTCAGAGACCTGGCAGAGGCCGAAGGAATCAATATAGCCAGGGTTCTTATGGCGAATATCAGAGAGCAATGTGCCTGGGTAACCAGAGATAAGGAAGAGGCTACGGAAAAGGCAAAGAGCCTTATCAACGCAGCCATCGAACGTTCCCGTTTTGCAGAAGATCTAAAGAAAAAAACCATGGTTGTAAATACGGATGTGATGGTCATAGGGGGAGGAATAGCAGGCATTGAGGCTGCTCTTACGCTTTCAAAGGCAGGCAGAAAGGTTTACCTTGTAGAGAGGGAGATTTCTCTTGGAGGTTCGGTCATCAAGACAGAAGAGATTGCGCCGGAGATGGAATGTTCTCCCTGCCTGCTGGCTCCTCTCCTTGCGGAAGTACGTGATGATAACAATATCGAAATACTCGCCTATGCAAACATAAACGAGATAAAGGGATTTTTCGGTAACTTTACGGTAAGCATCACAGAGAAAGCCAGATACGTAGAAGATAACTGCATAGGGTGTGAAGAATGTTTCCCGGTTTGTCCGGTTTCGGTAGATAATGCCTTTAACAACAGCCTCAATAAAAGAAAGGCCATCTATACTCTTTTCCCCGGCTCAGTACCTGCAGCGGCGGTTATTGATCGAGAAAATTGCAAATATTTTATAGATGGTTCCTGCAAAGCCTGCGCAGAGATATGTCCCTTCCAATCCGTCAATTTTGAACAGGAGGATGTACAAAAAACTATAGATGTAGGGTCTATTTTTATTGCAACCGGTTTTGAAAACTTCGATCCTTCCGGCATTCACGAACTGGGATATGGACGCCTTAAAAATGTATATACCCTACCCGATTTTGAGAGGCTTGCAAGCTCAAACGGACCAACCAGCGGAAAGATTGCACTGGGGAACGGCGGTGAGCCCTCTTCAGTAGCTGTCATCCATTGTGCCGGTTCGATGAGAGAAAACGGCCTAACCTATTGTTCCGGAATCTGCTGTACTACCGCCCTTAAAGTGGGAGAGTTCTTAAGAAAAGATAATCCGAAGGCAGCCGTTTATCACTTACATAAAAACCTGGTCTTCCCCGGACCCGATGAGTACGACTTCTACGAAAAACAAAAGAGAGACGGCAGTAAATTTATCTATTGTAGCGAACTGGAGACCCTTAGGGTGTCAGAAGGAAAAGAAGGCGGAAAGTTAACAATTAAAGGAGAAGGAATCGAACCTCTGGAGGTGGATATGGTTGTGCTCTCTACCGGGCTTATACCTGCTGCAGGCACAGATACCCTGGCCGAGATGCTTAACGCAGATGTTGATGAAAGAGGCTATCTACTTACAGACCATAAGATTCTTCACTCCACGGGGTCTGTCCTGGACGGAGTCTATTTAACAGGATGTGCAGCCGGTCCTGCCGGAGCACCGGAATCCGTTACCAGAGCGAAGGCTGCCTGCGGGGATGTCTTGAGCAAGCTTATCCCGGGCAGGGAGATAGAACTGGAGGTGATGACGGCGGTAATCGACGAAGAGAATTGCGCAGGCTGTAAACTCTGCCTGGTATCCTGCCCCTATAAGGCAATCACCTTCGATACCGAAAAAAAGGTGAGTGTTGTAAATGAGGCGATTTGCAGGGGATGCGGTACCTGCGCCGCAACCTGTCCGATCGGTGCCTGTACTGCAAAACATTTCTCCGATCTGGAGATAGGAGCCGAGTTGGAGGGTATTCTCCATGCCTGATTTCCGCCCCAGGATAATAGCATTTGTATGCAACTGGTGCTCCTACGAAGGAGCCGATAAAGCGGGTGGGCAGAAACTGCACTATTCTTCCAACATTAAACTGGTCCGTGTAATGTGCAGCGGCAGGGTTGATCCCTGCTTTGTTCTCAAGGCTTTCAGAGAAGGAGCGGACGGGGTGATGGTCTTAGGCTGTCATCCTGGAGACTGCCACTACCGGAGCGGAAACATAAAGGCAATGAAGCGTATGAACCTGCTGAAAAAAATACTGCTCCAATTCGGAGTAAACCAGGAGAGGCTTCTGCTGGACTGGGTATCTGC
>QNBH01000159.1 GCA_003645645.1 Spirochaetota bacterium | reverse complement strand
ATATAATTGGTACGTTTATGAATAGTAAAGAAAGAGTAATTGCAACAATCGGAGGGAAGAAAGCAGATCGTTTACCCACGGATTTATGGGCTCTAACACCTGTAACAGATCGTTTGCGAAATCATTTTGGTGTGTTTAGTGATGAAGAGGTCTGGAAGTTGCTGGAAATAGATATTCGCTCTATTTGGCCTGAATATACAGGTCCCGAATTAGAGCAATATTCAGATGGAAGTTGGAAGGACTGGTGGGGAATTAGAAAAAGACATTTGGGTTCTTTCGAAGTAATAGACGAACACCCTCTTGAAAATGCAAACAGAATGGAAGAAATAGAGGAGTACTCCTGGCCACAGCTCGAGTGGTTTGATTTCTCTTCACTGCGGGAAAAAGCAGAGGTTTTTAAGGATTATGCAATTGTGATCCGTGACCCCGGTCCCTATTCAACATGTTCACTCAGGGTTGCTATGTTCCTGAGAAGTATGAGCAAATTCATGCTTGATCTTGTAGAAAGACCTCATTTTGCAAAAGCAATCCTCAACAAGGTTTTGCAATTTTATCTTCAATTGAATGAGAAAATACTTGAAGAAGTTGCCGATTTCATCGATATCTATTTCATTGCCGATGATTTGGGAACACAAGACGGACTTATGATAAGCCCTGCCATGTTTGTCGAGTTTATCGAGCCTATTTTAAAACAATTTATCGACCAGGGAAAGAAATACGGTAAATATGTAATGTATCATTCTTGTGGAGCTATAAAACAACTTATACCAAAATTTATCGAACTGGGGGTTGATATACTTAATCCCATACAGGTTTCAGCAAAGGGTATGGACCCTCGTGAAATTAAAGAAAAATTCGGCGATAAGTTATGCTTTCATGGGGGTGTGGATGTGCAAAGGCTTCTTGTTCGAAGCACGCCAGAAGAAATTAAAAAGCAAGTTGTTCAATTAAGCATGATATTAGGTAAAAACGGAGGCTATATTCTTGCACCTACGAACAATATTATGCCTGAAACTCCTTTAGAAAATATCCTGGCTATGTATGATATATAGATGGTGCGGATGCTTCGTACCTGCGCCATCGGCGCTGCGTACAGGCAATCAAGCGGATGCAGAGGACAGTTCGGCTGGTGAGCAAGCTCACCGCCGCCCTGGCGCTGATCCACAGCTCCGTTAAAGCTAAGACTACTCTTAGTAGAAAAGCTGTGGATTAAGTTCGTTCGCAGTGCAATATAAGGACGTAAAAAAATGAAAAAATACGACATTGTTATGATCGGACATGTTTCCAAGGATATCTTGATCCAGAAAGGTAAAGAAAGCAGAATAACCGGCGGAGCGGTTGTATATTCTTCGGTAGCGGCGAAGCGCTCAGGTGCCTCTGTACTGGTAATTACAAAGACAGCAAAAAAAGAGAGGAGACTTGTAAAATTTCTTGAGGATGAAGGTATAGATGTAGTTGTACTCGATTCTCCTGAGACAACATCAATACAGAACTTGTATGAGTCAGAGGACATGGAGGGAAGAAAGGTAACCCTTCTCGCAAGTGCATCTCCTTTTTCAGTGGATGAGCTTCCCGAAGTCGATGGGAAAATATTTCATCTTGCGGGACTCTTTTATGGAGAAATTCCTTCAGAGCTGATATTTTTTTTCGAAAAAAAGGGCAAGTTAGCTCTGGATGCACAGGGAGTTGTAAGGTGCTCAAAGGGTGGAAATCTTATTTTCAAAGACTGGGAGAAAAAGAAAGAGTTACTTCCGCGAATATCCTACCTTAAGACCGATGCGGTAGAAGCTGAGATTCTCACAGGCGAAACAGACAGGGTGAAGGCTGCCGTAATGCTGAAAGAAGCGGGAGCCGGAGAAGTGATGGTGACCCACGGTAGTGAGGTGATACTCTACAGCGAAGAAGGATTGAACAGGGCTCCCTTCACTGCAAGAAATCTTTCAGGAAGAACGGGAAGGGGGGATACCTGTTTTGCAGCATATCTGGCCTGGAGAGTCCACCACGGTGTTGAGGATTCACTTAAGTTTGCCGCAGCCCTTACAAGCATCAAGATGGAATCACCCGGTGTATTTAAGGGCACTCGAGAGGAGGTTTTGGCCAGAATAGGATGAAACATGCAATCTGCTCAGTACTCTATTGACTGAACTGTCTTCAGTGCTATAGTTTAAGAATTAAAGAACTTCTGTAAATAAAACTTGGGCGAAGAGGGAGAAGAAAAAGATTCAGCTTAACTGTGGGATAGTAGGTCTTCCAAACGTGGGCAAATCGACCATATTCTCTGCCCTTACCTCTGCTCCCGCAGAGGTGGCGAGCTACCCCTTCTGTACCATAAATCCCAATGTGGGAGTAGTCAGTGTACCCGATGAAAGACTCTCCATGATAGGAAAGATAGTGGGGCAGGAAAATCTTATTCCCGCTACAGTGGAGTTTGTTGATATAGCAGGACTGGTTAAAGGGGCCTCAAAGGGAGAAGGGCTGGGCAATCAGTTTCTTGCCCGCATTCGCGAGACGGGTCTAATCGTACATGTAGTTCGATGTTTTGAGGATGAAGACGTAGCTCACATAACAGGCAGGATCGATCCCACAGAGGATATAGAAATCGTCAATATCGAGCTAGCCCTGGCCGATCTAGAAACCGTGGAGAAAAGGCTTACCAGGTTGGAAAGGCAGCTTCGAACCGGAAACAGAGAGTCCCTAAAGGAGGCGGAAAGACTTATTCCTCTGTTGCAGAGTGTAGGTGAAGTACTGGGAGAGGGAAAACCGGTACGATCCATGCAGCTATCGGAAAATCAGTTGGAGTCTCTAACCGATCTTAACCTTATCACAATGAAGAGCCAAATTTATGTCTGCAATGTGGACGAATCCTCTCTCGGAGGAAAGAATGAATATACAGACCGGGTAAGGAACATCGCTTCTGAGGAGGGAGTCGAGGTCATCGATATTTGTGGAAAATTGGAAGCAGAGATTGCAGTACTGGACAGCGAAGAGGAGAGAAGGAGTTTTCTTGAAGATGCCGGGATTGCGGAATCCGGGCTTTCACGGCTTATCCGAGCAAGTTATGGCGCACTCGGTCTTAGAACTTTTTTTACTAAAAATGAGAAAGAGGTAAAAGCATGGACATTCAGGCAAGGCTGTAAGGCACAGCAGGCAGCAGGAATAATTCATTCGGATTTCGAGAAAGGGTTTATCGCCGCAGAGGTTTATCACTGTGAGGAACTCTTCCGCTATGGCTCGGAGCATAAGGTTAAAGAGGCCGGTAAATTGCGTCTGGAAGGCAGAGACTACCAGGTGCAGGATGGGGATATAATTTTTTTCAAGTTTAACCTGTAGTGAGAATGAACGAAAGACTCTACGAGATAGTCGATTTTATTCTAAATGAGGCTACTTACGGCGAGCTCGAAGTAGTGACAGCAGCGTTGAAAAAAAGGCTTAGAGATTCCGATAAAACCCCCATGGGCGTTAATCCTGAAAAAATAGCCAGAGAAATGGCATCGAGGATAAACCAGCAGGTCGGTTTCTCCGTTGACCAGATAAGGGAAACTGTTAAAAGTCTGGTTAAAGATATTATAAAGCGGGAAGCTCCGGGTATTCCGCAGAAAGATTTACAGTCTCTCCTGGAAAAGTGGGTGCCGGAGCATTCAAACGGCAAATCGAAAATACCTTCGGATGCACTTCTTACAATGATAAAGCAGTTCATCTCATACAGTACAGGAACTATGCCGGTGAATGAACAATCAAACTTAAAAAAGGAGATACCCAATTGGCATGAAAAATACTGGCAGATGTTTTCTTCCGAAACAAGGCAAAACATATCTGATTTTTTAAAAGGGAGAATCGATGAAGTTACTTTCTGGAAAAGAATAAAAAAAGAGATTTAATAACACTGTTTTTTACAACAATAGTATAAAAATGGTATTGATATCCTGCCTGTATAGTGTATACTAATGAAATATATGCAACCGTGTGCACAAAATCGATCAGGCTGGTAGGATGAAAAAAAGGCATATTACAATACGTGACATAGCTCGTATTGCTTGAGTAAGTCATTCCACAGTCTCCAGAAGTCTCAATAACAGTCATCTCATATCCGAAGATACAAAAACAAGAATCAAGAAGATTGCGAGAGATTTAAATTTTGAGTTCGATGCCATTGCCCGAAGTCTAAGCACCAGAAAAACCGGAACAATCGGTATTATTTACCCGGAAGACTCGATTCAATACAGAAACTCCATTTACATAAACTCCCTCATTATCAACATAAATAGATCTCTTGAGAGAAACTCTCTGGATAGTATCGGCACTTTTCCTAAGAATCAATTTACCGGTATGAGCAATATTCAAAACCTTATCAAGAGCAGAAAAATAGACGGATTACTGATTATAAATCCCGAGATAACGGAAGAAGATTGGGATTATATAAAAGAATCGGGAATCCCCTTTGTCGTGATGCATTTTCAGCAGAAATATGCAAGGACCGAAGAAATGGATTTTGTTTACACAGATCACAAAAAGGGGGGATATCTGGCTACAACCCATCTTATAAATATAGGCAGAAGGAAGATTATCTGTCTGTCCGAAGATAACAGTTCCGATTTCCAGTTTGAAAAAAGAACCGAAGGTTACCTTGCAGCTCTTCAGGACAACGGATTACCGGTTGACAGATCTCTTATCTTCTCCAGGGATTATTCTTTTTCTTTCGGATACGAGCTCATAAAGGAAAAATCAGAACTGATACATAAGATCGATGCTATTTTTGCGGAAGCCGATCTCGTTGCATTGGGCTGTATCGAAGCTCTCAAAGAGCTGGGAGTAGGGGTTCCTGGGGATATATCTGTAGTGGGGTGTGACGATATAGAGCTTGGTAAATATTTCAAACCAAGGTTAACAACTGTGCACCAGCCAAGGGAAGAGCATGCAATCTATGCATGTAACAGGTTAAACGAATTGATAGAAGGGGGAAGCAGGAAACCACCTATGCAGAAGATCGTTCCTCCCAGGCTGGTGGTGCGTGAATCCTGCGGTGCATTCGAGAAAGAGCCGGAGAATATCCCGTTGGAATAACTTCAGATTCACTGTAAACAAGATGGCACCGAATTAAGCCCTTAAAAATCAATGCCTTGAATTTAATTTCTTGAGCGTGATATCGGGGGGAGGGGGAATATCCATTCTCTATCTTGTTGCAAACGGGCTTGTCAACCGTCTTTCTTCAACATGGCGCAGTCGGCTTCAGCCCTTTATCTTTGTGGGTCCCGCCCTGGCCGTTCTTAGCTGGTATCTCCTCCTGCCGACTCTGCGGACTCTTTATTTAAGTTTTTTTAATGCCAATTCTGCAAAGTTTACCGGAATTGAAAATTATATCTTCGCCTTTACCGATCGTGTGATGCTCACAGCATTCAGAAATAATCTTCTCTGGCTTATAATCGGCACAGGAGGAGCCACAATTTTCGGACTCGTAATAGCACTGCTCGCCGACCGTTCCCGCTTCGAAAAAATTGCTGAATCATTCATTTTTCTTCCCATGGCAATCTCCTTTATCGGTGCAGGAGTAATCTGGAAATTTGTTTATGCCTTTAAACCCGCAGGTGTTGAGCAGATAGGACTACTCAATGCCGTTATTGTTGCTCTCGGAGGCGAACATGTGGGATGGTTTACCATTAGACCCTGGAATACCTTTTTTCTGATTGTAATTCTCATCTGGATGTGGACCGGGTACTCCATGGTGCTTCATTCTGCTGCCATAAAGGGAGTGCCTAAAGAGCTGATCGAAGCAGGAAGAATAGACGGGGCAGGGGAGATCAGAATTGTGCTTAGCATTGTCATCCCCTATATAAGCGGGACAATTGTTACTGTCCCGACCACGATTCTCATCGTAACACTTAAGATTTTCGATATAGTTTTTTCCATGACGAACGGTCTTTACGGAACAGAGGTGATTGCCAGTCAGCAATACAAGCAGATATTTAAGTTTCTTCATTACGGTAGAGGTTCGGCAATAGCCATGATTCTCTTTATCGCCGTGATACCCGTCATCTGATATAACCTTCGCCAGTTCGCCAAAAAGGAGGTATTTTAAAATGCAGTTCCGGAAAAATAAAATCCGTTCAACATTTATCGTTAATGTGATGCTTTTTTTACTCTGTGTAGCCTGGACTCTTCCCACACCAGGTCTGTTTGTTACCTCCTTCCGTCCCAGGGATGAAGTTAGCAGAACAGGATGGTGGACCATTGTGAGAAATCCCTCGGAACTTACACTGAATAATTACCGACAGTTGCTTGCAGGTAAGGACTTTACCTGCGTAACTGCTGATGGATTAAAGGTAACCGAGAAGGGCAATAACCTTACAAAGGCCTTACTGAACAGCCTTACCGTAACAGTGCCTGCTGTAGTTATTCCGATTCTTATTGCCGCGTTTGCAGCATACGGTTTTGCTTGGATAAACTTTCCGGGTCGTAAGTTCTTCTTCGTCCTGGTGGTAGCCCTGCTGGTAGTATCTCTTCAGATTGCCCTTATTCCGTTGTTGAGAGATTACATGAAGCTTAATCTAAACGGCAACTATCTTGCAATATGGCTCGCTCATACTGGTTTTGGACTGCCACTGGCCATTTATCTACTGTTTAACTATATAAGTACCGTGCCGAGATCGATTCTTGAATCTGCGTTTATCGACGGATGTTCTCATTTTACAATTTTTGTTCGCTTGATTCTTCCCCTATCTGCTTCCTTCGCCATATTTCAGTTCCTGTGGGTGTGGAACGATCTGCTGGTGGCACTGGTTTTCCTTGGAGCAAAAAGAGAAGTTTCGGTATTGACGCAGAGGCTTTTCGATATGATAGGCTCAAGAGGTCAGGATTGGCACCTTCTTACCTCAGGGGCATTTATAACCATGATATTACCCCTGCTGGTATTTTTCGGATTACAGCGATTCTTTATTCGAGGATTACTTGCAGGATCGGTAAAGGGATAGGAGAGTTATCGCAGGTCTTGCGATTGATTAACTTAAGGGGATTTCTTTTTCAAACTGCAGAAATTTATTAAACTCGAGCTCTAACTCCTTTTTACGTTCAGATGAGAGCGAAGATTCCTCTATAGGATTTACCACTCCCGCTGTTCCCAGTTCGGTTATCGAATCATCTTTATCAATATCAACAATAAACCAGGAGCCGTTACGGAAAACATATTTCTTTTTCTCATCGACAAATGCAAACTGGTTTCGCTTGTATTTTTCTTTCGTTTTTCCATGGGCATTATACCAGTAAGCCTCTATTACCGAGAGCGATTTTTCTGGTGACTCCGTAAGGTGCCAGTTTTTCCGGTTGTCGATACCTGCTTCACACAGAATGCTGTTGTAAATATTTCTCAAGCTTACCGGATACTCAATAGTTATTTTATGATTTTGGCCGGCTCTGCTCCAGATAAGTGGTACTCTGTTACCACCCTCCGTTACATTACTGAAGTGGTAAAGCCCGTTTTCTTCTCCAAACTGCTCACCATGATCGGAGCAGTAAATTATTGTGGACTCGGGTACCCTTTTGCGAAGCCATCGGGCAAACTTATCTACATGGATGCTGAATCTTCTGACAGCCTGACGCTGCCTGAGCTTCATAAACTGCATCCACCCCGGATCGGCTCTATAGTTTTCTACCGTTAGATGTCGATTATTGATTATATCCATCAGGGTAAGAAACTCGCCGATTTTATTTTTAAATCCTTTGGATTTTAGACGGAACTGCTCGTTGGTGTGATAGGGGAAGTGTGTATCGTAAGTATTTATATAAAGAAAGATCTTTTTACCCTGATTTAGCAGGTCCGAAACGCGCTTTCTTGCCATTTTTAAAAGTTCTTTTCCGTATGATCTGAAGAAAACACGCAGCCCCTCAACATCTTCGCTCAGTTTCCGATCTATAAAACTCTTAAAAACCCTGTTTCTGAATCGAGGTCTCCATAAGAAACCCACAATACCATAAAACCACTCATCTCCGTTGTTGGGGCTCTCCCGCCATATCTTATGCATTTCGTCGAAACCTCTGTTAAGACCGAAAACATCGGTAGTTGCTACATTGGCGGTTATCATTACAGAGTAATAGCCCTTTTCTTTAAGCAATCCAGCAAGCGTGGGAAAGGAGTCCGGCACAGTTCTTGTCTGGGTTGTGGCCCCGTGATCGTGGGGCAATAAACCCGAAAACATCGATGCATGGGAAGGTAACGTCCAGCACCCGGGAGAACGAGCCTGTAAGAAATGAGTGGAATTGTTGTATAGGTATGGCATCCATTTTTTAATATGGGGATACATGCTGTCATAGCGGCATGCATCCGCTACTATCATTGCAATTATCTGTGGTTCTTGCATACTTCGAACACTGCCACCTGAATATTGCAGCGGTTTTTTATAATTCCATCCTTTTAAAAAAAGATAATATTTTTTTGGCTTAATAACAATTGTTTTTTGCAAAAGCACCGGTACCTGTTAGTAGTGTTTTTCGGCGTAGTCCACCCAGCCACCGGCTTTAACAAGTTCTCTATCAAACTCCGCCAGTGTAAAAGGGATTCTTAAAGAAATATCCGATGAATAAATGATAAAAATGCCGTTATTAAAGTCCGTTTCCAGATTGGTTTCCCTGCCTTTAAAAGTATTAAAAACCTCTTCTATTGTTTCTGCGGGAAGTTCCACCGCCATCATTCCGTTGTTGAACATATTCTGACGGAATATTCTTGCAAAGCTCTCTGCGATTACAAGATTGATGCCGTTTACCTCGAGTGCCCACGGAGCATGTT
>QNBH01000158.1 GCA_003645645.1 Spirochaetota bacterium | reverse complement strand
TATATGGACAACCAGTGGAACCTTCTGGTCACCAACAACCTTTCGGAAAACCCGGAGTATGTGGAAGTAACAAAAATAGCCGTAGCCTCTTATGCCGATACCCTTGTAAGAAGCCCATCCGAGCTTATTTTTGCACTTGACGAGAATGGTAATATATCCATGTCCACCGGAACAGAGGAAATGAGTGAGAGCGAGAAAACTACTCTTCTCAACATGGCGAAGGGGGGAAAAGAAGGGTGGGTGGAGTTCAGCCTGGGAGGGAAAAATCGCGTGGGACATGCCTTCTTCCACCAGGCTTTTGGCTGGTATGTATTCGTATCGGAAGAATCGGAAGCTTTTTACCGTGAAGTATCAGAAATTACCTTACAAAGCGGAATTATACTCGCCGCTTCTCTTTTTATCTCTCTCACTCTCCTTCTACTCTTTTCCGGCTACCTTACACGTCCCCTCACCAAAATGGTCGGTGCCATGAGATCTATAATAGCCAACAACGATCTTTCGGAGAGGGTTACAGTTGAGTACCAGGATGAGATCGGAGGGTTAGCCCATACTTTCAATATAATGATCTCCGAGCTTGAACGTGCCTACAAGCAGATAAAGGAGTTTGCACTAAAGGCAGTACTCGCTCAGAAAAACGAACACAAGATAAGAAATATATTTCAGAAATACGTGCCAAAGGATGTAATAGACAATTTTTTTAAAAATCCCGAATCCATGCTGGTAGGGGAAAACAGGGTTCTGGCCATCCTTTTCTCCGATATAAGAAGCTTTACCACAATCTCGGAAGGATTTATGCCCGATGAGCTTGTAAAGGCTCTTAACAGGTATTTCGAGATAATGGTAGATATTATCATGGACCACGGCGGTATCATCGATAAATACATAGGTGATGCCATAATGGCCTTCTTCGGAGCACCCGTTAAGCACGACAATGATGCCCTCCAATCGGTGCTTGCAGCCCTTGAAATGCAGGAAGCACTGAAAGATTTTAACCAGGAGCAGGTCGCCCAGGGGAAACCGGCCTTTAATACCGGTATCGGGATAAATTACGGTGTCGTTACTGTGGGTAATATCGGTTCGGAGAAGAAAATGGATTACACGGTGATAGGTGATATGGTCAATCTAGGCTCCAGGCTGGAGGGGTTGACAAAAAAATACAGGGAAAGCCTAATATTCTCCGAAAGTGTTTATCAAAGGGTTAAAGGCACTCTTCCATGCAGACTGGTGGATAAGGTAGTGGTAAAGGGAAAGACTCTGGGAGAAAAAATATTTACAGCGAGAAAAAGCCTTGATAACGGTTTCAAAGAAGGATGGGCTCTGCATCACAAAGCCTTAAAATTATATTACAGAAAAGACTTCAAGGGAGCTGAAAACCTCTTTAAGAAAGTACAGGAGCATATCCCCGGTGATTATTTATCGGAGATGTTTCTGGAACGCTGTAAGAACTATATCAAAAATCCCCCCCCACCCGACTGGGTGGGATTGGAAGTTCTAAAGGAGAAGTAATCCTTTTAAGAAGCATCATTCAACTGGGAATGTAACGATTTAAGTCTCCTCTCAATCTCCTTTACAGCCCTGTCGACACGAGAGTTATCGGTAAGGTTGATAAGTATTTCTCTTTTTATTTCGAGCTGCTCTATTCTCAATTGGAGACCATTAAAAAAATCGACTCTATCCCCACCTTCAAGAAAAAGTTTCATATCCATCTCTGCAATCTTTCTCTCAAGCAGGAGAATCCTGGAAGTATTTGAAACATTTCGGGATCTGCACAGTCTTTCCAATCTTGTTAAAAGCCTTTCCCGTCTATTAATGAGCCTTTTTTGTGCCTCCGGGTTTCCTTTAAGTTCTACACCGGGATTCTCCTCTCTGCCTGAAAGTTCTGCCTTTGGAATAAAGGATATGGCGGTCCCAATACTGAGTAAGCCCATACCGGCGGAAATATATGCAAGCAAATCGTAAGTATTCCACAATCTCTGATAGATGGCTGCATTGGAAGAAGAAGAAGTTGAAAGATAACGTGCATAGGCGAGGTCTCCCATGTACCAGAAAAAATTAAAAAGAGCGGCAGAGATTACCGTTGCTCCCAGGGATATGCTTAAACCCGTATTACCCAAAACCTTTTCTCTCTCGCTTATTATCTCCCTTTCCCATGCATCTTCAAGCGCTTTTTCGTATACCCCTTCCCCTGCCTTTTCCTGATCCTTGAGTTTAGTCTCTGCAATAAAGAGAATCATCTTGGCTCTTGCAAGAAGCTCGGGGCTCTCGGTTTCACGGGTAGCTTCCCCGATCTCTCTGACGAGATTCTCAAGCGACTCTATCTCTTCTGCCAGTACTATATGTTCATCATCCAGGAGCATTTCGCATTTCGTAAGCTCTTCGGCTAACCTTGCAGGCCCTTCTCCTTCGGCCTCGGTCTCCTGAGCATAGAGGAGGTTTAGCATCACCGTAAAAATCGATAATAATACAATAGCTCTACACATCGCTTCTCTATCTATCTTGTTTCCCCTCCACTTTCGATTTGCCCGGTTAGCTCTTCTATCTTTCTTTTCAACTCCGGCATTTCCCCATCCACCGCTTTGTAAGCTTCGGAAAGCTGTTCCTTCGCCTCTTCTGTCTCTCCAGCCTTGTAAAGATAAAGCGCAGCAGTATACCTGTAAGTGGCAATATCTTCTCTGTCAGCAAAATCCACAACCGTGCTTTCAAAGGCTTTAAGCAACTCTCCGAGCAGCTCCCGGTTTTCGGGTAGAATGTTTCTCTCCTCTTTGAACCAGGTTTCAAGAATCGAGGCTTTAAACTGCACTATGTCCTCTTTAAGATAAAGAGGGTCTATAAAAACCATTTTATTTAACCAGGTTATGCTCTCCCTGTAATTTCCCACTCTAAAGTATAAATCTGCAAGGCTCTTGCATGTTCTGTCGTAAAGCTCCGGCAGGGGGTATTTTTTTGCGATCAACATCAACTCGGATGTAGCCAGATTGAAAGCTCCTGTAATAGTGTGAATCCTTGATATCTTGTACAGAGCCCTGGGGAAATAGATTGTATCCTTGTGATTATCCACAAGAACTGTGTATGCTGTAAGAGCTTCGGCAAGTCTTCCCCGGGACAGCAGTTCTTCCGCTCTCTCGTAGTATTCTCCCGTCATGTATCTGCTTTTCTCGGATTTTAAAGAATAAACAGTAAAACTATCGAGGTATTTCTTCTTTCCGATATTAAGCGCAATATCAAGCCCAAGCATACCCAGGGTAACTCCGTATGTAGTCCAGGTAGCAGGAGAAAATAACCTGTCAGGCTTCTCCGGTGACAACAGATCCTGGGCTGTAAGCAAACCTCCTATAAGAACCATGAATGGGATGGAAATATTAAGGCCGTGAATGATTTTCTGGCCTGGATATACAGGAGAAATCCTTAAGGTTTCTCTGGAATGTTTAAACGAATAGATACCCGAGGGAAGCCTGACAGCGTCTTCTCCGCGAAATAACTGATTTCCACCCACTATAACATTTTCTTTATCCGGAGAAAGAAGATTGAAATAATCCTCCTCAAGCTCTATATGCACCGTCTTTACCTCTCCTTTAGCGATAACAAATTGCAGGTATTGGGTTTTGAAACCTTCCTTAAGAATTTTAACAGTATGTTCACCTGCGGGAATGTCTTCGACTATCAGGGGAGTTGTTTGAGTTAGAGGCTCCCCGTCGAGAATAATACCTGCCATGATGGGAGAGGAGCTTAAAAAAAGAACCTGCCTGTTCTTCTGACCGGGTTCGACCGAAAAAACAAAGGCAGAGCACAGAAATAGGAGAGAGAAAAGGCTCAATTTTCGAATATGGTGCATCTATTATAATTCTATCCCCTGCTTTACCCTTTTTCAACCCTATTGTCTATTTCACTCACAGGTAATAAAATTACAACACATAAGGCTGATCCATGGAACCTGGTATACTTATTGTCGATGATAAGGTTAAACTCTGTCAGAGCCTGGCTAAAAAACTTCAATCAACTGGGTTATAGAGTATTCTATGCAACTTTATTTCTCAGATTTTCTTATTGAATCGGTTTGGATTCATATTTTACCGTAAATTTACCGTCTTTCATCTCTTCCGTTACTTTCTCAATCCTCTCTACAATTTCTTCAGGTATAGTATCTATTGCCTCGAATTGAAAGTAAGCCTTACTGTATCCTCCCTTACCCCCCCATTTCTTTGGTTCCTTACAAACCGGCTGCAAAGGTTAAAGCATAAGCAAACAGAAAGAAAGCAAAAAACAAGATTTTATTTAAATTGATTTTATCTCAAATCGGGTTTATCATATAGTTTAAGGGGTCATTGGATAATCCCAATCCTTTCAAAAGGAGACAAAAAATGGCGACATATTTTATGTTCGGTAAATACTCATCCGATGCAGTTAAAGGGATGAGTGCCCAGAGAACCAAAAAGTCCACGGAACTTTTAAAAAAATTTGGGGGCGAAGTGATTGCCATGTATGCACTCTTAGGAGAACACGATCTTGCTTTTATTGTAACCTTTCCCGGAAATGAAGAAGCCATGAAGGCTTCCGTAGCTTTAAGCAAACTGACGGGGATCTCCTTTACAACATCTCCAGCAGTTACAGTAGAAGAGTTTGATAAGCTTATATCCGAGCTCTGAGATAGCATTTTCGGGGTAATCAGGGTTCCCTCGAACAGTCTGCATAATAAAATAATACCCGGTTCCGCAATTCAAAAGTAGCAAGTCGATGATTGCCGGAATAATAGTTGCAGGAATGAGAGAGAAAAACATTTATAGCATCCATTCCGGTACAGGCACTTGCTCTATGTGGAGATTAAGACAGTGCTTTTTTACCATAAAACATAGAGATTTATAAAACAAGGCCCGGAAGAGGGCAATTAAGAAGCAAAATTAGAATATGCCCGGAGGATGGTTGAAGAGGGTTTAGATGAGAAACTGATTGTAAAAATTACAGGCCTTTCCGGGGAAGAAGTGCGGATGCTTAAAGATAGCACGAAGTAATAAATGGTAATGATGATATCGGTATCAGTACCACTTTCCTCCCTCTTCTCCTGCTGGTAGGCCCTCACCTTCTGCTTTATCTCTTCCAGCATGGGGTTGGGAGAGCCGTTTACCGATAAAAAAAGCCTGTCAGTACGATAACAAGAAAACCTCCTGGGAAATATCTTCTCCCCTTCTTCATTCCTCTATCCATGAAACCACATCTTAGGAAAATAATGATAGGGTTTTTTGTGCATTTTAATTCATCTCTTTTTTCTCATATTTGCATGAAAGTGATTGTATTGCCGATATATTAATATCTCTTTCCGATCATATTTGATACCATTTATAAACATCGGGAAAAATAATTCTGCCGTTAAATGCCTTTTTTGCCTCTTCGGTTATACTTGCTGAATCGGAAAACAGATGGGTACAAACATGGCAGAGAAAGAGAGTCGATACCCCCGATTCGCTTGCAGTAATTCCGGCCTGGAGAGAAGAGCTGTGTCCGTCCTTGCCAAACCTTCCTATTTTTGAATGGGGACAGGTTGCTTCATGAATGAGCACACTGCATCCGGAGGCTGCCTCGGATACATCTCGGCTGTAATGAGTATCGGAGGTGTATAAAATCCTGCTTAAGTTATTTTTTATTAAAACCATACTTGTTGGGATTGAATGGTGGCCGGGTTTCAGGCTTATTTCAAGCTCTGAGGAAGAAAAGACATCTTCAAACCGAAGGGGGAACCCCAATAACCCGGGCTGCATTTTCAGTAAATCTAGTAATTTCAGTACTTTATCTCTGGTAAAGTCATTCGAAACTATTACCAGTTCCTTTTTTCTTCCCAGAAGATCCAGTGCCTGAAGCAAGGGAGGAAAACCGGAAACATGATCGGGATGAAAATGCGTAAGGATGACGGCAGAAAAGCTTAAAGCGGGAACTTTCGCCTTAAAAAGAGACTGCAGGGGATGCCCCACAGAATCAATAAGAATATATACATTATCATGTTCTATACAGAGGGATGTACTGCTATTTTCCGCCGTGGGAACGGCACAGGAGGTACCGAAAAACACTATTTTCATCTATATTCATCCCTTCTATTAATCACTACGAATAATGGGAAGCTCATCCGGATTAAGGTAAACGGTCACGGTATCACCGCTTCTAAGGGGGCGCTTTGCATCCCCCTTTGCCCGTAAAATGGTGTTTTTTACTTTAAACTTGTAATCAATTACTTCTCCAACGTAGGATGCCCGCAGTACCGAAACCTTGAATATATTCTTTGCATCTTCTTCATGGGATACAGATGATTTTTCGATTATGCCGATGTTCTCAGGTCTTACAACAACGGATGCCCTATCTCCCTCTTTAAATCCTTCACCGATACCGTAAATAAAAAGACCGTCGTTTGTCTGGAGTTGTACATACTTTCCCAAATTTCCCTGTACGGATCCTTCGATAAAACTGGTTGTACCCATAAATCCCGCTACGAACTTGTTTGCAGGTTTTGAATAGATATCCACGGGAGAGCCTTCCTGCATGATTTTACCGTTGTTTAGTACTACTATTCGGTCGGATATTACCATAGCTTCGGTTTGATCGTGGGTAACGTAAATTGTGGTGATACCGTATCTTTTCTGAAGTTCTGCAATCTCAAACCGCATCTGCTCTCTTAACAGTGCATCCAGATTGCTCAATGGCTCATCCAGCAGAAGAATGTCGGGTTCCAGCACCAGGGCACGTGCAAGGGCTACTCTCTGCTGCTGTCCGCCGCTCAACTGCCGGGGATACCTCTCCTCCATTCCTTCAAGTTTCACCGTGGCCAGGGCTTCCCCAACCTTTTGTTCTATATCCTTTTTTTGAAACTTCTTAAGCTGTAGACCAAAGGCGAGATTCTGGAACACCGTCATGTGCGGCCACAGGGCGTAGTTCTGAAAAACAAGGCCGATCCCTCTTTTTTCCGGCGGTATATCGGTAACTTTCCTCTTTCCGATATAGATATCTCCCTTATCGGGTCTTAAAAAGCCGGAGACACATCGCAGGGTGGTTGTCTTACCGCAACCCGATGGACCAAGAAGGGTTACCAGTTCACCCTCCTTTACATCCAGGTATAAGTGATCCACTGCCTTTGTTTTACCGTAATATTTATCTATATGGTCCAATAGCAGTGTGGACATAATCAGCTAACCTCCGTAAAAAAGTTGATCATCCTCCCATTCCTCCCACGTACTCGGCCTTTAAAATCCTCTGGATCAATACCATGAAAAAAATGCTCGGAATCAGAAGGATAATTGCTATCACAGATGCAAACTGCATGTTGTACCCGCTGGAGGAGTAGAGAGTAAGAGGAAGAGTATGAACAAAGGGCAGGCCGATAAAAAAAGTGCCTGTAAACTCATCGAGTGAAGTTATAAAAACGAACACCGCACTGGAGAAAAGACCTGGTGCAGCCAGAGGCAGGGTGATTCTTAGAAAAGTCTTAAAGCCGTTTGCACCAACACTCCTGGCTGCCTCCTCCAGCTCGGGCGGGATGGATTTAAAGGTCGCATTGGTAATCCACACTCCGAATACGAGCCCTACCAGTATATGTACCAGAATAACGCCTGGAATGCTCCCCGCCAGTCTCAATCTGGTAAAACTTTGTAGTAAGTTTACAAACACAGGTTGTTGGGGAAAAGCCTTGGGCATCAAAAAGAGAAAGAGGATAATTCCACCGAAAGGAATCTTATATTTGGCCAGAGCATACCCGGCCGGTATGGCAATCGCCATACAAACAACCACAGTTATAAGGGCAATCGTTAAACTCAAGAAAAACGCTGGTACAATGCTTACCGCTCCTATGGCAAAGCTTTTCTGCAATCCCAGTGCCTGTTTCCAGTAATCCAGTCCCACTCTCTGAGGCAGAGGGCTGGGCCAGTACCACTGCTCAGCAATTGACCACAGAAAAAGGCTTACCATAGGCCCGAAAAGAAACAAAAAGGAGACAATAAGAAGAACTATCTCTCCGGTTACTTTAAGTACCCTGCGGTTAATCATATTTTAAACCTCCCTAATCCCTTCTCCTTTGCCGTGCGTACAGTAGTGCGCAGGTAATACAGAGCGCAGAAAAGAACCATAATGTATGAAATAACACCCAAAGTATTTGCTACTCCGAAATCTCTGAAATAATTTACCCTGTGAGCTATATCCACGGTGATGGTCGTAGGAATCTTCCCACTTATAATCATATAAGGGAGGGTGAAAGTGCTTACAATATGGGAATACACCAGCACCAGAGCAACCATTATACTCGACCTGTTCATGGGGATAAGAATACGTGTTATTACTCTTGGCATTCTCGCGCCTGCGCTTCTTGCCGCTTCTATGTAGCTGTTGTCGATCATCTGGAACCCGCCATGCATTATAAAGGCTGAAAAGGCTACCAGTTTCCATATAAAACCGAAAGACAAACCGTAGAAGTTGAGCAACTGTAGAGGTCTCTCCATGTTTATCAAACCTGTCTGAGCAAGCACTACATTTAAAAGACCATGTGGTGCCAGAAAACTGTTCATCATCTGTGCTACTACCACAAAGGGAATAAAAATAGGCATCTTATAGAGGTAGAGAAGTACTCTTGAAACTGTGCTTTCTCTTAATCTGAAGTAAACCGCAAGAATTATCGAGATAACGCCCACTATCAGTGTATTTGAAACCGTAAGGCCGAAGGTAAAAAGGATGTCCTTTAAATAGAGATCCCAGGTTTTTATGTAATTATCAAAGGAAAGCAAACCCTGCCTGTTTATGAAGCTTTTCACTATGGATGCCGCAAAGGGGTATCCATAC
>QNBH01000157.1 GCA_003645645.1 Spirochaetota bacterium | reverse complement strand
GCCTCATCCCCCTTTAAGAGCTTCTGCAGCTCTTTATCGAGAAAGGTGTAGCCTTTAGAGAAATCGATCTCTGCGTAGATTTGAGGAAAGAAAAACGATAGAAAATCCTCGAAGAGCTCCTCTGTGATGTCTTTCCAGGCGGAGTCCTGATGGTGCTGCTCATAAGAGCTCTTACGGCTGCCTGTTTCTCCCTGTGTATCAAAATCACACATATTCCATTGCTCCTTTATACCCGTAATAACAGGGTGTTTGGAGCTGGTGCTTCAAGGTGAGTGGATTTTTTATGCTGTTATACTATGATGTGATGGTTTTAAGGAACGTGCAGGAGCTTATGCTTAAGATTTTTGACTACACAAGGAATTTCCCCATGGAGTATAAATATACATCGGGATTGAAGCATTAAAAAAATAAAATAATAGTAGCAGAAAGGAATAGCAGATCAGTAATTTTTTGCCAGTCATTTTTCGCACATTCTGTTACTTGTTTAAGTTCGAACTTCTTATTAAACAGGTTTTTGTTTTTTTCCTCTTCTTCTAGGCCATGCTTTATCAATTTATCACCTGTGGTCATAAAAACCTCCCCGGCACTATTGGGTATGGAATCTGTCGATTGTATGATACTCTCGGAATCTATATTGGTTATCGAAGATTGCGATATGCAGGCCGAAGTAATTTCTGTATACAGCCTAAATCCCCAGGCCTATGGGGGGAAAGAGCCTGAAAGTTGCTCCTATCCCTCCTACTGCGTATAGATTCGCTCCCCTGGAAGATGGATCATCGCTAAAAAAGCCTAGAAAGGATCCACCCCCTCCGAAGGCACTGATGCTGAATCGGCGAAAAGGTTCGAGGGTAACGGCTGCTTTCTTCCCCAAAGAGAGAATAGAGATAGACTTGCCGATGCTGAAAGGTTCGGCCCCGCTTTTAATGGGAGAGAGGTTATGCCCCAATTCCCCGGAGGATTGATGCCACATGACCGTTCGAGCCACGGGAACATTTCTCCTGCTAACCTCAACTTCCTCGCCCGCTTCAACGGCGGTGAGATAGCTGCTCAAAATTGAGAGTATTAATCTGGAAAGCAGGCAGCTTTTATTACTCGAGGCAAACAACCTTCGGCAAAGAGGGTATCTTTACCATATTTTAAAGGACCTGGGGCTTAATCGAAGACGAAACTATGGAGGCCGTTTGTCAGAGAGGTTACAGCTCTTCACTTGACCAAGCGGTTATTCATCTAGTACTCTTTAACTTAATATTTGATTATCGAGAGGCAGAAGAATCTATATGATCTTCTGCTCTTACAGAGGTAATCGTTATTATCCCGCCTTGCGGGATTAACAAATAATCATAGGAGGCTATATGTCAGAAAGAAATGTAACGGCCCAGGGGAAACCATTACCGTTTAAACCAAAACTGATAGTTCTTGCAATAGTTGTAATTGTATTCATTGCACTTATAAGCTCGAGTTTTTTCACCGTGGATCAGACGGAACAGGCGGTAGTCTTGCTTCTGGGAAAGTTTAACAGAATAGAAGGACCGGGATTGCGGTTCAAGATTCCCTTTGGAATAGAGAAAAACTACAACGTTCCTACACAGGTAATTCAGAACATGCAATTCGGTTTCAGAACGGAACGTGCCGGTGTAACCACCGTATATTCTCAGAGAGAGTATCCCGAAGAGTCTCTCATGTTAACGGGAGATCTCAATATTGTGAATGTAGAATGGGTCGTTCAATACCGTATAGTGGATCCAATCGCCTGGCTTTTTAATGTGGAACATAAAGAGAAAACCATTCGAGATATTTCCCAGTCGGTTATAAATATGCTCGTGGGAGACCGGGCGATCATGAATGTCATAGGCACAGAAAGGGTAAATATCGAAACAAAGGGCCAGGAAATGATGAATGAGATTCTTAAAAGCTACGGTCTGGGTGTAAATATAACAACAGTCAAGCTGAGGAATATCGTTCCACCTAAAGGCACTGTACAGGATGCCTTTGAGGATGTAAACAAGGCGATCCAGGACATGAACCGCTTCATCAATGAGGGGAAGGAAGCCTATAACAAGGAAATACCCAGAGCTCGCGGAGAGGCGGATCAAATTATTCAGCAGGCCAGGGGATATGCCGCAGAGAGAGTAAACACAGCACAGGGAGATGTGGCGAGGTTTAAATCGGTTCTTGCCGAGTACAGGGAAAATCCGGATGTTACACGAAGAAGGCTGTATATAGAAACCATTGAAGATGTGTTCAGTGAGGCAGAAGGCACGGATTTAATCGATAAGAATCTGGAAAACTTTATCCCCTTTAAAGCTCTCCAGGGCCAGGTAGCAGGAGGGATAGAACAATGAAAAAACTCATTACAATACTGGTAGTTATAGCAGTTGTACTGATAATCTTTCTCCTTCTAGGCCCCTTTTATGTTGTAGAAGAGGGAGAACAGGCAGTGGTTACCCGTTTCGGAAGAATAGTGCAGGTAAATACAACGGCGGGTCTAAAGTTTAAAACCCCCATGATAGACAATGTCATAAAGTATCCCAAAAAGATATTAGCATGGGACGGAGACCCTCAAAGGGTACCTACAAGCGAAAAACAATTCATCTGGGTCGATACAACTGCGCGTTGGAAAATAGAAGACCCACAGAAGTTTTATGAATCCGTAACCACATTGCAACAGGGTTTCGGCAGGCTGGACGAGGTGATCGATTCCACCATACGTACGGTCATTGTAAAATATCCCTTAAGGGAGGTGGTTAGAAACTCTAATATAATCAAGGAAATTGAAGTCGAAGAGGTATACGTTCAGGCCGAAGTGGAACTGGAAGAAGAAGAAGAAGAAGGGCTGGATGCCTTAAGAAAATTAACCGAAACCAGGGCTACTTACGAAGATGTCAGTTACGGAAGGGTTAAGCTTTCCGGGGAGATACAGACAATAGTTAAGAAATTAACCCCTCAGTTCGGTATTACCCTGGTCGATATAATCATTCGGCAGATAAGATATTCCGAGGATCTCACAGAAAGCGTATATGAGAGGATGATAAAAGAGAGAAATCAGATTGCAGAGGCATTCCGCTCCTTTGGAGCCGGGAAAAAACAGGAATGGCTTGGAAGATTGGAAAACGATAAAAAGGCCATTCTCTCCAAGGCCTTCGAAGAAGGCGAAAAAATTCGTGGTGAAGCAGATGCCACCGCCACGAAAATATACAACGAAGCATACGAGGCGGATCCCGAGTTCTTTCGTTTCTGGCGCTCCATTCGGTCCTATAGAAAAACACTTCCTACGTTCAGGAAAATCTTAACTACAGATATGGAATACTTCGATTATCTCTACAGCGAGAGGGGAGGACGATAATTTTAGCCTGCATTTAGTATAAAATATATATACATTCCTGCAGCAGTCAGAGCTTAACCGGCCGTTCAAATTTACGGCCGGTCTTCTCTTTATCCGTTCAATCGCCGATTGGCAAGCTCCTCGATTTGCGGAATACTCTTTGAGAGGTAACGGAAACAGGCAGGATGTCTTTCCAACAGTCTCTTTATCTTCTCAAGAGCCCGGAAAAACTCCTTTTTATACTTCTTATGGGCAAACTTCTTTAAGACGGTAAGAAGAGTCTTCTGATAGGACTTAAGCTCGGAAGAAACAAGCTCTTTCCTCAATATCGACAGAATAACATCAATCTCTTCCATCCTGTCATGGCAGAGACATCGGGAAAGCTTTTTCTTCAGCAAACGCAGTTCCCCCCTTTCGTAGCCTAAAAACGCTTCGGAAGTCGGCACCTCGCTAAACCTGTAAAAATGCTCCATGGGGAGGGAGAAAATATGCCCATCTTTTTCCAGAAGCACCACTCTGTTATCCACAACGGGAAAGGTAGAGCAAAGTCGGTTGGGAGAGAAGGGCTCTCTCAAAAGGGAAATGATATCACGTTCAATGAGGAACCTTTCTATTTTATCCCCCGAGTACTTACCCTGCCTCTCCTCTCTCTTTAAAATAATTACAAACTCGACATTGTGTATTTTCCGGTTTATGCTCTGCTTCCCTCCGCGATATTTCACATAATCCCTGGACAGTAATTCCACATCTCCCTGTTTCGACATAATCTCTAAAAGCTCCTCAAGAGGTACTATTCCTTCGGTGTTGTAACTCAAAACAACTGTTTTTGCATCAATTCCTTCCAGAAGCTCTCTGAAAGCAGAAGGAGCTGTGTCTCTGTAACAAAACCTTGAGCGGGTTTTTACCCAATCCTTCCTGATTCCCGCCTTATCCTTTAGAGTCATTTTTTTATCCAGTTCCTCGGAGACCTCGGGTTTATCCCATAGAGCTATGGTATTCAAAAGATGATAGTTACTGCCGTATTGATGACCATTGTAGGGCGGATCCAGATAACAGAGGTCTGCACTTCGACCCCGTACAAAATCAGCTGCATTCTCACACTCCACCAGCGAGGGGATACTTCGATCTATCAGTACAGGAATCTCAAGCTCCATTGGAGAGAGGATCCTCCTCAGGGCATCCCTGCCATGACCACCGAATCCCTTATGGCAGGCCTTAAAAACCCCCGAGGTATTAACATGTTTGGCTGCTTCGTAAAGAAGAGAGGCTAGAAGAATAACCTTCTCCTTTCTCGCCTGTTCATCCATTTGCCGGTAGGATCGCAAATCACCTCCTGGATACCACTCTTCTATCTTTGATCTCACCCGATCTATAAAGAGGGCATTTCCCCTTGTATAAAAAAGCCTCTCCCTGCGGTAATCTGCATTTTGAGTATCTTTCGGCGCCCAGTACCTGCTTATATACGGATCTACCGCCTGGTCTAGTGTATTGAGAAAATTAAATACCTCTTTAACTCCACCTTTCTCATGAAAAAGGGATTTAAGTTCTCTTTTATTGATAGTCAAATAGCAAGAGTTTATGACCCAGGAATAGGGCTCCCAGTCGTTAGCCTCTACTTGAAAGCCCATATACCTTGCCAATCGGGATACCGCACCCGTACCTGCAAAGGGGTCGAGAAACCTGCCTGCAGGATGACTCTCGCTGATGCGGGAAAATACCTCCTGTAAAAAATCTAAAATACCCCGTTTGTTGCCGATATATGGTATCAGTTGACTGGATAGATAGCTCTTCTCAAAATAGTCATCCGGGAAAAGCTCGAATTGACTCAAGGGTCATTAACCTCCTGATAGTGTTGGGTTGCGGTGCATTTATGGCAAGAGGCCATTGATTAAGAGTTTAGACTCCCTGCTTTTTTGCGGTATATACTGTAAATACTGCTTGATTGAGAATATTGCAATTGCTACTATACCCAAAGTGCTTAAGAAGAGATTATCAACTTTAACCGGTAGAATCAATATAATCGGGAAAACCGGCCATGGAGACCCCGAAATTACCGGCATCTCCTACGATTCGAGAAATGTAAAAGAGGGTCATCTTTTTTTTGCCCTCAAGGGGTTACATACGGACGGGCACAGGTTCGTGCCACAAGCCGTAAGCAAGGGGGCAGTGGGAATTGTACATTCGGAAGAACTATCCGAATACATACCCGGAATAACATACCTGAGGGTAAAAGATACAAGAGAAGCTCTCTCCCCGGTGTCTGCAGCTTACTTCGATTATCCCTCCGGAAAACTGTACGTTATCGGAGTTACTGGGACCGATGGGAAAAGCACCACTGTATCAATAATTTACCAGCTTCTTAAAGGGGCGGGTTTCAAGGCCGGGTTTATCTCAACAGCACAATACAGCACCGGATCGGAGACAAAGGAGAATCCCCTGCGTCAATCCACACCAGAGGCTCCGGAGATTCATTCGATTCTCAATCAAATGGTCCTTAAGGGAGTGGAGTTTGCAGTTGTTGAGGCAACTTCCCATGGTCTTTCGGTAAAAAACAACCGCCTTGAGGATATTGCCTTCGATGCGGCAGTATTTACAAACATCTCCCCGGAACACCTCGATTTTCACAATACCCTTGAAGAGTATGTAGCCACCAAGTCAAGACTGTTTCAATTTCTGGACAGAGAACCGCCCTCTCAGAACCCGGTCGACCGGAAGAAAACCTGCAGATTCGCAGTAGTCAATGAAGACGACCCCTTTTCATCTGTGTTTCGCAGTGCAACGGCAAAGCCCGTATTCAGTTTCAGCCTGGTGGACCGGAAGGCTGATCTATTTGCAACCCGGGTCGAGGAGGAAGAAAGGGGGCTTTCCTTCGAGCTGGTATGCAGGACCGGGTCTCTGGAAGAGGTGGCCCAACTCGAAAAACTCCGGGGAAGAATAAATCTGCCAGGACGATTCAACCTGCAGAACGTAATGGCTGCACTTTTAACCACAGCAAAGTCTGCCTTTGTCCCCATGGCAGAACTACTACCTCTTCTCCCCGATATAAAGCCTGTACCGGGCAGGATGTACTTTATAGAATGCGGCCAGCCTTTTACAGTACTGCTGGATTACGCCCATACTCCGGGTGCCTTCGGTAAGCTCTTTCCTTTTATCCGGAACCGATGTCGGGGAAGAGTAATAGCTCTCTTCGGTTCTGCAGGAGAGAGAGATACACAGAAGAGAGCCCTGCTCGGATCGATAGCATCGAAATACAGTGATATAGTTATCTTAACCGACGAGGACCCCCGGGGTGAAGATCGCTTATCTATTCTTGAAGACATAGCGGCTGGCTGTTGTGGGAAAAAGTTTAACAGCGACCTATTTATCATACCGGACAGGGAAGAAGCCATCAAAAGAGCACTCAAGCTGGCCGAGGCGGGTGATACGGTGCTTCTTCTCGGAAAAGGGCACGAGAGAAGCATCGAGTACAGCAATGGCCCCATACCGTGGAACGAAGAGGAGAGGGTGAGGGCAGCTCTAAGAGAGATGGGTTATTGCAGGTAAGACGGAAGAAGCCTGATCGGAGCCCCCTTAACCGGTTGCTTGTACACTTTCACACAATCAAAACCGGGAGAAGGGGAAAGCCAATACCTCTTCTATGGAACTGGCTCCGGTTAAAGCCATGACCAGCCTGTCCACTCCCAGGGCGACTCCCGAGCAGAGTGGGAACCCGCCGTCGAAAATATCCGGAAAGGTTTCATCTACAGGATGTTTAATGCAGGCTGTCTCCTCTTTTCGAGCCTTCTCTAACTGGAAAAACTCCTTTACCTTCTCTTTATTAACTTCTTCTGTAAAGCAGTTGGCCGTCTCTATGCCTTTTATGTAAAGCTCCCACCTTTCACACCAGGGAGTCTCAGGAATGTCTTTAGCAAGACAGGCAATATCTGAAGGATAGTTGTAAAGAACAAGAGGTCTGTCCGTGGGAAGCTCAGGCTCTACCTTTAAAAGGAAAATCCTGTTAAAAATCTGCTCCCATGTATCACCAGGTTTGTATTCAAGCCCAAGTTTCTTACTCTGTTCCCTCAACCTCTGAAGGTCATTGCTGGATGCAAGGTCAATACCCGTAAACTCGAAAAAGGCCTCTTCTACCGACATTCTGCGAAAGGGCACTTTCAAGCCATCGACATTACTATGTGAAGAAAGAGCATCTATCAGGTTCTCCGTTGTTTCGATCGAATACATGTAATCGGCATCCACTGTATACCACTCCAGTATGGTAAACTCCGGATTGTGATATTTACCGGTGGATTCAACATTACGAAAACTTTTTGTAATCTGGAAAATGTTACCCGATCCCATTCCGAGGAGCTTTTTCATCCAGATTTCAGGCGAAGGGATCAGGTAAAGTGGCTCCGGGGGGGATTCAACCGGTATGAAATGGGTTTTAAAAACTTCGATGTTTGACTCAGGTATAAGAGTACGTGAGAGAACCGGCGTCTCTACCTCCAAATATCCTTTACCTGTAAAGAAATCCCGGATTGTCTTTACTATTTCTGCGCGCTTTTTAAGTATTTGCAGATTCATATTGAGGATAGGATAACAGGAAAATAATTCTTGAGAAAGGGGAATAGCTATTAGAAATATATCTGAGTGAATTGTCGGTTTTATTATAGTAAACATGTAAAGAAAAAACTATACAAAGAAATTTTAAATCCATCCATTTTATATTAAAAAGCTCTTGACTTTTTTACTTTTATTTACTCTAAAAGCTAACTGATGGGCAAATTATAAACGGTGGAGAGAAATCTGATAATTGAGTACGAAAAATTTCAGCCGGCTGAGAAAAATTTCAAAACTGAAAAAATGATATTTCCCATCAGTTAAATCTTTGGAAAGGAGGAGCGTCATGGAAAATAAAGTCTATGAAATCCAGACTGAAGACGATGTTTTCGACATTGATGTCTACGCTGCTTACGTAATCTAATCTTATTTAAGGCGGACCTGCTTGCGACGGTGAAATGGCCGAAGGAATACTCTCTCTTTCTTCAAGTATAGACAATGTGTTCTCATTTCTATGGACAGGCAAGGGCTTGCGGTATAGATGAAAAAGATTGCTGGGTAGTTTATGAATCTAGTCGAGGCTGTTGGTGGTCAATAAAAAGACAATGCAATTTCTGTGGCGTAAATGGTGATAATAAAAAATATCGTTATAAAAAACCTGGTAAAATTTTTTAAGATCTAAAGCAGCTTTTCTCACAAAACATTACAAAAAAACTTTTATATGGTAGATACATTGATGCCAAATAAATACTTTCATTCACTTTTAATTCAAATGCATAAGGAGCTTCCTCAAATCACTTTTTTCTACGAACAACGCTCTGATCTTTCTATTGATCAAATGTTAATCTTGAAAAACGCGGGAATGAATTTTACCCAGGTAGGTATAGAATCTCTTTCGACAAATATTCTTAACTTGATCAATAGCTGTATTATACTCCTATGAGAATGAGTTTATTCCTTTAGCTACTGGAAATCCCTTACTATTTAAGGAGACAGAAAGATATGGAGAATAGAGGATTAAATGTGGGTATCAATATAACAAAAAATAGTAACCTTCTATGTCCTGAATGTTATATTTTGGATGATATAGTT
>QNBH01000156.1 GCA_003645645.1 Spirochaetota bacterium | reverse complement strand
TTTGCAGAGGGCCGTGGTGATGAGTGAGATACTGGGTGCGCCGAGAGCACTGAAAGAGAAAGATACAACGTGGGTGGAATAAAGAGTTCGGTAAACATCGATCGTCGATCCACCTGGAACACAAAAAGAGATAGACACAAAGGGTAAACATTATTATGTTAATAAACTTTAAGTCTCAGGAGTACTCTAATGGGAAATAATGAGAAAGAGCAAATTGTACGGGATGCCATGAAAAAAGCGGGTAAACCGGTTCGTCCGGGGGATATTGCCAAAGCAACCGGGATGGAAAGCAAAGAGGTTTCCGGTATAATAAGCGAGCTTAAAAAAAAGGCTCTATTATAAGCACCAAACGATGCTACTATGCGCCTGCAGAGTAGTGCAGCCACGAAGATTGTGCTTATTAGAGGAATCATATTACTTAAGGAGACCCACAGGCTCAAGCTATAAGGTTCGAAGGTTAAAGTGCAGTTTGAACTTGTGGGTCGTCTTAAAAGAGCCATTATCTTGATCAGAAGCATGGTCTGCATGCTGTTGCTCTGCGAGAAATTATGTTTCTTCTCTCCAAAATATTACAGATATTAGTTCTTCCACCTGGTATAATAATTGTAGCTCTTATTCTAGCCTTTCTATTTCTATTTAAAAAAAAGTATTTGGTAACAAAGTTTCTCCTTTTTTTTTCTTTAATTTCCCTATATTCACTTTCTCTGGAACCAATTAGCGATTTAATTATAAAACCTCTGGAAGATTTACATCCTCCTCTGGATAGAGAAAACTTCTCTCTTTATTTGGAAGATCGGATACAGCCGGAATATATAGTGGTACTGGGAGGAGGCACGGTGGAAAGTTCTCCTGAAGAGGGTGGCAGCGGGACACTCAATACCACCTCTCTCAAGCGTCTCATTTATGGATATTTGCTGTTCAAAGAGACTAAATTACCCATAATATTGGCAGGTGGCAGGGTAATTGAGAAAGAAATATACGAACCCGAGGCCGAGGTTGCCTTAAGAACTCTTCTCGAGATGGGAGTCCCTGAAAATAAAATAGGGATAGAAGCTGAAAGTCGAAATACGTGGGAGAATGCTGAACATGTAAAGGAGCGATTTTCCCCGGAAAAGATAATTCTTGTAACCTCGGCTTACCACATGCCGAGGAGCGTATATTCGTTTCGACAGAACGGTATGGATTGTATACCGGCACCGACGGATTATAAGACTAATCGTGCGGTTTATAATTTTTTGAGTTTCTTTCCTGATATGGAAGAACTAAAAGACTCTTACAGTGCTATAAGAGAGTTTTTCGGACTTCTCTACTACCGAATTCGCTATCAGGGAAGCTTTACCGCCATCTCTTTTCCAAAGTCTCTACCAAGGGCCTTGAAAGCCGCAGAAATAGTGCTTAACAGGTTACTGCCTCTGGTTCTTTTTAACTTGTTTCCGGAATAGAGGATGTTACCGGAGGAAAGCTCTGCTACTTTAACCGTACCTTCCACTTTTACTATATAGCCACCGTCTAACTCTTCAAACTCAGAAATCCTGGTTACCCCATAGGCCAGTCTCTCTATTCTATTCCCATAATTGGATTGAAAATGTTTAATAATCTCAGAATCGGACTTCTGGATCAGTGAGAAATGCTCCGATAGGAGTGTTATTGAAAATCCTGCATCGGTTAGCACCTCCATCACCCCTGCTGCTGAATCCATGCTTTCTCTCGGATTACCTGCTCTGCCCACATCCACCGTAAACACTCCGGTAGGAACTTCCCTTGCTCTGGATAAAACGAAATAGTTAAAAACAACCCTCTTACCTGTCATCAACTGTTCCAGCCCTTCCACATGCTTTCTCCATCCCTCTGGAACATTCTCGAGAGCTTCCAGGTAAGAGCCCAGTTGAAGGGTCATATACACCGCATCCTCTCCTACGAAACCGGGGGGAGGAGGATTAAAAGAAAGAATCCCCTCTTCTCCTGAATACAGGGTTACCGATTCTATTCCCGGTTGCCCGCTGCTGCGAACTTTTTTGTATGTTACTCGAATATTTACGCCGCTCAATCCGGGGCTTTGGGGGGAATTACCGGCTACCACTTTTAACCTGAAAGGCTCGGGAAAGGATCTTTTCACAAAGGTCTCAAGATTGTTGTTAAGGGTAAAAAGATTGATTTTGCCAAGTACTTCCTTTGCCTTGTTTATATTTCTTATAAATTTAACCTCCGCATTGTCCAGATCCGTGGAACCGGTTGCAGCCGCAGATGCAGCTTCAAGATATTTTATTGCAGATTGATACAACTTTCCCTGTTCTCGTAAGGCATCACCCTCTTTTTCAGGAAGAGAAACAGATTCGGCTCTCTCTGCAAGAAGTGCCTCAAGCCTTGCTTTTTCATTTTGCAAGGCTTCTCTGTCGTATTCTCCCAGAAGATAAACCGTAACCTGCCCGTTTTTTCTCTCTATCCATTTTTCTTTGATTCGAAAATCGCCTATGCGTGCGAAAGCCGTTTGTTTTATCTTCTCTGTTATCTCCGCCTGGTAAGTTTCCAGGGTATCTCTTGTCTCCATGGTTGTCTCTGCGGTTATTCTTACTCCCAGAAAGCGGGTCACCTCACCAACCAGGGAAAGTACGGCCTTCTCCTGTGCTTTGGATGAATCACCGGTATCATCTGTTCCGACTCCAACAAAATATTCGTATTGCGAAGTACCCGATGGTGTCCTGGTTACCCATTCAGGCATCTTCTCTCTTGATTCCGGGGGAAAGAGAGCAGGGCTTCCATCTACAGAAGTATCGGCGGTTTTACACCCATAAAGCAGTATTAAAAATGTGGCTATAGTAATAAAAACTAACTGATACTTTTTCATTTATGAGAGATCACCTCCGAAAAGATTACATTCCCGTGTCAAATGTAATGGACTTTCCTCTCAGAAGAACACGATACATACCTTCCAGACCGGGTACGGTTTCTGCTACATCATAAACCAACTCTTCCAGATCTTCTACTGTTCCTATAATATATACATGGTAAATCGATTGCTGTATTGAAGCAGAAACGGTTTTTATATCTTTTACCTTTCTTTCAAGTCTTTTTCGGAAATCATTCATTACCCTTGCATCGGGCGTATTTTCGATTACGAGCTCGTAGCGAATTCCCTGTGTCAGGTACTCCTGCATGTATCTTTTTGCCTGCTCCAGTGCAATCGGCATGGCCTTATAAACCGAAGATTGAAGTGCGTTGTTTACTGCATCTTCGATGGAGACCTGGCTGAAGGTTCTTGGGCTCGAATAGGGGACCGAACCCAGAAGAGTTCCCGTGGAAGCTTCGAAAATCTTCAGAGTTATCATGGCCTTGCCGTAATGTCTTCCCCCCTCGGTCTGGCCCGAGGTTGAGCCATCGATTTCGATATAAACATCTGCGTTAAGCCTGCCGGCGATCCACTGAATGATGCCAACGGCTTGCCCTGTCTGCTCTTCGTAAACCATCTCCCTGTCTTTCTTAAGGCTTTCTATCTGTTCAAAATCGATTATCTTACGACCCTGAGATGCGAGGTATTTATTAGCAATACCCACTGCCGATTTCATAAGAAAGGGGTCTTCCCCCGATTTTTCATTAAAGTAGACCATATAGGTCATCTTATCTACATACCGTTTTATAAACTCCTGCTCCTTAGGGCTTATTGCGGCCGGTGGTTTCGGTTCCTCTACAGGCGGGGGTAATTCCGTTGTAACAGCCGTTTTGGTGGGAGGAGGTGAGCCCTTTGCCCCCTTTGCACCGGAACCCATGGGTGAACCGGGAGTCAGCTTACCACCCCAGATCTGATTATCCCTTAAAAGATTCTCTACCGCCTTAAGGTTAACTCCTATCATTATATCCACCTGCCAGTTTTCCTCTACACCGCTTCGAGATATGATCTTAAGTGTATCGTTTAATACGTAGGCATTGATACTGCCACTGTTGTAGAGAAGTTTTTCCAGTTTCTCTCTGTTTGCAGCTTCGCTCGGAATACCGATCATCTCGGTTACCGCCTTTCGGATCGCATCCACCTTAGCCATGTTCAGGGCTTGCGTTTGGGTGGAACCTTCTCCGTAGCCGTAGTATTTGGGTATTCCTGTTTCGGCGGCTTCCTTCCCCCCGGTGGTAGCACAGGATAAAATAAGCAGGGGGATAACTGAGAACGAAAGGATAGTGCCCAATTTATGCTTAATTTTTCTCATAGAAAAACCTCTTTTAGTATTTGATTACCATTCCCAACCCTGCCAGGATGCCTCCGTAGTCTTCAAATTGCCCTGAAAACCAGTAAGTATACCCCCCGTCCAGGGAAAATCTTACACTCTTTCCCACAAGATAATTAATCGACACCGTGGTTTTAAAGCCTCCGTGTGTTAAATATAATGTCTCATCCCTTCCTGAGGTAAGAACCGTACCAAGCCCTAGTGATGCCATTGGTACAATCTGCAGCCTTCCCAGATACCAGTTAAGCTCTCCTCCAAAGAAGAGATTGAGGGGAAGACCGTACCACCCATACCTCTCCATTCCTGCTGATAGAGGCACTTCCAGACCGAAAAGAGGACGTATACGGTACACACCCCTTGTAATGCTCTGCCTGATTCCGATAAAAAAAACAGGATCGCTTAAATCAACAACCATGTGGAAATAGGGGAAAGAGTCGAAACCAAGGCGTGGTAATTCTTTTACCTGTTCTCCAATATTTGGTTTCTCAGCCGAATAAATTAAATGTGCTACAGAGATCTCTTCCTTTACGTCTTTTATTACCAGGAGCCCCCTTTCCTCATTTACCAGATGACCCGAGCCAAGAATTCTCGGTTTGGTAATGACAAACTCATCCCCCTTTTTTACACCCATATTCCTTCCAAACTCAATCAGTACATCTCTGCCCATTACCTCAATGATGCCCGTTTTTAACTGGAACTCCGGTATTTTTCTAATCTCGTAGGTTAGTTGAACAGGGATATCATCCACAGCCTTCCTCACTGCAGATCTGGGTGTATCGTCTATACCGGTAGTTCTCAAAGAAAAGCCTGCAATTGTTTTAAGCTCCTCAACGTTTACAAAAGTAAAGGAGGTTTGAATCTCTGCAATATAATCTCCCCCCTTTGTTCGGGTCAGATTATAGTAAGACATTACCGGAATTACCACTATAAACGAGCCTACGAGCCTATTGAAGTCTCTTTCGGTAAACACTTCTTCTCCCAGCCGAACCTCTTCGGGAATTTCTATATTATCCTCTTTTGTCCGGCGAATCCTGTTTATAAAGTCGTTTATATCTTCGCTCGACAGTCTGTAGGGCATTCCGATAATATCGAACCTTCCCAGTTGCACGAATACTTTTTTAATTTCATCGTCCACCATTCCAAGAGCTCCGCTTGGGATACTCCAGTCATAGTAGCTCAATGCAAAAACGGCCACCTCTTTTTTTTCGGTAACTTCCTGTGAATGCAGGCTATAATCGATTGTAAGAATCATCAGGAGAAAAATAAAACTATGTTTAAGCATCAACTCCCCCTGCATAAAAACCGCAAATATAGAAGGTGATTTCTTTTTTAAAGTTTAGTTTCCAGAATACTATTTATTGATAAACTCCGGCTTAAAGCAGAGGCAATAGCCTTCTGTTCTCCCTCTCTGGCAATTTGAAGAGATCTGGAGGTAATCAGTATCCTTTCGATACCGAGAATGGTATCATCTGTCAGGCTCTTAATCTCTATCTCTATCTTTAGTTCTTCGCTTTTAATATCGGAAATTTTTACTACATCGGAGAAACTCGATATCTCTGTACCATTCTCGTTATTTTTGAGTTGAAATGTGAAGAGGCCCCTATCAGCTCCTTTTATCTTTGCCTCTTTATCGGTTAAAAGCACTTTACCATCTAAATTAAGGACAATTGGCTTAAGTTTTGAATCGAGAAATCTAATAACTATTTCTGCCTCTTGTTTTGCGGCTTCCCTTAAGAACTGTATCTCGAAAGACAGCTTTTCGTATCCTATTCGAAAAGTAGGAAGAGTTATTGCCCCTTTGGAGTTAAGAATAATCTTTCCGAGCCCGATTTCCGCTTCTCCTGTTAGTAAAACATCTTCCGGCATGTACATCCCGTCAAAGCCCTCTGCATAAATTAACTCTCTACCATACCTGGCTTTCATAGCCTGAAGGTAAATATCAGAGCGTGTTGCAGACCGTTTCCTAACATCTCTATAATAAATGCCAAACTCATCGATTATACCGATAAAACCCTCTTCTCCACCGATAAGGGAATATCCGTTTTGCGGAAAGGTTTTAGGAGCATAGGGTTTCTCTTCCGAACCGACCATAAGACCGTCTACAAACCATAGAAACTGAATAGTCTTCTCTTCCGGAACAACCGAGAGGGTGAGCGTATGAGTGTCTCCGTTAAAAAGTTCTTCCACCCGATCGGGATATTCTGCACAGTATGACTCTATGTTTTGTGCCTCCTGGGTTATTCTAACCATAGGTAACCCCTGTTGGTCCGTGCGGAGGGAAAATGTAAAATTATTATCCGCACTTGTAACATTGAAAAAAGACCTGTTTTTCTGTATGCCGTCAATTTGAAGACGCATCATAAGAGAGAAAGGGCCAAGAGCCCCCTCTTTTTCCGGAAGAATGATAGAGGGAATATGAAAACCGTTTGTCCCGTTGAGGTAGTAACCAAAGAGGTTACCCCGCACGGTCAGTTCCGGATTGCCTACGAGCTCTGTTGCCCCCGTTTTCTTCCTCATCCCGGTATCTTCGACATCGCCCCGAAAATGAAAAACACTGTAATATTCGTTATCCGGTGAGAACTCGTTCTTGCTGTAGCTCTCTTTTTTTGTAACAAATATTTTTGTAGTAAGCATTCGAGGAGAGGAAAAATTAAAAGTTATGTCTTCCTCGGGTCCAACCGGAAACAACTCCACTTTTATCGAATATACTCCCTCCTCTGCAGGTGCATTCCACAGGATTTTATCAAATCCATCACTAACGTATCCTTCGGCTATTAGCTCTTTGCCCATACTCCAGCGGAGGTAAGAGGAAGATTCTTCGGGAATATCCAGATGAGCGTACAGCACTGCTTTAGTATTTGATGTAATTACTGGGGGATAGGAAGTGATGCCCAGAACATTGAAAATTTCATTGGTGTAGAAGATTTTAACCTCTTTTTCTGTAATTATCTCATTATCTTTATACAGGGTAAAACGCAGAATATATAAATCGGTCTCCAACTGGGGTAATGTGATAGAAGGCAGAGAATCGTTTTTTAAATCTTCGCCCTCTATGGTTTCAGTGCCAAGTTCCTCACCTTCCGAAGAAAGGAGTTTAATCTCCAATCGATCTGGAGATAGGGTGCTGTCGAAGTTTTCTATGGATAGAGGGATTTGACTATTCTTAGTAACAATACTGCCTTCGTTTAGAGTTTTTATGTTTACTGCATCTTCTTGAGACTGATCTTGAACCAATAGACCTGCCTGTCCGCATGAGAAAATTAAAAATACGAAAAAAACAGTTAAAATTTTTATACAGTACTTTCTAAGCATTCCTTCCCTTTATACCAATAATAACACATTTTTTTCTATATTCAAGCGGTATCTGCTTTTTCAGCCCAAATCTGGATTAGATTGATAATCGTCCTGCTTGCCTTCCCCATTGCAAAGAGGGAAGCCCACTCCAATCTGCTGTGATAATTGTATCCGCCGTTAAACACGTTGGGAGTAGGAATTCCCATCTCGCTCAGTCTGGCACCATCTGTTCCCCCACGTATGGATTTGTGCTCCGGTTTAAGCCCTGCTTTTTCTACGGCTTGCTCGAGATTAGAGATGACTTCCGGCACCGTATCCAGAATGGCCTTCATATTGGAGTACTGTTTCTTAAAGTTTAACTCAACTTTGCCTCCGGGATAAAGACTTTCCACCGTAGATGCAATGTTTTTTATGGTTTCAATACGTCTTTCTATTTCTGGAAGTTTAAAATCCCTCAGGTATATCTCTGTATAGGCCGTCTCCATATCTCCTTTTATCTCTATGGGGCAATAGTAGCCGAATTTTCCATCGGTGGCTTCGGGACTTTCGCTGCGGGGAAGCATATTTACAAAGCACCCGGCCATTGAAACTGCGTTTACAAGCTTCCCCCTGGCTTCACCTAAATGGTACGATATTCCCTTAAAATTAACTTCAACTTTGTACGCGAAAAAGCATTCGGACTCTATTATTCCCAACCCGCCGCCATCGATAGTATAGCAGTATTTCGATTTGAGTTTATTAAGGGGAAAAGCTTCCAATCCCTTGCCCGTCTCTTCATCCGGGGTGAAAATAACTTCTACAGGCCCATGGTTTATAGAAGTATGACCTTTTAACCACTCAAGAGCCGTTATTATCTCTGCAATACCCGCCTTATCATCGGCACCCAGTAGAGTATTTCCGTCGGAAGTAATAATAGTCTCCCCCCTGTAATTCTTAAGGTCGGAAAACTCCTGGGGATCCAATCTCTGTCCGCCTTCAAGTGCTATCGGTTTAAGATCATAATTCTCTATTACTTTAGGATTTACGTTTTTCCCGGGAGCATCCTGGGAGGTATCAACATGAGCGATAAAGCCGATTGCAGGAGGTGTATTACCTTCTGTAATATTGGATTCCAACCTTGCGATAAGGTAGCCTTTATCGGTTAGCTCAACCATATCAAGCCCCAGATCTTTAAGCTCTCTCTCGAGGAGATGAAGTAAATCCCACTGGCATGAGGTGGATGGAATCTCTGCAGAATGCCGGTCAGACGTTGTCTCGGTCCTGACATACCGCAGGAAACGCTCGAGAATTCTCTTGCATAGATATTTCTCATCCGGTTCCATGGCCATCAAATAATACCCTGTTTATCAAGGGAAGTCAAAGGTATTAATTACCTTTGCCGGGGATACCCATACCGAGACACCGGATGAGCTTCAGCTCTCAAGGATATCGGCACCCTGTACAGGTTTGGGTATATTTGGTTAGCCAAACAGGAAAATATGTGAATTTAGAAAAGGCTTTTAGAATGGATTGAATCTGTTAACCTATTTTTAT
>QNBH01000155.1 GCA_003645645.1 Spirochaetota bacterium | reverse complement strand
CAGACGAATATGCTCTCTCTCAATGCCTCCATAGAGGCTGCTCGTGCCGGAGAACACGGTAAGGGATTTGCCGTGGTTGCAGCGGAAGTGGGCAAACTTGCTGCAAGAAGCAAGGAAGCAGCAGCCGTTTCCGCATCTTCTCTGGATAGCGACAGTGATTTTGAAGAGTTTTAGGATGGTCAAAAAAATGGGCGGAGGGGAGAACTAACCTTTAGATTTGATCTGGATTGACCAGCCCCGATGTCCACCCATTGCGAGAAAAAAAGTGGGGTGACACCCCCTCAGATCTCCGCCCGTCATCAATTGTTTAAAGGGTTCAACTTAAGTTGAACCCCTTTTGGAATAAGAGCAAGAGCAACGAAGAAGTTAATTTACAGCATCATAAGAAATTACTTCAAACAAGGTGGTTGGCATAAAAATTGCTCGCTTATGTTGTGAATATGGAAGCCTATATAGCCATGAAACTAAGAACCAGACTATTAGTGGGGTTTCTGTCGGTTTCAGCCATAGTACTTATAGCAGGAACAATCGGAATCTACACCTCAGAGAATATAGGGGCAAGTGCAGACTTAATCCTTGAAGAGAAAGTCCCAGTCAAGGACATCTCCATGGAAGCGATTATCTTTCTCATTGCAGGCCGGGATACTGCAGCCGAATACATGATCCAAAAGATAGAAGCCGGAAATACCCGAGAAAACAGGAAAAACAATTAAGAGCAGTAGTGAAACAGATAAAAATCAGGAACTTAACAGTTCTGATTTTGATGAGTTCTAAAAAACTTATACCTTTAAGGAGGAAAAAATGACAGAAACAACTCTAACCAGAACAAATCAGTACCTGACCTTTAGCCTGGAAAACGAGCATTACGCAGTTGATGTGGCAAAGGTCAGGGAAGTTCTGGAGTTGGTACCCATTACCGAAGTGCCAAAAACACCCGGTTTTATGAAGGGTGTTATCAACTTAAGGGGCGGAGTTGTCCCCGTTCTTGACATGCGGCTCAAGTTCGGATTGCACGAAGGAGAGCGCACAGTCGATACATGTATCATTGTGATGGAGGTAGATGTAGAAGGGGAGACCATCATTCTGGGTGCAGTAGCAGATAGTGTTCAGGAAGTAATCGAAATCCAACCCGAAGAGATCGAGCCTCCTCCGAAAATCGGTACAAGACTCGATACGGAGTTTATAGAAGGTATGGCCAGAAATAATGACAAGTTTTTGATTATACTTGATATAGACAGAGTTTTTACGTCCGGGGAAATAACTACGATGAAAGAAAAGATGCAGGGTGAGCTGCAGGATTCGGGTAAAAAGTGATAGACCTGTTCTTAAAAGATCGGGGAGAAGTTACTCTGGGAGGGGCTTTAATAATGAAAAAACGTAGAATCCTCGTAGTTGATGACAGCAGAGCTTGCAGAAAACTTGTGAAGGGACTGCTTGCTTCTCTGAATGCTAATCTTGAAGAAGCTTCAAACGGAAGAGAAGCTCTCGACATGGTCTTGGAAAACAGATTCGATCTTATAATCACGGATGTAGATATGCCCGAGATGGACGGCGTTGAGCTTTGTAAGAATATAAAGAGCTTTCCTCCCTTACGTTATATTCCCATAATAATGGTGAGCAGCTTTGACTCAGATAAAGATGTGAGCAGGGGATTCGAAGCCGGAGCATCTGAGTATGTATCAAAGAAAACCGTAAGGGAGAACCTCTATGAGAGGGTTAAAAGTGTTCTCAAAGAGTCCGATTTTGCCAGGGATAAAACCATTCTGGTGGTGGATGATTCTCACTCCATTCGGCTGATGCTTCGGGAGGGGCTTTCCATGTCAGGATTTGGAGTTGTTACCGCAAAGAACGGAGAAGAGGCTCTGGAAATACTCCGGAAGGTAAAGATAGATCTTATTTTAAGCGACATACACATGCCTGTTATGAACGGGATAACTCTTTGCAGGAAGGTTCACGAAGACCCTCTTATAAACACCATTCCTTTTATAGTCATGAGTACAGATCGCGATCGAAGTTTGATGAAGAAGCTTCATAGTCTCGGCTCGGATACCTATATTGTAAAGCCTTTTAATATGGATTCACTCACAATTCTAATCGGTAAACTGCTCTCAGATCACTATCTTTTACTCCTTAAAGAGAAGGAGCAGCTTGAGATGGAACGAAACATGATGCTGGCGTCAATTTCAAGCCTGATTCTGGCACTCGAAGCAAAGGATAATTACACAAAGGGGCATTCAGAAAACGTATCTGCCATTGCATCCGGAATGGTATCACTGACAGGCGCCGATAAAGATGAAATAGAGGTGGTAAGATTGGGAGGTATACTTCACGATATAGGGAAGATCGGGGTGCGGGACTCCATTCTGCTTAAAAAAGGCCGATTATCCGAAGAAGAAAAGCTTGAGATCATGAAACATCCCAGGGTAGGGTTTAACATCATAAAACCTATTCCCAGTTTGGGAGAGGTAACATCCCTGATTCTCTACCATCACGAAAGGTTCGACGGAAAGGGATATCCCGAAGGACTCAAAGGAAGTGATATACCTTTCTGGGCACGTATAATGGCTGTAGCAGATACTTTCGATGCCCTTACCAGTAACAGGCCCTACCGTTCGGGTTATACCGAAGAAGAAGCTTATGAAATTATTCATGAATCCAGAGGCACTCAGCTCTGTCCGGATGCAGTTGATCTGTTTTTTCAATGGATTTCTGATCAAAAAACAAAAAAAAGAATTGATAAACCAGAAGAGAAAATATTAAAGTAAAAATAACATGAAAGTTCTTATTGCACATTCATCAATAATTATCCTGTCGGCTCTTTCGGTTATTATCCCCGGTACAACTGCTAAGCTTATATATATTACAGTTCTTCTTACAGGAAGTTTCTTTCTAATAAGGCGACTGCTGCGCTCGGAAAAGCAGAAAATAGTTACCGCCTGTGAATCGGAGAAGGCGAGACTGGAAGAAAAGCTCAAGAGAAAGGAAAAAGAGCTTGAAGAAAAGGAGCAAGAATATTCAAATATTCGAAAAGAGAAAGACAATCAGGAAATTGATAAGGCTTTCAAACCCATTACCTCATCTCTCCGTGAAAAAGTAAAAATTATACCGGTTCTTAACGGTCAGCTTAGAGCGGTCATAGAACATACCGAGAAGGCAGCCATGGATCTTTCAAAAAGCTTTATGAATATAAACAAGAAGGCTAAAGAACAGGTTAAAGAGGTATCCGCCGTCTTTGGTGATCTTTCCGAGGAAAGCGGAGATAACAATCAGAGTGTCCTTCTATCTATGAAAGAGGTTTTAAGCCGTATAATAACCAACTTCAACAGCGTAACAGAAATTATTAAGAAGAGTCAGAGTGCAACTGCTAAAATTATAGAGCGGGCAGAAGCCGTAAAAGATATTGTGAGGAAAACAGATAATATTGCAGACAGCTCCAAAGTCCTTGCCATAAATGCAACCATAGAGGCAGCCAGGGCAGGAGCTCACGGAAAGGGGTTTTCGGTAGTTGCTTCAGAGTTCAGAAAACTCGCAGAAGACTCAGAATCTGCAAACAAGGAAATACATTCTATTATTGACAAGGTAACCGAAGAGACCAGGCATGTTTACAAAGAGACCGAAGAGGGTGTTAAGAGAAGCAATGAAATTACAATGGAAGCAGGGGAGATGCTAAAGAATGCACTGGGGCAGATAAACAATGCCATCGCCCAGGCAAGAGATAAGCTTGCAGATCTCTCCAGGCATGCAGAATCTCTTGCAAGAGATATAAGCACAATCGTGGTTTCCATCCAGTTTCAGGATATAACCAGGCAGCGTATAGAGCATGTAATTGAACCACTGGAGGAGTTTGCAAAGGAACTTAACTCTCTCAAAGAAGAGCTCGAAAACAGCAGTTCGCTCGCCGACTTTGCTTCCAGGGATCATGCGGCCTGGCTTGTGAACAAGTACACAATGGAAACAGAAAAGGAACTTATGAACCGAACACTTATGAATGTCGACTTCTGCAGTGAATAATAACAGAAAAAAGGAGTCAGAAATGGGGAAAAAAGCTCTTATTGTCGATGATTCTGCCTCAATGAGGCAGATGATAAACTTTACCCTTGACGAGGAGGGCTGGGAAGTGGCAGAGGCTTCAAACGGAAAAGAAGGGCTTGATCAGCTTCATTTAACCCATCCTCAACTGGTTATTACAGATATTCACATGCCCGAGATGAACGGGATAGAGTTTATAAAGAATGTCAGGACTGCATCGGAGTTCAAGTTTACCCCCATAATAGTGCTTACCACTGAATCGGAGAAAAGTATGCAGGAGAAGGGCAAGGAGGCAGGTGCAACTGCATGGATCGTAAAGCCCTTCACCCCGGAGAAGCTCAAAGAGGTTGTAAAAAAAGTTTGCGGGTAATGAAAGGCGAACAGGAAAAAAGGGAAAAAAGGATAACAATGAGATGCTGGAAATAGAACAGAAGAAGGATAATGGGAAAATAGTGCTTAAGTTGAAAGGAGAAGCCTCAATTGAAAATGCGGAAAAGATTCACAAAAGCTTTCTTCAGTTTATAAATAATAACGAAACTTTATTACTCGATCTCGATGAAGTTGAGAAGGTGGATATTTCATTTCTTCAAATCCTTGCGGCACTGTGTAAAACTCTCAACGAGAAGAAGGGCGAGATTCTTTTTCTCACCTCTCTACCCAAGCCATTAGAAGAAGCACTGATAATTTCAGGTTATTTTCGATATAAACACTGCATTTTCGATCACGGAAAGAGTTGCTGGATAAACGAAATGATCAGGAGCACAGAAGGAGGATAAACGTGGAAATATCGGATCCGAGAGATTACTACATAGAAGAAGCCTCCGAATTACTGTCGGAAATCGAGGCGAGGATCGTCGATCTCGAGAAATCACCTGAAGATTACGAGCTTCTCAACACTGTGTTCAGAGCCCTGCATACGATCAAGGGTTCGGGAAGCATGTTTGGTTATGATGAAATTGCCTCTTTCACCCACGAGGTAGAGACTGTATTCGACTATTTAAGGGACGGGAAACTACTTATAAATAAAAAGATTATCGATTCAACTCTCATGGCCTGTGATCATATTTCCGTCCTTCTAAAAAACCCGCAAAATGCAGACAAAGAGCTTCAGGAAAAATTGGTTGCATCTTTCAGAGAACTAATGAGTAAGGTACAGGAATATGCACCGCATACGGCCGAGCCGACTCCTCCTCTTGCGGAGAAAACACAGGAAGAACCGCGAAAAACCTATCGTATAGAGTTTAAACCCGGTAGAGAAATCTTTTTAAGGGGGATAAAGATATTGCCGCTTCTTAATGAGCTAAGCGATCTTGGCGAAGCCCTTATTATAGCAAACAGTGATGAGCTACCCAATCTGGAAGATCTCAATCCAGAGCACTGTTATACCACCTGGACTGCAATTCTTACAACATCCAGCGGAATAAATGCCATAAAAGATGTATTTATCTTTGTAGAAGATTACTCCAGGATAAAAATAGATGTAATAGATGAGGGGGATGTACTTGGTACCGAGGATGATTATAAAAAAATCGGTGAGATCCTCTCAGAGAGAGGATATATGAACGTAGAGGAGATAAACAAAATCATAAGCAAAAAGAAGCTATTTGGCGAGATGGCTGTAGAACAAGGGATTGTAACTCCCGACAAAGTTGAATCGGCCCTTGCAGAACAAAAGTATGTCCGGGAGATGAGAAAAAGGAGAAATGAGGTTCAGACGGGTTCCACCATAAGGGTAAAGAATGAAAAGCTGGACTATCTGGTCGACCTTGTGGGAGAGCTTGTAACTCTACAGGCGAGGCTTTCGGGTTATGCCAATAAAGATGGTGAGGCCGAGCTCCTGAATATTTCCGAAACCCTGGAAGGCCTGACTTCCGAACTACGCGAAACAACAATGAGCATCAGGATGGTTCCCCTTACCGAAACCTTTAGAAGCTTTTTCAGGCTGGTAAGAGATCTATCCCATGAGCTCGGAAAAAATGTAGAACTGGTTACTTACGGAGCAGAGACAGAACTTGATAAAAATGTTATCGATATGTTAAAGGATCCCCTTGTCCACATTATTCGTAATTCCGTCGATCATGGAATAGAACATTCTAAGGACCGTGCTGCTCTGGGAAAGCCTGAAAAAGGCACCATCACCCAGGGTGCAGCCTATTCGGGGGCAAATGTGCTTATCGAGATATCCGATGACGGAAGAGTGCTGGATCCCGAAAAGATAAGGAAGAAGGGGGAAGAGAAGGGTCTTATTAAGTCTGGCTCCGAGATAGGGGAGCACGAGCTTTTTAACCTTATATTTGAACCTGGATTTTCCACTTCAGAAAAGGCAACCGGTATTTCTGGAAGAGGTGTGGGAATGGATGTGGTTCGGAAAAACATCGAGAGATTGCGCGGTACCGTGGAAGTGGCTTCGGAGAAGAACAGGGGCACAACAATAACGATTAGGCTTCCCCTTACTCTTTCTATAATAGACGGACTTCTCCTGGAGGTAGGTGATGGGAAATACATTGTAAATCTTTCCGATGTTGTAGAATGCTTTGAATTAACCGGAGATCTTCTGGGTATTTCCGATAATAATAGCATAGCAAACATAAGGGGAGAGGCCGTACCTTTTATCAATTTGAGAACGCTATTTTCTCAGCAGGATGCATCGGAGGGGAATATGCAACTGGTAGTAGTTAATACGGAGGATCAAAAAACTGGTATTGCCGTGGACAGAGTACTTGGACAAACTCAGATTGTTATCAAACCGTTGAGTATTGCCTTTAGAAATGTGGAGGAAGTTTCAGGATCAACAATTCTTGGAGATGGGAGCATAGCCCTTATCCTCGATGTAAACAAGATTACCCAGAAAGCGAGAGAAGAGAAGACCAGCAGGATCGCTAAATGAAAAAAGTAAAAGTTATGATTGTTGACGATTCCGCTGTAGTTCGTCAAACATTAAGCGAATTGCTTTCCAGCGATTCTTCCATAGAAGTAGTGGCTACGGCCGCCGATCCGATTATCGCCTCAAAAAAAATGGAGAGTATTGTTCCCGATGTTATGATCCTGGATGTTGAGATGCCTAGAATGGACGGGCTTACATTTTTAAGAAAGCTTATGAGCGAGCGACCTCTTCCGGTAATTATTTGCTCAAGTAAAACCGAAGACGGATCGGAGAACGCACTGCGAGCCATGGAATACGGAGCGGTAGAGATAATTCAGAAGCCAAAGATCGGTACAAAGCAGTTTCTGGAAGAATCCAGAGTTCTGCTTACCGATGCGGTGAGGGCTGCAAGCCTTTCCAATCTTAAAAGAGTAAGATATACGCCTCCCCCTCATCCGAAGGAAGTACCTAAGAAACTCACTGCAGACGTTGTTCTGCCGTTGGGTAAGAGACAGGTATCCATTGAGACTACCGAGAAGGTGGTAGTAATCGGTGCATCTACGGGAGGCACGGAAGCTCTCAGAGTGCTGCTCGAACAGCTACCGGTAAATGCTGCGGGAATGGTCATAGTTCAGCACATGCCCGAACATTTTACAACTGCCTTTGCCAGAAGACTCGATTCTCTTTGCAATATAACAGTAAAAGAGGCCGAGACAAACGACACCGTTCTAAGAGGCCGGGCACTCATTGCACCCGGCAACAGACATATTTTATTGAAAAGAAGCGGAGCACGCTACTTTGTAGAAGTAAGAGACGGCCCCCTGGTATCACGCCACCGCCCCTCCGTGGACGTACTGTTTCGTTCTGCCGCAAGGTATGCCGGTAAGAATGCTATTGGAGTTATTCTCACAGGCATGGGGGATGACGGTGCAAATGGCATGAGAGAAATGAAAGAGGCGGGTAGCTACAATATCGCTCAGGACGAAAAAACCAGTGTTGTATTTGGCATGCCCAACGAAGCCATAAAAAGAGGGTGTGTGGATTCAGTGCTCCCCTTAAACGAGATAGCCGAAGCCCTCCTGGTAAAGGCGAAATAGGAGGTGGGGCTTTTATTACTTTGCAACGCAAGGGTCTTTACCGGCATATGCGGCAGTTTTCAAGACCGTGTTAAGTGGTTTTTGCTCTATAAGATGTTGGATTTTGAATACATTTAGTGTATCATGGTAACGTGAATATGTTAACCTCGTATTATAATATTTTTGCCATGCAAGCTACGCAACGATCTGAGTTTGCCAAAAATCTTATTAACATTCGCAAAGAAAAAGGACTTTCACAAAGAGATCTTGAGCGATTGTCGTACCCGGTTCGTGTATGAACCGGGACACAGTAGTTGCCGCGATGGTCACGCCTGAGCTGTCACGATAGTAGTCATGGGCCTGTAAATAAGGGAACTCTAATTCATCATTCCTCGTTCTTCCAAGTAATTCCTTGTAAACTCCTCAACAAAAGCCGCTCGTCCCTCATAAGTTTGAATATCAAAAAGTTGAGTCAGCTCTCAATAGATTTGCGCCGAAAAAGAGTAAGGGTCTTTAGAGTCGGATCAATCCGGCTTGTAATCTCAAACTGCTGATACATCCCGGTTAACCAGTAATCCTGTGGCCGTATTCTGTCTCCACTTCTTTGATTATTTCTTCTCTGGACAAACCGCTTGAAACGAGTTTGCTTATATAGCTCTTAACCTCTATTGCTCCCCTGGGCTCATCACAGTGGCATTCTGCCAGTATGAGATCACACGCTCCGCACGGGCAAAAAAAGTATGCTGCGATTTCCTCAACCTGGGGAGAGAAACTCGGCAGAGGAGTCGAAGGGTTCTGAGCAGTGGAAGGTAAAGTGCTACTCCGATTGCTTCCAAACCCTCCCGAGGCCGAGTATATGGCATAACCTGCAGCACCCGCAAGCAGGACCACCACTATGGCAATAACAAAAACCTCGGTTCTGACTCCTCTTTTCTTCCGGGATTGACTCTCATGGGCTTTAACCGGTTTTCCTATTTTTGTGCCACAGTTGCTGCAAAACTTGCTACCCGGAGGTAAAGTTTTCTTCCAGTTTGGGCAGGTTACTTTAGCGGAAAGAGGCTTCCCGCAGTTTTTACAGTACCTGTCCTTTGACGAGTTTATTGTTCCACAATGTTTACATTTCATGCACTTATATTACATAAAAACTCAAAATAGTGCAAGCAAGCCGCAGCTTTTTTCTTCACCGGCGGGGAATTCTCCTACAGGATAGTGCAACCGGCCCGCTT
>QNBH01000154.1 GCA_003645645.1 Spirochaetota bacterium | reverse complement strand
TCCGGAACTCTCGGCTAACTGCTATCGTAGGGCGAGGGATCTCTCCCTGGTGGACAGGAGGAGGGTAGAGATTTGCAGGGCAGTTGTGGCCAATCCACAACTTCTGCTTCTGGATGAGCCTTCCTTTGGGCTTGCTCCCAAGCTGGTGGAGGAGTTCTACGATACCATCCGCCAGATTCGGGAGAGAGGAACCACGATTTTCCTCTCAGAACAGAATGCGGGGAAAGCCCTCGCCGTAGCCGACAGAGGTTACGTTCTCCAGAAGGGGGTGGTTAAAATCGAGGGCTCGACCCACGAACTGCGTAAAAGCGACGAGGTGAGAAAAGCCTACCTGGGCGAGTAAAAAATTAAGCTCGACCCATCACCATGGCAATTAGAGCCATCCGTAAATATACGCCGTTGTGAGCCTGACGGAAGTAGGCTGCATTGGGTAGATCATCCACATCGGTAGCTATCTCATCGACACGGGGCAGGGGATGCATAATTGTTATATCCTTCTTTCCCCCTTCCACCAGTTTTCTGTTAAGGACGTAACTGCCTTTGAGCTTCTCGTACTCTGCAGGATCCTCGAAGCGTTCTTTCTGTATGCGGGTCATGTAAATGATATCTGCCTTAAGAGCCTCTTCGATTGACCGGGTTTCCTTAATGGTTATTCCCTTTTGCTTCATGTCCCGGCAAATATCGTCGGGCATCTTGAGTTCTTCGGGCGAACAGTAGATATATTCTACAGGATTAAAGGGAGCCAGTGCGTAAGACAGGGAGTGCACTGTACGTCCAAACTTAAGGTCTCCCACCATTGCTACCTTGAGGTTTTCCAGAGTGCCCTTCTCTTTTATGATGGTGTAGAGATCCAGAAGAGCCTGCGTAGGATGCTGTCCCGCGCCGTCTCCCCCATTGATCACCGGGATATCCACAGCATCTGCAACTATTTTTGCACCTCCTACCATTGGCTGGCGGATGACAATACAATCCACATATCCTTCTACTGTTTTTGCGGTATCTGCCAGAGACTCTCCTTTCTGTGCCGAAGAGGCTTTGGGATCGGCTATGGTTATATGCCTGGCTCCCAATCTCTGTACCGCAGTCTCGAAAGACAGGCGTGTTCTCGTTGAGGGTTCAAGGAAAATAACTGCAACCATCTTATCTTTCAATAAATCGGAGATGGCTTCCTTCTTTACCATCTCTTCCATCTTTGCCGAAACATCCATTATATGGAGAAGCTCTTCTCTGGACAGGTCGGCCGTGCTGATAATATCTCTTCCTTCAAAGTTCATTATCTACTCCTTTCCGATAGTTTTAAAGAGGCCGTTTTTATGGCCCTTAATATGTTGATATAGCCCGTACATCGGCAAATGTTTCCTCTTATGGCTTCTTTTATCTCCATGTCTGTAGGATTGGGTTTTTTATCGAGCAGAGCCTTTGCAGAGAGAATCATTCCCGGGGTACAAAATCCGCACTGAACTGCCCCTTCGTCGAGAAAGGCTTCCTGAAGAGGATGAAGCCTACCGTTTTGAGCAATACCTTCTATGGTTGTGATCTTACTGCCGGATGCAGAAAGGGCAAGCATTTGACAGGAAAGTACAGGATTACCATCCATCAACACTGTGCAGGCACCACATTCCCCCACACCGCATCCGTATTTTGTACCCATGAGCCCCAATCTTTCTCTTAAGACGTTTATAAGCAACTCGTTGGGTTTCACCGTCAGTTTATACTCTTTTCCGTTTACTTCGAGTACGATCTGCCTCTCATTCATCTGTTATCTCCTCTCCACCGGAGCGTTTCCAGGCAGGAAAAAATGTGTCACGGATAAGCACCGATGCTGTATCTGTTCGATATTTTGCTGTAGAGCGAACATCGCTAATTGGAGAGAGGTTCTCCCCTACCAGGGCTGCGGCCTGAGAGATCCTTTTGGAGGAAGGTCTCATTCCGGCAAGTGCTTTTTCCACTTTTTCGACTCTGACCGGAACAGGAGCTGCCCCCCCTACAGCTATTCTTGCTTCAGCAACAACGGCTTCCTCCCTCTTTAACCATACTGCACAGTTTACTTTGGCCAGATCCATGGTTACTCGTGCGATTTTACCGAATGCTGCTCCCGATGAAGCCATGGGTTCGGGAACACGCACACCGGTTACCATCTCTCCCTTTTGTAGAACTGTCTGCCCCGGACCTGTGAAAAAATCTTTCAGAGAAATGATTCTTTTTTCTATTCTGGTATTGTGTAATCGGCTTATTTCTACCTCTGCATCGTAGACCATAAGGGGAGGAGCCGTGTCCGCAATGGGCGAGGCATTGCACAGGTTGCCGGCAAGCGTAGCCATATTGCGTATTTGCACGCTGCCCAGACTTTTTATGGCTTCGTGCAGAGCCGGATACCTTTCAGTTATTACTTTTTCATCTTCAAGGAAGGAAAGCCTTACGGCAGCACCGATAAGAAGACAGCCCTCAGAAAAGGAGAACCCTTTAAGTTCTTCGATACCGGTTATATCCACAAGCAGTTTGGGGTTGTCCCGAGCGGTTTTTATCTTGTTGAGTAAATCGGTACCGCCTGCGAATACTCTTGCACCATCTTTTGCCAGGCTCTCCAGAGCCTCACCAAGGGATACCGCTTTTATGTAATCAAAATCCTGAGTGATAATTCTTGAGCTTGACATTTATCCTATCCTGTTCAAAAGCTTCGTATTTTTAAAAACTCTCGTTCTATGGTATGATTTTTATCTTTTTCGGGTTCGAAAGTAGCAATACCTTCCTTTTTTTGCCTTAACGCCTTTACGATGTCCTCCGGCAGAATCGGTAGTTTTGTAAACCATATCCCGGTAGCGTTTTGGATAGCAGAAGCCACTGCAGCAGGGACAGGATTGAGGGCGGCCTCTCCGATTCCCTTTGCGCCCATAGGGCCTGTGGGTTCGTAGGTGTTTGCAAAGAAAGTCTGGAAGTGCTCTTCGTCAGGAAGATCCTCGGGACCCAACATTTTGTAATCTGTTAAAAGTCCAAGGTTGGTGAGCCTTCCCGTTTTCTCGTCATAATGGGTATCTTCCAGCAGGGCCATACCGGCGCCTCTGTAAAAACCGCCGTGTATCTGTCCTCTGGCAAGAGAGGGATTTATTACCACTCCGGCATCACTTCCGGCAACGACTCTTTCGATAGTGACTCTACCGGTTTCCGTATCTACCTCTACCTCCACAAAGAATGTCGTAAAGGCGGGAGGGCATGCTATCATACGGTGGCTTTTTGCAAAGATTGCCGTACCCCAATCGTTGTTCATCGCGGTTTGAGCCACCTCTGCAATGGTAATAGATTTCTCTTCCATACCGTCTACATATACTTCTCCCTGTTCTCTTTCGAGGTCTGGCCTGGTCTTAAGGGCATGTACTGGTGCTTCGAGAATGCGAGAAGCATATTCAAGCAGTACCTCTTTGGCTTTACGGGCAACTTCGAGTACTGCTCCTCCCCCGCAATAGACACCTCTGGTGGCGTGTGTGCATACATCGTACCCGGTGGATCGTGTATCTGCCGGGGATATACCTACTTTATCGAAGGGAACACCCAGCTCTTCCGCAACGAGTTTGGCCGCTGCATCGAGAGTACCGCCTCCCTGATCCATGAGGGAGGTTAAAACATCCACAGAACCATCCTCGTTTATCTTTACCATTGCGGTTGTATAATCCTTTACCTCACCCGGTACAGGAGCACCCGTCCCAGAGGTATGGAATCCTCTGGCCATCCCGATCCCCCGTCTGTACCTGCCGGTTTTCTTTTCGGGAGGCTGTCGGTTGTTCCATCCAATGAGCTCCGCTCCCCTGGTTATGAGCTCTTCAACCCCGTCTGATCGTATAGTAGAACGTACCGTAGGCCCCTGCCCCCAGAATGTTTCTCCCAGACCCACATAATTTTTTAAACGAAACTCGAGATAATCCATCCCCAGTTTTTCGGCCAGCATGCTCATGGTTGTCTCTACACCGAAAGTTACCTGGGGTGCCCCATAACCCTGCATTGCACAGCTAGGAGCCTTGTTGGTGTAAACTGCAATCCCTTTGTACTTTAAGTTTTTGCACCGGTACAGGGAATGCCACCAGCCCACGAGTACACCCAGAAAGGCGAAGGCCTGGATGTGATGACTTCCAATATCCACCAGGGCTTTCATCTCTCCTGCTACCAGTGTACCATCCTTCTTAGCACCAACCTTCAGGGTATATCGAACGGGATATCGGCAGTGTTCGTAAATATCTCCCTCCCGATCAGGAATTATTTTTACTGGAGTGCCTGCCTTGAGGGCAAGAGCAACATTTATAAGGATTACCCTGTTTGTATGAATACCTGAGCCAAAATGCCCTCCTCCGGTTACACGCACTACATTTACCTTATTGAGGGGAATATCGAAGAGCTCTCCAATGAGAATCCTCGTGTTGTGCAGAGCCTGTGTGGAGGGCCAGACTGTTACCCCTCCGTCGGGTTCGGGCTTGCAGACCGAAGAGCGGGGCTCGAGTTGACAATGATATACCCTGGGGGTTACAAACTCATTTTCTACAATAACATCTGCCTCTTTAAAGCCTGCTGTAACATCCCCTTCGGTAAGTTCCCGCATACAGGCAATATTGTTCTTTATCTCTATTTTTTCATCTTCTAGATACACATGATCGTGGATGAGATTTTCGGTTGCATTCATTGCATCCTCGGTGTTTAAATAAGAAGGGAGAATCTCCCACTCCACCTTTACAGATTCTGCAGCCCTCTGCGCCAGCTCCTCCGTTTCTGCTGCAACCGCTGCAAAAGGCTCTCCCACCTGTCTTACCTTATTTGAAAGGATCTGCCAGTCCATATAGGTGGATCTGGGCACACTTACAAGACGGACGTTAAAGTATTTATCGGGAACATCCCTGTAAGTAATACATACAGCACCCATCTTTTCTGCTTCTGATGTATCTATGGATTTAATTTTAGCGTGCGGATGGGGGCTTCTTAAGATCTTTCCGAAAAACATTCCATTTAAAGCCACATCAGAAGGGTAAACCTCTTTCCCTGTTACTCTGGCAAAACCATCCTTTCGAGGGAAATCTTTACCCAGGTAGTGATAATCTCGCTTTTCCATTTTTACCCTTCTTACTCCTTCATTTTATTTTATTACCAGAGAACCTTGCTTTTTTAGATTTTCTATAATCCAGGGAGGAAACTCCGCTCCCAGCTTATTTGATATTTCTATGCTGGCTTCTAAAAATTGCTCCGAATATTCCTTCATCTGTTGTTCGTCCAGATCTACAGAGGTACCTACTACTGTCAGGGCACCTATCACTCTGTTCTGACTGTCAAAAATGGGTGTGGACATGGCATTTATTCCGTTGTTAAACTCCTGAAAATTGTAAGCGACACCGGTGCGATATATCTCCTTAATATTTTCTTCCAGCCTGGCAGGATCGATAATGGTGTTTTTAGTGTAAGCCTTTAGCTCTGATTCGTAGATGTACCTCTTTTTTTCTCTTTCCGGCAGGAAGGCAAGAACCGCCTTTCCGGATGAGGCACAGTGCATCGGCATGATCTCTCCCCTGCCTACGGAAATCCTGGTATTTATATAACCGCATACCTCCATTGCAACACACTGTTTGCCGTTGTAGAGGGCAAAAAATACAGTCTCCTCTGTCTCCCTGTGAAGATCCTCAAGATAGGGCAGACAGATGGCTGCTGCATCCACACTTTCGATTACCGATTCTGCAAAGCGCAGATGGGCGAAACCCAGAAAGTACCGCATATCCGATTTACGTTGATATATATAATCGTATTTCTTGAGAGAAGCCAGAATTCGGTAACATGTAGAGGGGGGAATGTTTAAAGCACTGCTTATCTCTTTATTTGTTAGTCCCGTTTTATAGTATTTTCTAAGCAATTCAAGAATGCTGTGTATTTTGTCAATTGATGGCATACCATTTTAATACTAAGCATTTGGTCGTCTGGTGTCAATACCATAATGGAGATACCAATTCCAAATAGTGAGAAAATGAAATTTGGCAATGGAATTCAAAATAAGAATTAAAGGTTTCCCTTAACATTTTGCAAGAACTATAATATTTTTGCGTCAAAATTAAAAAAATAGATACTAATCGTTACAGCGCGGATAAGTCCGGTTGCAGGTTAAAACCGAGATTGCGGTAACGCTTCACGCCGCACCATCGGTGCAGCTGATTGTCATCCGTTTTCTGTCAGACTCTTTGTGCCTCCCATGGGAACCCAGATGATAAGCCGGCCAGCTGAGGCTTTTATTGGCAACGTTTATCGGTAAAACTGCTCGAATATACAATCGCACAACAAATATGCGCAGCTTAGCGGAATTGGCTTAGAAGTTAGCTGTTGAGAAAAAAACTTCCGGATTAATGAGTGTTTTAAAACGCCTGTCTATGCTAAAATACGGCATGGAAATAACCAGCTTGACAGAGACAGAACAGATCATGATCAACATGCTTATATCTCTTGTTCTCGATAGGTTCGATATTGAATCGATCTACCTTTTCGGATCCAGAGCCCGTTCATCAGGGCACACGGAGAGTGATATCGATATTGCAATTATTGTTAACGATGACCTTTCAGTTAAAAAAATGACTAGAAATATCATCGATCTGTCAATATTGGTCGAGGAGGAAGCTGGTGTTGCGGGCGAACTGATGCTGTCTCCGATAGTCTTAACTAAATTGCATCTGAGTTCAAGTATTGGACTGGGTAAAAAAATCATGGAAGAAGGAGTCTTGCTATGGTCAAAGAGATCAAAAACTCGGAAAGGAAAACCTATATAGAGGGTACGCTGGATCTTTCAAGGGAAAAGATGGAATCCGCCCTGGATGCCTATAAGAGAGAAAACTATGGGCAGGTACTCTCTTCCCTCTATTATGCTTACTTCCATATAATAAAAGCCCTTCTTTATCAAAAAGGATTTGATCCTAAGAGTCACGAAGGTGTCTACGCCTTGTTAAATCTACATTTTATCAAACCGGCCGTTTTTGATAAAAAATATAGCAGGTTTTTTGAAAGACTACATAAAAACAGAGAAATTGCAGATTATAATGCCATTGCTCCAAAATTTGACAGAGAAGATGCAGACATATTCATAAAAGAATTCGTTGAATTACTACCCCGTATTCTGGAATCCTTCCGTAATTTTAAGATCCAAATCGAAGTAATTACAAAAAGGATCAAGGAGCTTGAGGAATTAAAATGATACAGTTTATTGGGCCTCGGACACCCAGAGAATACGCGCTTTTGCATAATTTATAAACCAATTCCATATATTGAGAAATAGCAATTTGACATAAGAATCTATAAAACATAAAATAGAAAGTGTAATCAAAGAAAGCGCGGACGCATTGTACCGTTAAAACGTGAGTAGAAAGATTACAAAACCCCTTACAGGAGGATTAAATGGGTAGTTTTCAATTTTATAAGCCCAAGGGAGTGGAAGATCTCCTCAAAATGAAGGCAGAGCTCGGTGAGAGAGGGTTGATTTTAGCAGGGGGATCAAATCTGCTGGTATACATAAGAAACGGAATAATAAACGAGGGGACATTTCTGGATGTAAAGAACCTTAAACCACTAAAAGGTATAGATACTTCGAATGGGAAGATTACAATCGGAGCCGGAGAGACAATCAGGGAAATACTGGAATCGGCAAAATTACGTGAAAAGATTCCCTTTTTTCCCGATTCCATGAAAGAGTTTGCCAATCCTCTTATCCGGAGCAAGGCTACAATCGGAGGCAATGCGGCGGATGCATCACCTGCTGCTGACACAGCTCCCCCTCTACTTGTACTGGATACAGAAACGGTAATCGGCTCTCATAGGGGAGAGAGAGTTATTCCGATTAAAGAGTTCTTCAAAGGACCAAAAAAGACGGCATTAAAGCCCGATGAGGTGCTGTTAAGGTTTCAATTTTCGGTTCCCGAGGCTGGAAAGGGTGTTTTCCTTAAGTTTGGTTTACGCAACGGAACTGCGGTCTCTGTAACTTCACTAGCCGCCTGGCTTGCTCTGGACGGCGGCAAGGCGGTGGATATTCGTATAGCGCTTGGAGGAGTGGCTCCGACTCCTGTTAGAGCTATCAATGCAGAGTCAGCCTTGAAGGGACAGAAGCTGAATGAAGAGTCTATTCTTACTCTTTCCGAAGAAGTAGAAAAAGACCTTAGACCGATTAGCGATGTGAGGGGCTCCACCGAGTATAGAAAAGATCTTACGGTGGAACTTCTACGAAGGGCTCTTAGAAAACTTTCCGGCACGGAGGCAGCATTATGAGCGAAAGAAAACTCTATGATATATCCCTTACTGTTAACGACAGAGAGGTTAAGGGGAGGGTAAAAGCAGAGACAACGCTCCTCGATTTTCTTCGATCAAACAATTTTACAGAAGTAAAGAAGGGTTGTGAGATAGGGGATTGTGGTGCATGTACTGTGATAATGGACGGAGAGGCCGTCCTGTCGTGTATCACTCTGGCACTTCAGGCAGAGGGGAGCAAGGTATACACGGTTAAATCCCTTGGTACATGGGAGAAGCTTCATCCCCTTCAGAAGGCCTTTGTGGAGCATGAAGCTCTTCAGTGTGGTTTTTGCACGCCGGGTATGCTCATGACTGCCAAGGCTTTTCTGGATAAAAATCCCCATCCAACCAGAGATGAGATAAGAGAAGCCATATCGGGTAATCTTTGCAGATGTACGGGTTATAAAAAGATAGTCGATGCAATCGAAGCGGTTAGTAAGAGGGAGGCAGAATGATGAGTGAGAATTTTAACATAATAGGTAAGAGAAATCCCGGACAGGATGAGAGGGATAAGGTACTTGGAAACGTTCTGTTTGCCGATGACTTTACCTTACCGGGGATGCTTACGGCAAAGGTTTTTCGCTCTACAAAGGCTTCGGCCCGAATCAAGAAGCTCGATGTCTCTAAAGCCAGAGCTCTTTCGGGAGTAACCTGTGTGTTAACCGCCGAGGATGTGCCTTACAACGAATCTGTAAAGAACGTGGTGGGACAGACCACAGAAGTTGGACTTCTGGAGGCAAAACACCAGGTTCTGGCCAGAGACAGGGTCAGGTATTACGGAGAACCCATAGCCCTTATAGCTGCAGAGGATGAGAATACAGCCAGAGAAGCTCTTGGCTTGATAGAAATAGAGTATGAAGACCTTCCCGGGGTCTTCGATCCCATAGAGGCAATGAAGCCGGATTCTCCTAAAATTCATGGTGATAACAATGTCATAGCCAACTGGAAGCTTCGAAAGGGT
>QNBH01000153.1 GCA_003645645.1 Spirochaetota bacterium | reverse complement strand
CATATCTCATCTCTCTTAAACTTAATATAATTAAAAAAAGCTCCACTTCTCAAATTTATTATTAACAAAATCGACCTTCAAATAAACCCCTATGGCTACCACCATACTTCTCTTTCAGGAATCCGCTGGTATTTCCTTATTACCTCTTCCAGATTGAGTTTACCCTCATAAAAGGCCTTACCTGCAATAATGCCCACGATTCCGAAACTGTTTTCGGCCACCTTTTTTACATCTTCCACGGTTCCAACTCCTCCTGAGAGAATAACCGGAAGCCCCGACTCCTGTGCAATCTTCTTAGCGCTCTCTGTATCGGGACCTTCCATGGTACCATCTCTGGCAATATCGGTATATATGATACTGCACACTCCTACTTCCCTGGCTTTTTTAGCCAGTTCCAGGTGGGTGTTCCCGGATCTTTTCTCCCATCCGTTAATCTTAGCTTGCCCTTCCAGAGAATCTATCCCCGCAATGAAGACAGATCCGTAATGTTGAGCCCACCCCGCAACTCTGGAAGGATTTCTTGCAAAGATTGTTCCCACAACGAGCCGGTTTATACCGATCTCGAGGAGCTCTTCCACATCTTCCTCACTGCGTATACCTCCACCCAGCTCTATAGTGCAGGAGACTGCCTTCCGGATCTTACGAATCTTCTTTCTGTTCCGTCTCCCCTCACCCATGACTGCATCCAGATCAACTATATGAATCCTCTTTGCCCCTGCCTGTTCAAACTCCCTGGCCACTGTGACCGGATCTTTCTCATAAACGGAAACCTGCCGATAATCGCCTTTGTAAAGCCTCACACACTTACCCCCAAGAATATCTATAGCAGGTATAATGAGCATGATTCCTCTCCTGTCGGTTTCTACTATATATAGACTTAATTAAAGTATAACAGCATATTTACAAGGACACAATTAAAAAATCTAAACTTGTTAAAAAAACGGGAGACTACTACATAATCGAAGCCTTATAGCCAATACCCACTCTGTGATGAGGTCCGAGAAATAATGCCCGCACTCCTTCTCTTAGTTGAGGCTCCTTCCCCAGAAGTACCGAATATTCCAGATACACTGGGCCGATAACAACACCTCCGCCGAACTCAAATAAATGAGAGCCGTAAAGATCATAGGCCATTAAAATTGCCATGTTGTATCCGGCGTGTGCCCTCAGTGAAAACACTCCCCGGCGGAAATCCACAAAGACTCTTCCATCGACATCAAACAGAAGAATACTGTCCGTTTCGTATTTTATTGAAAAGAAGTCCATAAATGTCTGAAACCCAGCTCCTACAACGCGGGGAAACCTGTATAAACCTTCAAAAAGGAGTGAAAAACGAAGGGATGCAAATACATCTCCGATCTCAGCATCTTCGCTTCCCGGGAAAAGCCCGAATCTTATGCCTCCCCCTATCGATGTATCCATACCTGGTCTATCCCATCTGGAAGGTTCTTCCTCGGCAAGTTCCAGAGGAATTAGATCGAAAACTCCCTTATTAGGGGAGCTTTCCTCGGCAGATGTCTTTGTACAAAAACCCATAGAAAAAACTACCAGGGATAAGAGAACAAACATAACTCTATTCATAAAAACGCCTCCGTATAAAGTTTTCTATTAACTCTATACAGGGCAAACTCCCCTGCTGCTTCTAGATTTTTAGAACAAATTTAAATATGTAATCCACACCAGCCATTCACATACACTATTTTAAGAAATGGTACTTCTATGTGTAAGGTTTTATTATCCGTTGACAAGCGCTAAATCGACAAATATTATTTTAATTATTATGGATTTCAGTCTGAAAGTTTTTTATACAGTAGCAAAATACAACAGCTTTACCAAAGCTTCGGATATTCTGTTTATGACTCAGCCTGCAGTCACTTTCCAAATCAAGAAGCTAGAGGATGAGTTCCAGACAAGGTTGTTCAGAAGAGTACACAACCAAATTTTTCTTACAGAAGCAGGGGAAATTCTTTTTAAATACTCCTCCCGGATTCTGGAAAACTATGAACAAGCTAAAGAAGAGATTTTGCAGACTACGGAAGATCTAAAGGGAGAGATTCGCATCGGAGCTGCCTCTCTACTGGGTAAATACTATCTACCGAAGATTCTTGGATTATTCAAGCAGAAACACCCGGAAGTTACCATAATGATGAATATGGGGGATAGTGCCACTATTATCAACTCAATGAAAGAACAGATTTTCGATCTATCCATCGTGAGCGAACCTGTTTCTCTGAAACACTTCATAATTGAACCTTACTTCACCGATGAGATTGTAATTATTGTCAAAAAAGATCATCCCTGGGCGAAAAGAGAATGTCTGGAGCTTGAAGAAATATTACGTGAACCGTGTGTACTGAGGGAACAAGGTTCAGGAACCAGAGAGGTATTCAAGCGTTTCCTCCAGGATGTAGGGGTGTCCATAAACAGAATCAACACGGTTCTTACTCTCGGTAGTGCGGAGGCAGTTAAATCGGCCATAGAAAGTGGTATAGGGTACGGCATTATATCCGAAATTGCTGTGAAAAACGAGATCGAATCACAATTTCTTGTAAAAGCTTGTGTAAAAGATATGAAACTGACCCGCAGGTTCTTAATTGTTTATCCTCAAAGGCGTTACAAAAGCAAGCTGGTCGATACATTCATAAAATTCCTCTTGGAAAATGTCCCCGGATGACCTGGAAAATCACTATGCCCAGTGCATCGCGCCCGCAGCAAATAAAAAATTTTTTTAAAGTAACAACCCCTGAGGGCTAAATACCATATATTTATGACTGTCCAAAAATCTGCTTATCCAGATATTCGATTACTCTCTTTCGGGAATCCGGTTTTTTCTCAAATGCCTCCACAATTCCGGCTTCCAGAGAACGCTTGAAGAAAGACTCCGTTGCCCTACTCATAACCGAATGTATACCCAAATCCCGTAGAGTTTCGTTGACCTGAACCATTTCATGATAGCGTCTCTTGCAAGCTGTAGCGTGGCTTAGTACCCAATTATCAGCCACTATATCGAAAGGGTTTTGATTCATGAATCTACAAACTTCCTGCCAGAGATCTTCTTCGATGCCACCACGCATGCCGGCCAGAAGAAGTTCTACAATAATGCATTCCAGACCTTTAGAGAAAACACTTCGCAGCATTTTGAACATCGAAGCTTTTCCGATATTCTCTCCATACCATTCCCAGTTCAATCCCAAAGAGTTAAATAATTCGGCTACCTCGTTTCCTCGTAAACCCGTAACCAGAACACGAGCTCTGGGGCCTTCTGCCCCTATTGCCCCGAGAATTGCTGCTTCAATGTACTCACAACCGGAAGCTTCTATAATTTCTCCTATCTCCACTTTTTCGGCAGGACTGGTGGAGTTCATATCAATGTAAAGTTTTCCCTTTTTTAAATAAGCAGAGGCCATTTTAGCAACCTGCCTTGCCTCCTGTGTAGGAACTGTAGAAAGTATATATTGAGAAGCTCTGACAGTATTTTCTATAGAACATAGTTTTACACCTGTATTTCTTATTCGCTCTTTTATAATACTTCGTCCCTCGGGAGTAGCGGAAAGTACATCGAACGCTCTTACCTCAGCACCATTCTTGACAAGCTCCCTGGAAAGAACCGTAGCGACTTCTCCCAGTCCAATAAAACCTATTCGATGTGATACCAATATGAACTCCTTTCCCTATTTAAAGATACTTTTTCTCATTTTCTTTCATCTGCGGAACACCCTGTAGATCAAAAACTTCAGTTACAGGTACTATCGATTCCGCTATTGTATGAATACCTTTCGCCTTTTTAATTTCTCCCAAAAGAGATTCCTCAGCCTTTATGGCTGCTCTAAGTATTTGATTGGCATATATTACTAGCTTCACTTTTCCAAGCTCCATGACTTTCTCTTCAGAAAGCTTTGGATAGGTAGTGGGTACCAGTACAAGAGGCGTTGGTCGATCCCACATCCGGATAAACTTAACGATTTCCTCAGAACTTACAGATTTAGAATGTATAAGTATCATATCAGCTCCTGCCTCTGCATAGCGGCTGGCTCTTCTGTATGCTTCCTCCTGTCCCCATCCTGCAATCAAGGCTTCCACTCTGGCAATTACCATAAACTCTTCTATTTTCTGTGTATCCTTGGCAGCTTTGATTTTACCTTCAAACTCCTCCATAGGCGCCAGTTGTTGCCTCCCTCCATCCAGCAAACTGTTGTCCTTAGGAAACTTCTTATCTTCTATGCTTATCGCAGCGATTCCTGCTTCTTCAAAGAGTTTTACTGCATATATCAGGTTATTCACGTTGCCGTATCCTGTATCACAATCTGCAACTATTGGGATGTTGATCACTTCGTTCATTGAACGGGCAACCTCCAGATATTGATTCATGGAGATTAGATTGGCATCGGGCACTGCATATGAAGCAGAGATACATAGACTACTCGACCATACGAAGTCAAAACCGGCTCTTTCTATCAATTTTGCATCCAGGGCGTCTCGGGCCCCCACCCCAACTACTAATCCCTTAGTCTTTACCTTATTTCTTAAAATTTTCGCTTTTCCCCAAATCATATTAACTACTCCTCATATTATTTTCTATTATTCCTTCAAAGCTCCGGAAAGAAGCCCGGATATAAGCCATCTCGAGAACAGAATCAGGAAAATTAATGCGGGCATGCTTGCTATAACACCTGCTGCAGCCATATTCCCCCAATTTACAAAATAATCTCCCACATAATCATATACACCAACAGGAATTGTCCTCGCCTTTTCAGTCGAAGTCAGTACCAATGGAAAGAGGAAATGGTTCCACGAAAGTAAGAAAACGAGGATAGCCGCGGAAGCTATTCCTGGTAGGGAATTGGGTAATACCACCCTTACAAATGCCTGAGCATTGGTACAGCCATCGACTCGTGCCGATTCCGGAAGCTCTGCAGGAACAGTGTCAAAAAATTCTTTTAAAAGCCATACAGCGAATGGCAAGTATAAATATACATTTACCCAGATCAAAGCAAACCATGTGTCCCTGAGGTGTAGTGTCTCGGATATTTTGAAATACGGTATGATAAGAGAGATAGGAGGTATTATTCGTGAAGCAATGATAAGGAAAAGCAGAAGGCCGCTTCCTCTAAAACGAAAATGACTGAATGCGTAGGCAGAAGTTGTTCCCAGTACCAGCATGATTGCAGTTACAATGGAGGATATTCCTAAGGAGTTTCTTAAATAAAAGGTGAAATTTCTTCCCTGTTGGGCACTCAGTACTTCCTTATAATTCTGCATGGTAAAAGATTTGGGCACCCAGGTAGGGTTGCCGTACACCTCCTCTTGGGTCTTAAAAGAAGTAATGTACATCCAGTAAATAGGAAGATTAGTGATGATCAAAAATAACAGAATGGCTGCATATGCAGACCTGCTTTTAAGCAGGTTCTTTTTTCTGGATTTCATCTGCTCTCTTTAACCCTTGGTTTCAAAAAAATATTGTAAGCGGCTACTATCAGGAGAGTTGCAAATATCATTATCACCGATGCCGCAGCAGAACGGCCAAAGTGAAGAAATCTGAATCCCTGTTTATATATATAAGCTGCAAACAGATGGGTTGCTCTGCCCGGTCCGCCTCCCGTCAGTATCATCATGATATCCATCATTCTAAAGGAGAACATGGTAACGACCAACATCGCCACTCTTATTGGAGCTATCAGATACGGTATTGTGATATGGCGGAAAAGTCTTACGGGAGATGCTCCGTCTATCTCCGCTGCTTCGTAAAGCACCTTGGGAATGGTTTGCAATCCGGCTAAAAGGATAATTAACACAAAGGGTATTCGAACCCAGGTATCACAGGCTATCAAAAGCACCATGGCAATATCCGGTTGTGATAACCAGTTTACTCCCCCTATTCCTATTCTGATAAGCAGGTCATTGCCGGCACCATATACCTCGTTGAAAAACCATTTAAAAATAAATCCTGCCACTACAGGCGGTACTGCCCATGGATATAATGCCCAAACTCTGAAGAATCCTCTCCCTCGTATACTCTGATTTAATACCATTGCCATTGCCAAACCAATAACAAAAGAAAAAAGCGATGATAATCCTGAATATTCAATTGTTCGAAGCAAATCTGCGTGAAAAGCTCTGTCGGTGGAAATATCCAGAAAGTTCTTAAATCCTACAAAAAAGAACTCACCGGGTCTGTCTACGAATAAGCTCTCAATGAAAACCATAACCAGAGGAACTACGCATGCAGCGGCGATGGCAATTACAAAGGGAGCAATGGTAATTGTTACAAAATGTTTATCGAAAAATTGAGAGATTGTCAGGTTTCTTCGTTGTTTCATTTGTGATTTTCCTTTCAGGGATACAGGAGCCTCTATTAACGGCAACTACTTGTGGCCTCATTATTGGGGATAACCACTGTAGCTGCCGTCATTGTTGTTTGGTCTTTTCTTACTCTTTAGGAAAGAAATCATTGATGGCTTTCTGGGCCTCACTCAAAGCTTCCTGAGCAGACACTTTACCTGTTATAGCCTTGTTTCCCCATTCCATTAAGGTCTCTACCACAGCGTCTCCATTATTGTAGAGTGCAGAATATGCCCTCTGCCCTATAGAAACGATGATATCACTGTATGGAATCTTCTCCATTACTTCCGGATCTTTATAAACCAGAGGCATCAATGCCTGGTTACCTTCGATAACTTCCTGGTTTTTCATCGCCTCGTAACTGCGGAAGCAATCCATGAAAAGTGCTGCAGCGGCTTTTTTGTACGGATCTATGTAACGGTTTATTGCATAGAATCTTGGATCGACTTTTGTGGCTACTATTCCTTCAGGAGTTCCTTCCCAGCCGCCTGATACAGGTATGGGGGCTATCGCCCACTTGTCGAGGGGCCATTCTTCTCTTAACTCACCGTTGACCCAGGTGTTTTGGAACGACATTGCAAGTTTGCCGGCTACAAACATCTCGTAAGTGTCAGTATCGGATGAGATTGTAACAGCAGGTGGAGATATTTTATAATCCTGAACGCATCTGGTCATAAACTCAAGTGCCTTTACTGCTACCGGAAAATCATAGTGGGGGATGCCTCTTTCATCGATTATGTCATCAGGAGTAATACCCGCAGAATAGAGCAAGCTGTGCAAGTTTATAGAAAATCCCAGGGGATATACATCACCGGTGTAAAAGCCAAATCCCCATTTATCACTGGTAGTCAACTTCTTACCATAGTCTACCAACTCCTGCCAGGTCCGGGGCGGCTCAGCTAAACCTGCCTCTTTTAGCAGATCCTTTCTATAAAGTAACTCACCGTATCTTGCCATCCAGGGTGTAGCGTACCAATGCCCCTTGTATTTGGATGCATTGGTATTAGCATCGGTATAAAGCTGAGGTACATCCGGATCCGGGCGATACATGAAATCAATCTCCTCTATCCATCCTGCACGCTCCCAGTCCTTGAGGATGTATAGTTTAACGTAAACAACATCCGCTTCCTTTGATTTCGACATCAATATTGTTGTACCCCTTCTAACGCTTGCGGCAGAAGGAACTACAATGAACTTGACTTTAATCCCGGTAACTTCTTCGAATCGCTTTGCTGTTACTTCGGTAGCAGGATCGCCACTGAGTGAGCCTGAATTGATCACGCTTATCTCACTCACCTTATCTGCAATAAACTCCCATCCTTTGGGTGGCTGCCATTTCGGAGCTGTCAATCTCTCAACTGCGTTCTCTTCCCATGCTAACTTTGCCATCAAATCCTGAAAAGAGAGTTCAGCGGCTTCTGCTTTTTTTTCCTGTTTTCCGCCTGCATAAATATTTCCACCCAGAAGGATCACCACGAACAAAATAAAAATAATAGTCTTCTTCATTTTAAAACCTCCTTGCATATTGAATTATCTATTTCCCCTTTTGCTCTTATACATCCATAATTGATCACCTCCTTCAAACAGATAAATAAAAAGCGGTGATTTGCTTTATCATTCTAAGCAGAAAACGTTCTTCTTTAACAAAAGTATATTGGGGGGTAATATTTATTGTCAAATTGAATCTTTTTATAGGCTTATAAATTGATTTTATGCTTTGCCGAGAATGATCTGTCTTTAAGTAGAGATCGTTGAAAAGCTTTATGTTTTGCTGATGATGATCTGATTTAATATTTCAGAAAAATCATTGAGGCAGTATGCCACCGTTTTCAAGGAAGGCTTCAAATCTGTCAGCAGGTACAGGTGGGGAGAAATAGTATCCTTGAAGGAAATCACAATCCAGGCTTTTTAAATACTCCATCGATGATCTTCCCGTTCCGCCTCTGATTCGGTTAGCTCAAACTTCAGGTAACCCGTGTCCAGGTTTCCCGCCTGACTCAGCGCAGCTTCTATAACCTCTTCGATATGCTCACTTTCAAACTCCGGCGCTGAGAGATTGATGGTAAAATAGAGGTTGAAACGCTCAAGCCACCTGCTTGCCTGCCTGGTTGCGGTAAAGAGAGCCCACTTGCCGATTTCATCTATAAGCCCTACTTCCTCTGCCAGAGGAATAAAGGATGCAGGTGTTAAAAGGCCCTGTGCCGGATGATTCCACCTGATAAGTGCCTCTGCACCCATTACCTTCCCATTGATATCTACCACCGGCTGGTAGTAGAGATCGAACTGCCGATCGTGAAAAGCCCTGTATAGATCACTCTCAAGTTTCATCTTCTCTATTGCCTTCTCATGTACGCCTTTATCGTAGAGGAGATAGGGTATCCCACGATTTTCGGCCTCGTTGAGCGCTGAAATGGCTTTCCTGACAAGATCGTCCTTCTCCTGCGCATCATCGGGAAACAGAGACACTCCGATAAAACAGTGAAGTACTATGGTAAACTCATGGTGCTTATAAGGAGAGGATAACTCTTCGTGTATCTTACCTGCTACCTTTGCCACATCGGTGTTACGTGCAAGGGTGGAGAGAAGCACAACAAGCTCGTTCCCTTCAAAACGGAAGATATAATCGCTTGCCCTGAGTCTCTCTTTTATTTTTAGACCTGCATTCTCCAGGAGAATGTTTCCGATGTTATGACAGTATTTTCGATTTATATCGGTGAGATTTTCTATATCGATATAGAGAAGAGCCCGTAGTTTTTCCTTCTCAGAACGCTTTGCCTTCTCAAGCTACATATCAAGAATTATATCCAGAGATTTGCGGTTGAAGAGCCCGGTAATAGGGTCCCTGTACTTGAAGTTGATCAACTTGGACTCCATCTCTCCCAGGCGAGTTATGTCGTGAGAAAAAACACATACTGTGTTATGCTATGTACAGTCGAGATTTTGTTTTTTTACCAAAATTTTTAAACGCGAAAAAACAAAATCTACCGAAACCCATAGCACATCGCAATCTTCCTTTCAGTTGCGATCGAAGATTGCGAT
>QNBH01000152.1 GCA_003645645.1 Spirochaetota bacterium | reverse complement strand
TTCAATATCTGTTTGATACGGTTCCAGAGATTTTTTCATCCCAAACTCCTTCTATATATTCGATATGGTACAGGCCATGCTGGAGAATACCCCCATCGATACTCCCGTCCTTTGGTCAGTTCTATTGTTTTGTTTTCTTCTTTAAAAAAGAATGACCTAACTACATCACAGGCACCTGCCAGGAAAATTATGCTGATTGTAAGGAGAGAAAACAACCGGAAGTGAAGAGCTTTCTTCTGGTTAAAAAGATTTGATGAGCCGGAAATCATCGCATTTCGTGTAACGGGCGCAGGATAAGCAAGTGATCTGTCTGAGCCAAAGGCTCAGACAGGACATTTAATTTATCATAGGTGTTATGACAATCGGAAAATGCCTTGCCGATGCAATAGCTGGTTTTACCGCTTCAAAACCTCCTTTAAAGCTTTCAAGAACCTCTCCACATTCTCCTCTCTTGCTGTATGACCCATAAGACCTATCCTCCATATTTTTCCTGCAAGGGGTCCTAAACCTGCACCGATTTCTATCTTATGCTCATTTCTCAGTCGGCTTCTAACATCTCCATCATCTGTTCCTGCAGGTATCTTAACTGAATTCAGCATTGGAAGCCTGTATCTGGGTTCTACGAGCATTTCAAGCCCCATATTCTCCAGTCCCTTAACAAGTTTGGTGTGATTTTCCAGATGACGATTGAATACACTATCCATACCCTCCTCAATAATCAGGAGCAATGCCTGATACAGGGCATAGAGCATGTTTATCGGTGCGGTGTGATGATATGCCCTCTTGTTTCCTTCCCAGTAGTTAACAATCATGCTCATATCCAGGTACCAGTTGGGTACTTTTGTCTTTCTATTCATTATTACTTCCAGAGCTCTTTCAGAGAAAGAAACAGGAGAGAGCCCGGGAGGACAGGAAAGACACTTCTGTGTTCCACTGTACATGGCATCGACTCCCCATCCATCCATATCCACATTAATTCCACCCAGGCTGGTTACCGTATCTACAAGAAACAGGGAATCCTTACCTTCCAGTAATTTACCAATATTTTTAACAGGATTTCTGACTCCTGTGGAAGTCTCTGCATGAACTACGGCAACAATCTTGTAGGTTTTCCCCTTAAGCTTCTCTTCTACCTTCGCAGGCTCAACGGGTTTTCCCCATTCGAACTCGAGTGTATCCACCTCAGCCCCCAGCCGGGTGGCCACATCTTTCATCCTTGTGCCGAAAACACCGTTTATAAGAATAAGAACCTCATCGCCCGGTTCGATTAAATTAACAAAACAGGCTTCCATACCAGCAGATCCTGTACCAGAGACCGGAATGGTCAACCTGTTATTTGTCTTCATAAGTTTTCGCAGTAGTACTTTTATCTCGTCCATTATTTTTATGAAATAGGGGTCCAGATGTCCCAGAGTATATACACCAAGAGCATCATAAACCGGTCCAGCAACGCATGAGGGGCCTGGTCCCATCAACAATACTTCTTCTACATTGTTTAAAAGGTTTTTCATAATAAATCCTCCTACGAAAATTTATCGGCCACTGATGTTGACCGTTTTTATTATTTAAGGCGCCCCAACGGGGTACGACGACTCCTTAACTTTTACTTGTATTTTTGGTTTTTAGTTTACCCGATATCAGAGGTTTTACAAGCGGTCCTGTAAATGAAAAAAAGGCAATTATTAGAAAAGCCAAACTAATGGGATGAGTTACGAATATAGAAGGATTACCCTGGGAAATTATGAGAGCCATCCTTAAGTTTTGCTCCAGGGCAGGACCGAGCACTATGGCCAATAACATGGGGACTACTGGAAACTCATATTTCTTCATAAAGTAGCCAAGCAATCCGAAGAATAACATGGTTGCCGTATCGAAAAAGGTGTTTCTAAGAGCATAAGACCCAATAACACACAATATGCCTATTATTGGCAATAAAACTCTCTTTGGAACCTGTAATATGCGTACCCACAATTTAATAGTAGAGAAAGCTAGAATCAGGGTTAGAACATTTGCCATGAAGAAAGCCCAGAATACACTGTATACAAACTGAGCATTGTACTGAAAAAGAAGCGGTCCGGGGGTTAATCCCTGGATCATCAGCGCACCCAGAAGTATTGCGGTTATTGGATCACCGGGAATACCTAAGGTAAGCATGGGTATCATTGCACCTCCTGCCATTCCGTTATTGGCTGCTTCCGGTGCAGCAACACCTGCAGGAATTCCCGTACCAAACTCCTCTTTGTTTTTAGAAATCTTCTTTGCATAATCGTAACTTAAAAAAACGGCAATCGGTCCCCCTGCTCCAGGAATGGCGCCTATGGCTGTACCCATGACTGCTCCCAGAATCTTATACTTGATGAGTCTTAAGATATTACGGAACCTGGGAAGAACTCCCGAAAGTCTTGCCCTGTATTCAGGTATAACTTCCGCTCCCATTACAATTCCTTCCAGTATTTGGGGGATTGCGAACAGCCCGATCATTACCGGCAGAAAAGACACTCCACTCTGAAGCTCGACTATACCGAAAGTAAAACGAGGAAGTCCCACCATAGGGTCGAGCCCTACGGTCATAAAAATAAGCCCCAGTACACCGGAGATAAGTCCCTTTATTATAGATTTCTGTCCAAAACTGCATATAAGTGTAAGCCCCAAAAGTACAAGAGAGAACAGTTCTGGTGCTCCGAACTTTAATGCAACTTTGGCAATGGTAGGGGCTATTAACACCAGACAGGCGAGGCTGAACATGCCTCCGAAAAAAGAGGATGTAATCGCAGTGCCCAGAGCTTCCCCTGCCCTTCCCTTTTTTGCCATCTCATGCCCATCAATTGCTGTGGCCGATGCCGAAGGAGTCCCGGGAATGTTGAGCAGTATGGCAGAGATAGACCCACCTGTCATTCCTGAAGAGAAAAGCCCAAGAAGAAGACAGAAGGAGGTTACCGGAGGGAGTGTGAAAGTAAGGGGCAGCAGAAGAACCATACCCAGGCTGATGGTAAGTCCAGGGGTTGATCCTATAAATAAGCCGAATAGTGCTCCCATCATGGAGGCAGAGATATTCTGTAATTTTAATACATCCATCAAAGCAGCTATAGCGATTTCACCCATATATTTAACCCTTTTATAGTTCTAACCCGATGATTTCTCCAGGGGGGAGGGGCACTCTGAAAAGCCTGTGAAAAAGAAAATAAACAGCCAGTGTAACAATTATAGAAAAAAGAAGGACCTCCCACCATTTTCTCGAACCGGCTAACAACAGCATCATTACAAGAAAAACAGGCGTTACCATGATGTAACCGAAATAGTGCATTGCATAAATGTATACAACGAATACGGTTATAAGGGATACGATCCCCATTGCTTCCTTGATAGAAGTAGTAACCGTGGAATATTTTATCCTGTCGGCAAAAAAGATATCCCTTAAAAGCAGTAAAACAGATAGGAAAGTCAAACATGCGGTTAACAACCGCGGCATAAAAGCTGCACCCAGTGTATTGGGCAAGTCTCTTCTTGGAAGTAATGTGGTAAGGTGCGCGTAGTAACCTGCAAAAACCAGCAGAAGAATCGAAATGATGATGTTTGCCTTCCTCATGTAATTAATTTATCTCCTTTTAACTTTTTTTGTACTCAAGAATACAATGAAAATGACAATAATGCCCAGAAGAATCTGCCGCAGGTAGGGAGAAAGAGGAAGAAGCGGCGGGTTTTAGCCGGAAAACACGCCGCCGCTTTCTCCCTGAAGTTTTTTTTAATTTTTTACTCTACCAATCCGCCAAGCTTCATACCATCGGCTATGAGTTTATCCTGCTCTGCCAGGTACCGCTCGAAGTCAATTCTCCCCTTAAAATCGATGTTAAATCCGTTCTCCTCTGCCACTCTTCTGAAACTGGCATCCTGCGATCCTTTGCGGAAGGCATCTTCCAAGATTCTCAATACGTTGGATGGAGTCCCTTTAGGAACACTTATACCCCTGAAAAGTTCTATGACAATGTCGTATCCCTGCTCTTTGAAAGTGGGAACATCAGGGAAAGAGGGATCTCTTTTTTCTGTGGGCATTGCCAGTATACGGGCGCTTCCCGCTTTAACCTGAGGAGCTATTTCCGGTAATGGAACACATATAACCTCAACCTCTCCACCCAATAAACTGGGCACCCTTCTCCCGGCTCCTAGTGGTACATGAATTACCTGAAGACCTGCCTTCTTTTCCATAATAACCGCGGTAAGATGGGTGGCACTTCCTGTACCTGCGTTTCCGACTTTTATCTTTCCAGGGTTCCTTCTGGCATAATCCTCAAGATCATTGAAACTCTTCCAGGGTGAATCCGCTCTAACCGCAATGGGCATAGCCGTATAGCCAATTCTGCATACATGTTCAAAGGCCTGATAAGTGAAGGGTACATTACCGATATTTGTGGCTGTAAGCACCGATGTAGAGTTCCAGCCTACTGTATAGCCATCCGGTTTTGAGTTCTTCAAGGCTGTATACATTATCCCTCCACCTGCCCCCGGCCGGTTTATCGGTACAATGGGCTGACCAAGATACTTTTTAGTGGCATTTGCGAGGGTTCTTCCCATAATATCCGCCGATCCACCCGCACCAAAAGGTATCAGGAAATTGATGGGTTTGGTGGGATAGTCCTGTGCCAAACCGGAAATGGTTGCCCCAAAGATCAAAACGACCGTCAGAAAAATAACAATAAAGTTTTTAAATCTTTTCATTCTCTCTTACCTCCTTAGTCAGGATAAAATTTGGATTCTAATCTTACTGCCTAATTTATAAATAGGCAAGGAAAACCTAAACCTCCGCCCAGGCCTCCTTTATTACTCTTTTTGCATTGGCGATAATGATTTCGGAGTACTCCTCGGCCAGTAGTGGTCTCACTTCAGCACTTACTACCGGTTTCTTTTCCTGCCCTATAAGTCCAAGATTTTTTAGAAGTCTGAAATAATCCCTTACCTGGGGTGTATCGATCTCACCACCTGGTATGCCAAATCTGGGCTGCAGATCTCCGTAAGCGGGATGTCTTCTGTCCCTGAAGAGACAATTTCCGATATGAAAATGCAGTAGAGGAAAATCCTTAATTATGGGGATTGCATCCTCCGGTTTTTCGTCCAGAAGGGGGAAGTGGGATAGATCGGCAAGAAGACCAAAGTTCTTACGCTCTTTATACACTTCTACCGCTACATCACGGGCATCCTTGAAATGACCTATCAGCGCACACTTATCTATATCACGATCGAATATTTTTAAGGTAAGTTTTAAATCTCCCTGCTCTGCTGCATATTCACACAGCTCTTTTATCGAATCGATAATAACTTTTTTAGCCTCATCTCTTTTATCATCACCTGGGTCTTTCCCGGAGATAAGACGCACCCAGGAAGCACCCAGATCCATGGCCTCATCAATACAGCTTTTAATCGCATCAACAGCCTTTTCTCTTTCTTTTTTATCCAGAGAGTTGATATTCAGCTTGTTTGTAAGAACCTTTGGCTGGGTTGCATAACATACCTCCAGATGGGAGACCTCCAGGAGTTTGCGCGCTTCGTTTCGCACCTTCACATCCTTAACCATTCCCACCTCTACCGCGGTAAAAAAGTCATCCTCGGCTATCTTTTTGAGTGTTTCCACATAGGGACCCTCTCCGCGAGCTACCTCGGGAAAGGCTTTAAAGTGAACTATTCCCGGTTTCATGTAGCTGTAGATAGAAAAATCTTCCATAAACAATATCCCCCCTTTTATTTAAGGATGAACCACAACCTTCATTGCTCCACCTATTCTCTCCATAAAGGTTTTAAAGGCTTCGTTGATCTTCTCCAGTGGAAATGTGTGTGTGATAAGGGGTTTACCGGTGATTCTTCCCTGAGCCATGAGTGCCAGTGCTCTCCCCACACTCATTCGCCCCTCTCCCCGGACGGTGTAGAGGTTTACCCCGTTACGTACGGCAATTGAGATGTCTGCGGTCACCGGTTTTTTATAAAAAGCAAGAAGGCAAATTTTCCCACCCTTTCTTACACTTTCCAGAGCCTGTTGCAGGGAGTTCTCCCCCCCTGCAGCCTCAAGGACCAGATCTGCACCCAGACCATCGGTTAATTCCATCATCCTCTGATTCAAGTCCTCTTCTTTTATATTGATTGTATGATCCGCACCCAGCTTTTTCCCCAGTTCAAGCCTCTCTTCTCTGGTACCGGTAAGAATAATTTTTCCTGCCCCAAGAGCTCTGGCGACCTGCACGCTCATAAGACCTATGGGACCGGGACCCAGAACAGCCACGGTATCTCCCGGGATGTATCCTCCCGTCATATCAATTCCATAAATACATGTTCCTGCCGTAGTTATAATAGTAGATTCATCGAATGAGATGTGATCGGGAAGCTTGTAAAGGGTATTTACATGATTTACCGCATACTCTGCGAAACCCCCGTTGCAGGTAAAACCGTTCGCCCTGTGTCCTTTTTCTATGTTGCCGTAATTAAGACACGCGGTGTAATGACCCATAATGCAGTTTTTACACCTACCGCATCCTTTATGGATTTCTACAGCCACCCTGTCGCCGACCTTAAACTCATCAACGGTTTTCCCCGTTTTAACGACTTCTCCTGCATATTCATGCCCGATTATAAACTCGCCGAAAGGTGGCTGTTTGGGCATGCCATGGGTGATTATCTTTACATCGGTTCCGCAAATCCCACAGGCGGCAATTTTTATAAGAACCTCATCGTCGCCGGGGGCGGGAACTTCCCTCTCCTCTACCCTTATATCTTTAAAATTATAGAGAACCGCAGCCTTCATTTTCTCCGGTATGTTCATGACAATATAATTCCTCCTCTTACTCTATATTTTTTATATTCGATATCAGATAGGCTATCTTGGCCGTATCCTCTACAAGATCTGCTATATAAAAAGCTGTCTTTAGATCAGGTCCGAGGGCCAGAATCCCGTGCTCTCTCATTAGAAGGGCTTTAACTTCAGGGTCTTTTTTTATCCCTTCGGTAACATAGCCTTTAAGTGCCTCGGAACCGGGAAGAGCACATTCCACCCTGGGTACATTTTTAAGTACCACTCTGCTCGACACAGTTACCAGAGGGAGAGATTCCACACATGCCGAATATGCGGTGGCATGGGGTGGGTGAAGATGAGCTATTGCCAGGACATCGGTTCTAAGCCTGTAAACAGAAAGGTGAAAGCCTGTCTCTTTTGAAGGTATATAATCGAGGGTTGATTCAATTACCGATCCTTCCAGATCCACCATAATGATCGATTCCGGAGTAACGTCACCTAAAGATACTCCGCTTGGAGTTATTAATACCCTATCCGTATCGGGTATTCTTGCACTTATATTTCCCCCGGTCCCGCCAACCAGATCCCTTTCGAAAGCCCTTCTGGATATCTGTGCAAGTTCTTTTCTAAGAGACCAAACTCTTTCTCTATCCATATATCCAATTACCCCAACTGGTTTAAGCTCTTGTTGACAATTTTATAAAAATCTCTACAGCCCTATCCACAAAAAGAGGCTCGTTTATATTTGCATCTACAAACTCAATCTTTACCTTCTCTTTTAGCCTTTCACGAAGAGCATCTACTAAAGCCCTGTTCCCCCCAGGATCGTAGAGAGGACCATCCTCTGCTCCGTAAATCGACCAGCCCTTCTCCGGGACCAGTATTGCGGCCGGACCTTTTGCCTCGTTAAGTCTTTCTGCCATTACAGTTCCGATTTCTTTCATCTCTTCTTTAGTTATTTTCACATTTGCATTAAAGGGGTTGTGCATATATATTTTTCTATTCCTCATCCTCTCCGGAATGGATTCTCTGGGGCCAAAGCAGAGATACTCCAGTGCTCCCATACAGATAACCTGTGGAATGCCTGCTTTTCCTGCAGCGGTAATTCGTCCAGATCTTACAGGAACATAGGCACCCTCTCCCACTACCTCCTCTGCCAGCTCATGAGGAGTCAAATCCAGTACTCCGCTTATAAACCCTTCCTCTATAAGCTCTTCCATGGCAGAACCACCGGCACCTGAAGCGTGAAATCCGATAACCTGAAAACCATGTTCCTTTAGTTTTTCAATTGCCCTGGATACGGCTTTCTGGGTGTTTCCGAGGGCGGTAATCGCTGCCGTTTTCTGCCCCTTCTCTAAAGATATCCCCTCTCCCCTTTCCACCATTCCTATTACTGCAGCAACCGCATTGGCCAGTATTGAACGGGTTACAGGATTAAGTCCGCCTAAAAAATCAGCCACAGAGAAGACCATACCTATATCTCTGTAACCCACATAGGGGCGGATGTTTCCCGATGCCACAGTTGAAACCAGGTATTTTGGAAAACCAAAAGGTAAAGCCTGCATGGCCAGGGATGCGATTGCAGTGCCCTGGTTGCCTCCAAGACTTATTACCCCCTGGATATTACCTTCTTTAAACATATTGAGAAGAACTCTGGAGGCCCCCATCCCCATGGTCTGCATAATTTTTTCTCTGCTTTCACTCTGAATGAGCTCAGATAGTTTGTAACCTGCAATTCTGGCAACTTCGGTATTGGGAACATCGGGAGTATACAGAGAAGACCCCAGGGGGGCGACATCGATTAAAAAACCGTTGTGCCCCGCCTTCTCTATCCTTTCCTTCATATAGGCCATTTCTTCTCCCTTGGTATCCATTGTTCCCAGTACAACTATGTACTTCGACATTCCGGCTCACTCTCTTATACTTCTACACTTAAGCCCGGTTTGCAAATCTCCTCGCCTCCAAGGGTATCTTTATATCAAACTTCTTAACTTCTTCGATAAACACAGCCAGGGCCTTTCCTGCTGCCTGAAAATACCTCTCACCCTTCTCTTTTGATCCTCTGAAGGGGTTTCCGATAGTTGCCGTATCTGAGTATTCATGATGTTCCATCGGTACAATTATATTTTCTGCTCCCATGAACTGCACAGAAGCAGTACCGTCTTTTTTACTGAACTTCTCTCCCATCCATCTGGGTGCGTGGGTTCTATCCTGTTTTGCCTTATCCATATCGATAAGCTCTTCGTCCCAGGCCATCACAGTGCTGGTCTCAAGCTCACCTGCATGCCATCCAGGAGTTTCCTCGGGAGGTCCTTCCATTATATTACCGACCAGAGAGTATTCCCTCTCTGTGGGCGTTTTATACCAGCATACAAAACAACCTGTTTCATACCTCAGGCGCCTTAACACATCGTCTATTATCTTTGAGTTACTTCCGTGATGACTTACAAAAACTATTTTATTAAAACCATGGTAGATCATACTCATAGCAAGTTCATACACAACAGCCCTGTAGGTAGTACCTGAAAATGTAAGAGTTCCCGAACCCTGCCCCACTTCCCCCATGTGATGAGGTGAATACCCCACCGGAATCAAAGGTGTATGAAGTGTTTTTGCAAGGGGGGCTGCTACTCTGACCACCCCCATGGTTGTCATGGAATCTGTTCCCAGAGGGCAATGTGCCCCGTGCTTTTCGTTTGATCCCATAGGAATTATGATAGTATCATTCTTCTGCATTACCTCCGCAACTTCATCATAGCTCATCTCTGAGGTATTCCAGCTCTTTCTTCTTGCCATTTCTA
>QNBH01000151.1 GCA_003645645.1 Spirochaetota bacterium | reverse complement strand
TAATACCATCCACCTGTAGCCCTCCCATTCTTAAACTCCCCCTCATATCTTCCTCCATGGGCGATGTAAAAAATACCTCTCCCATGCATAAGTCCGTTTCTCCATTCTCCTTCATATCGGTCTCCGTCTGACCATGTATAAGTTCCCTTCCCGTTCATACTGTCATGAGCCCACTCTCCTTCATATACATCTCCATCAGAAGAACGAAAAACTCCGTAACCCCATTTTTGCCCGTTTGCCCACTCGCCCCTGTACACATCACCATTTTCCCAGACATATTCGCCTTCGCCATGCATAAAGCCGTTTCGCCACTCTCCCGTGTATTTATCGCCGTTAGCCATGTGGTAAGTACCCTGTCCGTGCATAAGGTCATTCTGCCATTCCCCCTCATAGTAATCTCCGTTCTCCCAGTAATACTTTCCGTATCCATGCCTCTTCCCTTCTTTCCACTCACCTTCGTATCTTTCACCGTTGTTCCAGTAGAAAACCCCGTATCCGTCTTTCTTCCCCTCTTTTAATTCCCCAAGGTATCTCCCCTCCAGAGTAAAAATCATCTTAACATTCTCCTCTTCAGGAACCGGAATCTCTTCTACAGGCTCACTTTTTTCAGGAACCGAATGGTTAGAATCCTTAGAAGTTTCTTCTGTAAAGCTCTCTTCCTTTGTAACTGCCACAGGAGAAGAGTCCTTACCATTATCGGCTTGCGTAAAGGTCAGACATGATGAGAGAACGACGGCTAACAGTAGAATCGACAATTTTTTTATCACCATGAATAATATATTAGACAATAATTGATTTTATGTTCAATAATGAGAATTAATTATAGAAAAAGATGAAATTTTAAGGAAAAAGTATTTTACATAGATATAGATTTTAGGTTAAAATATAGTTACAGCATAAACCTTTTAGATTTGGAGGGTCTATGAAGAAAGCACTAATTCTCACATTTTTGTTTCTGTTCTTAGTTGGGTTCTGGGTATATTCAATCGATCCAAAAACGATCGATCCCGGAGATATAGATCTAAGAAAGGTGGATCTATCCAAGGTTGGGATATACTTTCAGGGGCCGATCACCTTCTACGTAAACAGAGTTGGATATGCCGGGCAATACTATGCGGCTATACTTGAATACGACGGGGCCGGCAATTTAACCATCAAGGAGCCCAGAAGCGTAACTACGGAGCTAAAGCCAAGGGTAATCGACTTGAGCAATGTAAAGGTCTCTCTTGAGGGTACAAGGTTGTATCTTGATAATGTAATTGTAGACGGTTACTCCTTTTCCGGTTATTTGGACTTCGTTTCTACAACCAAAATAGTTGCAGATGTCGGTTCTATTCGAAGCAAAAAAGTTACTCCTGTTGCACCGGCAGTAGCCGCAGTGGATGTACAGAAACTCAAAAGCCAGATATCCGACTTGGAAAAGAGGGTTCGCGAAAAAGATAACGAAATAGCCAGCTTGAAGGACAAAATATCCAGCCTGAATAATGAGATAGCCAGCCTCAAATCGAAGCTAACCGGTAAGCCCGTTACTCGAGAAGATGTGAAAGATATACAGCAGGATATCGAAGCTCTTGAGAGAGGCTTAATTGAGAAGTGGAGCCTGGTAACAGAGAAATGGGGTAATGTGGAAGAGCTCTATCAGAGATATGCACCGGAAGTTGCAGAACTGTTTGCAAAACTGGATAGGCTAAGTAAAGAGCTTGCCAAAAGACCTGAAGTAACTCCCGCTCCTACCAAAGTAGTAGAAAAAGTAGTAGAAGTAGCGAAAGAAGAGGTTTCCCTTGCTGATTATAGAAATATTCTTCTATCAGGCTTTAGAGGCGGAACAACTGGATCCGGAAGCTGGGAAGTTAGCAGTACCGCGGCTACACAGAGGGATGCTAACCAGAAGTTTGCCAAATATATCCTGGATGCAAGACAAACCGCAAATGAGCTTGTCTACAGTGTCAGAGGAAGAGCACTTTCGGCGGGATGGGTAGGATACGGCCTTCATATTCTTGCCTCAGGTGCAGAAAGAGCCACAGGCTATGGTTACGGTCAATCTTATCTGATCTGGTTAACCCGCGATCCCGTCCATTTCCAGACCGATACAACATACATCCAGATTTACCGTTCATACAACGATATACGGATGGTTCAGCTTGTAAGTCATGCAATCCCCGAATCTATAGGAGATAATCTCGATATAGATGTATATGTAAATCGAAGCGAAGGCAAGTTCATTGTATTTGTAAATGGTAAACAGAAGTTTACATTCCAGCAGCCAACAAGTCTTGCATCAGGTACCAGACTTGTCTTGAGGGCATTGGGTTCTTCCGGGTTTAGAAATCTACAGGTAAAGACTCGATAAAAATCATATCGGGGTAGCAGAGTTTCCGGGTATAATTCATAATAACTCCGGAAACGAACCGAATAATATCGGATAAAAATAATCAACCGGGCAGCTTATCTCTCATGCTGTCCGGTTTAATTGCAAATCGGCCTTTTTAAAACTAAAGCTTTAGATAGGCATATATCACCTTGAACCGGATTATAGATACGAACTAAGAGGCTTTTTTCTTATTGATGTATGCCTCTTTGGGGCGTAAATTGATGGTTATAAAATGACCGTGCATATGGAAGACCCTTTCTTGTTCAAAGCTTCCACTGTAATTGGGAGATAAAACCAGAAAATCGGACATCTTCTCGACGTTTCTCCCTTCCTTTTGCAGAGCTACCTCAGTCCAGAGCTCTCCTTCCAGGTAATAATCGTTCTCATCGGTAATGTGTCGAACATGTTGTTCTATATAATCCTTATAGAAATCATAACTATAACAATCATTCCCCGGGCCGAATTTTAAACCCCTTTCTATTGTCTTATAATCTGAATCTATCTTTTGAATCGCTTCTGATGAGATAACACCGAGGAGCTCTTTGTAAGAGGGAATACGCCTCCTGTCGGTTCTTAATGACTCGTACACTCCGAGATTGTTATCGAAATATATTTCTATCTCATGGTAGGATTGGGTACGTAGGGTAACCAGTAAGATGTGTCTATGTATTTCTCTGAAAGGGATCGGGCTTAATACCAAGCGACCTCGTTCTGGCATAATTTTATCTTTATATTGATTAGTTTAAAAAAACGATAAATTATTTCTTGCTTTAAATCAAGCTCTCAAGGAAGCACTTCAAACTTACAATGCAATACCTTAAGCTCTTCCATCCCCGCAGAAATACTCCTCTCCCGTTCAACCCGCAGGGCATGTTCAGTCAAAGCAATTACAGGGAGACGGCTCTTCCTCATCTTCCTCTCTCCTGCCCTGATACAGGTAGTTGTTTCATATCCATCCATACCGGGCATCTGCACATCCATAAGCACAAAATTGGACCGTTTCCGGTTCTTATTTTACTCTATCTCGAAACACCTCCATTTTTTTCACTTCGGTCAACTCAAAGTGTAGTGAGAAGGGGAGAATACTCCATGTTGAAAGTCCAATCCTTTCTCCCTGGCTCTTGGTTTTGCACTCCTTGTTATATCGTAGACAATCTTACGCAGATCTATCGGCTCGGATACAATCTCAAGCTTGCCCGCTTCTATTCTGGAAAAATCCGGAACATCATTAATCAGAGAAAGAAGGTGTTTACTGCTGTTTAAAATGTCCTGTACGTATTCTCCCTGAGTTTGATTGAGTTTTCCGACAGCACCTTCCTTGAGTATCAGTGAAAAGCCTATTACGGTGTTTAAAGGATTTTACGCAATTCGTGAGACATTCCCGCATTAAACTCAACTTTAGCTTTGTTAGCAGCTTCGGCAGATTCCCTTGCCCTGCGAAGTTCTTCAATTTAGTAACTTTGCTGTATATTCTTTAAATATTCCCATACCCTCGCAAGAGAGAGTATGAAGCAGATCAAGAGTGGCCACGAAGAATAGGGATACCCCAAGAACCAGGAAATATCCATTGTCTATGAACCTGCTTGATTTCCATTCAATAATAAAAACAGAAGATGCCACCACAATGCTGAATAACTACACCAGGTTATGAAATAGCAAATAGTTGTAAAGGGTTGTAAAACAAAGAATGACCAGAATTGATATTCCGGCCGTAACGAAGAAAAAACTCTTGTAGAAAGAAAGATAAAAAAATCTCATACTTCAAATCATTTAACTATACTAATCGAAAGTGTTTTCAACATCCTGGTTAATATGATTTGACAGTACTTAAACTATATCGTATTATGAAAAAGAAAGGAGGGCTCATGGAGCTTATTCACAATATAATCCCCCTGGAGTTCCTCAACACCCTGCCGGAAGGAATCAAGTTTATAAATAAACACGGCAAAGAGTTTCTCGTAATAGAAGAGCTATACTGCCCTAAGGGCCACGGTCTGATGGTGGAAAGCGTCAAGATCCACGGAGAGCCTTCGATTAAGATAGATGTTAAAATCGGAGATCAACAAGGTGCCTTTTTCATCGATGCCTTCTGGGGGAGCCATACCAAACTCTACAGTTTTATCCCAAAGATTTCAAAGGAGCCGGTTATTGTGGAGGCTTTCTGTCCTACATGTGGAGAAAGCATGATGGTAGATGACCAATGCCAGCTTAAAGGTTGCGAATCAAATAGGGCAATCCTCTTTTTCCTTCCGGGTAAAAAGAACAAGATATACGTCTGTGCAAAACTGGGGTGTCCCGGACACAGGATAGAAATATCTCGACTACCCCACTACATCTCCGAGGCGGTAAGTGATATTAATTTTTTCGGTGCTCAGGCAGAAGATATTTTCAGGGGGATATGATTTCTTATGTCGGAAAGCTACATTACAATAAACGATGATGAATGCAAGGGTTGCCGGCTCTGTGTTGATGCATGCCCTAAGAAGTGTATTGTAATAGGATCTAACATAAACCTGATAGGCTACCAATATGCCAGGTTCGAACAAAATGGTTGTAACGCCTGCGGTCTTTGCTACTACGTCTGCCCTGAACCTGGAGCAGTTACTGTATATAAAAAAGACAAGAAAGGCAGTCCGCAATGAAAAAACAACTTTTTAAGGGCAACGACGCCGTTGTTTGCGGTGCTCTCCTGGGTGGAGCTACCCACTTTTTTGGCTACCCGATAACTCCTGCGAGCGAGATTGCCCATGCTGCAGCTCTTTACTTTACCAGGGCAGGAAGAGTTTTTCTCCAATCGGAAAGTGAGGTAAATGCAATTAACATGATTTACGGAGCTGCTTCCGCAGGGGCCAGGGTTATGACGGCATCTTCCGGTCCGGGCATATCTCTCATGGCAGAAGGGCTCTCCTATCTGGCAGGAGCTGAATTACCTTGTGTGGTGGTAGATGTACAGAGAGCGGGGCCCGGGCTCGGTAATATATGGCCGGAGCAGGGAGACTACAACATGGTGGTAAAGGGGGGTGGCCATGGAAACTATAAAAACATCGTGTTTGCTCCGAACTCCGTTCAGGAAATGTGTGATTTTACCTACAGAGCCTTCGAAATTGCAGATAAATACCGGATGACGGTTTTTATTCTCTCAGATGCCTATATCGGGCAGATGATGGAACCGGTGGAACTACCGGAGAAAGTAAGTAAAACAGAGAGAAAGCCCTGGGCTCTATATGCCGACAGGGAAAGCAGGCATAACCTTATAACCTCTATCTTTATGAACACAAAACTCATGGGAGAACATAACTGGAAGCTCCAGGAAAAATACAAAGAAGCGGAAAAAATCCTCGAGTTCGAAGAGCTTGAAACCGAAGATGCAGAGGTTCTCTTTGTAGCCTTCGGCATATGTTCAAGAATCTGCCAGACAGCCCTGTATGAGCTCAGAAGCTCTGGTATCAGGGCAGGATTGTTAAGGCCCAAGACTCTTTTCCCGTTTCCAAAGCAGAAGCTTAACGAACTGGGAGAAAGGGTGAGCAAGATTATCGTGGTAGAACTGAGCAACGGTCAGATGGCCGATGATGTTGAGCTTTCCGTCAGAAGCCGCATACCAGTACTCAGATATAACTGGATGGGCGGGGAAGTTCCTTCCACCGGCGAAATAGTAAAACGTGTAAAAAACGATATATAATCGGGGGATAAAAGAATGGTAAAGGTGAAACACGCCAAACCAGAGTCTTTTTACAAGGTCTACGAAAGAAAGCTTACCACAAAAAAGGTAACTCATTACTGTCCAGGATGCGGTCATGGGGTTGCTCATAAGCTTATTGCAGAAATAATCGATGAGCTCGGTATACAGGACAGGGTTATTTTTCTTTCTCCTGTTGGCTGCAGCGTGTTCGCCTACTACTATTTCGATGTGGGAAATGTTCAGTGCTCACACGGCATGGCTCCTGCTGTAGGTACCGGAATAGCAAGAACCCTTGAGAACTCCATTGTTATATCCTACCAGGGTGATGGTGATCTCGCCGGAATAGGCATGAGCGCCATAATTCATGCCGCCAACAGGGGAGAGAATATGGCGGTTTTTTTCATAAACAACGCCATATACGGTATGACCGGCGGCCAGATGGCTCCTACAACTCTACTCGGGCAGAAAACGCTTACCACTCCCATGGGCCGTAGTACCAATAGAGACGGTAATCCTATTGGAATGTGCGAACTTATCAACTCCCTTACCGCACCTGTATTTATCGAAAGGGTATCTCTGGCAAATCCTGCCAGGGTTATAAAGGCTCGCAGAGCCTTTAAAAAGGCCCTATTTAATCAGGTCGAGCGAAAGGGGTTTTCCTTTGTGGAAGTGCTTTCTCCTTGCCCCGTTAACTGGAAGATGAGTCCCCTTGAATCCAGAAAATGGATAATCAATAAACTGGAACCCGTGTTTCCGGTACAGAACTTCCGCGATATTGAGGAGAAACCCGAAAGGTACGAAAGGGTGGAGATGTCCGATGAGGAATTGCTCAATCTATTTAAGATAGAAAAAGAGATGGAAATTAAACCAAAAACCAAAAAGATTTCCGATCAGCATATAAAAATTGCAGGATTCGGCGGTCAGGGAGTTATGTCTGCGGGGGTACTCCTTGCAAACTGTGCAATAATGGAGGGGTTAAATTCAACATGGCTTCCTTCTTACGGTCCTGAGATGCGCGGCGGTACTGCAAATGCAAGCGTTATAATCTCAGAAAATATCATAGGTTCACCTGTTGTGGATAATCCCAACGTTCTCATTGCCATGAACGCCCCTTCCCTGGATACTTTCGAAGATCAGGTTTCTCCTGGAGGATTTATCATTGTCAACTCCTCTCTCATAAATAGAAAGGTAAAGAGAGAAGATGTGGAAGTACTCTATGTACCTGCCAGCGAAATCGCCAAGGACCTTGGTCTTATCACCACAGCAAATATAGTTGTTCTGGGCGTATACATGGTTAAATCCAGAGTATTGGATACAGAAACTTTGAAACAGGTTATACCCATCTCCATCAAGAAAAAACATCTAACCGAGGTAAATCTCAAAGCTCTGCAGGCTGGGATAGATATTTTTAAAGAGGAGGCAGGAGCTCACATTTAAGAAAATAAATTGGACCTTTTACGGTTGCCATGAAAGTTGTGCCGATGGGGGAGTTACCTTACACCTATTAAGGTCTTTTCTGCAGAAGAGATTCCTCAGGACCTCTAATCTTCTCGAGCCTTTTTTTCTCTCTCTCCACTTCTCTTATCTGCTCTGAGAGCGCGTTTGCCTCATCCTGACGTCTCCTTATCTCCTCTTCAAGCACTCCCATCCTGTTTTTCATCTGATCCAAACGTGAAGATATTTCTTCTAACTGTACTGCAGCCTCGAGTCTTTCTATATATTTGCCGTATTTCTCATTTTTCTTTTCAAAAAGAGATATCTGTGAAGTATTCTCTTCTATTGATGAGTCTTTTTGAATATCCTCAGGGGGTTGTCTGTAATAGATCTCTCCTATAGAAATAAAGCACCTTTGAAGTTGTTTATCCAGGACTTTTGCCTCTTCTTCCAATTCTCTCATCTTTTTTTGATAGCGCCTTTTCGTTCCTATTTTATCCAGCTCTTCTTCAAGTGATTTTTGTTCTTTCTTAAGTGTTTCCTTCTGTTTTTCTATTCTCTTAATTCGATCCTTATTTTCAAAATAGGGTTTTGCCGTCTCCTGTAAGGTATTCTCATTTATCTCTTCTATAATCCCGGTCTCACATATCTCTCTGCCCGCTTTTCTGTAGAGCTCGGGCATTTTACCCTTAAGCAGATTAATACGCGTTCTTAAATATATCCTCTTCCCTTCATTAATGGCTTTATTGAAAAAAGGTTTCTCCTTTACAATTTTTCCGAACCGTTTTATCTCGTTTTCGGTCTTTCTTATCTCTTCTTCCTGGTCTGACAATTCTCTAAAAAGATCTTTATGCTCTGCATCATTGAGATAATGCTCTTTATATAGGCTGTAAGATATTTCCCCGACCTTTTCGAAGACAGCCTGGTTTTCCCGCTTAACAGCAATGAGCTCTTCAGCGGCCATCTTAAGATTAGCATTCATTTCAGGAAGCCTGACGAGAATTTTCTTAATAGTTTCTATCTTTTTTCTGACTTCGGAAAACTTTTCGTTTAACTCTTTTGTCTCCGAGTAGGCGCGCTTAAAGGGCTCTCCCCGGATTTTCGATTCATGCGATGAAAAAAGATGCCGACCTAAAGCCGTAAGATAATCTGATCTTGCAGCCTCATTTTTTTTTACTTTTTCTCTGTACTCTTCTATTAAGCTTTTTAACTCACTCATCTGGGCAATGCGGGATTCGAACCCACGACTTCTACCTCCGGAGGGTAGCGCTCTATCCGGCTGAGCTAATTGCCCTTCTAAAATGTTACATAATAATAATATGGATGTCAAGTTTGCTTTTGGTAATCTCCCGGAAGCCCCATTCCCAATAGGCAAGCACAACGAAATTCTCTTCAAGAGCCATATCATCCAGCAATTGCCCGGCCTCTCCATCCAGTTCTCGTTATGCATGATCGTAGTTTTCGAACAAAAAGGGTATCATTATATCCTCGTACTCAGGTACCCATAACTGTAACTGTCCGGAGGTAGAAAGACCCATGTCCACCGCTCTCAGCTTGATCTGCTCTGTGTACTCGGGGGCTGAGCCAGAACTTGAGTTTGAAAAAACCTCAACCTTTACAATCCCGTTTGTATGTTTTTCAACAAGCTCTTTAAATAGTATTGAACCTTTGTGAGAAAGACGTTCGGTATCTGAGATATTCACTAAACGCAACGAGACCGTCTTCTGTTACTCTACTGAAGGAGCTTCTTCCTGCTTACCTGCAGAGCAATAGTTAAAGCTCCCACAAAGAGAATCCCGATACCAATATAAATTATAACCCAAATATGAGCTAAAGGAACCAACAGGTAAAGACTATGGCGATTTTACGATAAAATAAAGATATTCGTTTGAAAAAATGCTTATATTCTTAACAGATTTTCGTATAAAAGCATTTATTGAACAGGAGTAACAGTTTTTTTGCTTTTACTATAGGTATGATCGTAGGCGTAATCCGCCCCTTCCTTTTTCTTCCCATAGACTTCATGAATAGAAGAATCACTGTCGATGGTGGCCACCTCTTTTCTTATCCAACAAACTAAAGGCATTATCCTGGACGGTATCAAGGACGCTTTCGAAACTCCCTCCAATTCTTCATTTCCGAAACGAACCAGGAAATCTCCTGCTGTTGTTGGGTC
>QNBH01000150.1 GCA_003645645.1 Spirochaetota bacterium | reverse complement strand
TCTGAATAGTCTGTTTCAAGGTGTTTAAGTATAACAGATTGTTCATTCATGGGATTGGCCGAATAGATATTAACTCATAAAAGCCCTTTGTGTCCACAGAAGCGAAAGGGGGTGTTTTAAGTTTGACAACCCGTCCTTCTTCTGATAGAAAGAGAATATGGAGGGATTAAAGTCCTATCTTCTGTTAGTGATAGGTTTCATATTTATTTTTCTGTTTTTTGCCTGTGAGAGTAGGAAAGAAAAAGATAAAGAAAAATCTGCTGTTAGTAAAGAAGAGAGTCAGGCTGAGAAGCCCGGCTCCTCCGATGAACAGAGCGGATTAAGACCGGAGAGAACACTGGCTATCGGGCTAACTAAAGAGAGCAAGGAGGAAGAGGAGAAAACACCGGATATAATTCTTACGGAAAAGGAGAGACTTCTGGAATTCGGAGGAGGGAAGAAAATCTTCCCGGAAGATTTTAAGATCGGCCCTCTTCAGGATAGATTTACCGCTTCTGCGGAAGAAAGAGCGATACTCAAGGTTCTTGAATCTTTTCTGGAATCACTTCTTTCCGGAGAAGTTCATGAAGAAAGTATAAGCCCGGAATGGAGGGGTGCCATAGCCAGATCACTTAAATATTATCTTGAAAGAGGGCAAATACCAAAGTCATACAGAATTGGAGAGATAAATACTGCCGATAGTATTATAAGGATAAATGTGCGTCTCTTTGGAGAGGTGGGGCGATCCAGCGGAGAGGTGTATTTTGAAAAAGATGGTAAGAAATGGTATATTAGTGATGTTACGCTAAATCTTGCCCTGCTTGATAAAGAATACAGGCAGGAGGAGGATTTCGAGCCCGAAGTTTACAGATGGCTTGATACAAAAATTTACTAACGGAGGGAATGTCAAATGTTGACCAGAAAAGAGGCTACCGAACTTCTGGATAAATGGGTTTCCACGGATACCCTAAAAAAGCACAGCCTGGCTACTGCAGCGGTAATGGAGTCCATGGCAGAGAAACTAGGCGAAGATAGGGATCACTGGTGGGTAGTGGGACTTTTGCACGACCTGGATTACGATCTCACCCAGGATCCTGCAGAACACGGTAAAAAGAGTGAGGAAATTCTTTCGAATAAAGATTTCCCTGAAGAATACACAAGGGCCATCAAGGCTCACAATGCCGAAGGTCTTGGATTGGAGAGAAAAACCAAACTTGATTTCGCCCTTACTTGTTCCGAAACTGTAACCGGCCTGATAGTGGCGACTGCACTGGTAATGCCAGATAAAAAGTTGGCTTCTGTAAAGCCATCATCACCCATAAAGAGAATGAAAAAAAAGGATTTTGCCAGAAACGTATCACGGGAAAGAATTCTGGAATGTGAGAAAATAGGCATGGATATTAACTCTTTTATGGAAACCGCACTCAATGCCATGAAAAAAATTTCAGATCAACTCGATCTCTGATCGGAGGTGCTATGGGGAGAGGTGTTGGGAGAATAGAAAAAGAGTTTATACTTACCTCTGTCTGTGAGAAACAAATTCCCATTAAGCTGCACAGTAAAAAGAGAGAAGTAAAGGGGCTTATTAACGAATACGACCCCCAAACACTTTCCGTAAAAATTACAGAAGGCGACCATTCTATTTTTGAAATTAACGATCCAGTACGGGTTTTTTTCTCCTACTTCGGGCATGTAATGACCTTTGAAACAAAAGTATCCGCTGTCGGTGAAGAGGAGCTTCTGCTGGCCACTCCATCGGGAATATACAAGAATCTGGAAAGAAAATACGAACGTGTACCCGCGCCTTCAGATGCGAGCGTTGTCTTTACTCTTAAAGGAACACGGGTTGTTCTAAACTTTCCCAGATCGGAAGAGTACAATCCGGCAGAAGTCCCTCAATTCTCTGAGGAGTTTCAAACATCGAGTATTGCTGCACTCTTAAGGGAGTTCAAGACTAAGGCCAGAGAGATGGCAACAGAAGAGAAAATTACGATTTTCCGTGACACAAAACCCTCCACAATGGAGGAAGAAATTACGGCAAAGACCGGGAAAATACTCTACATCCCCTCTACCGAGGGAAGTTTTCCGGAAGATGATGTAATACCGGATATAAGAATTATTACCAGGGAGCATCTTGAAAAGGAACTTGCAGAGAGGGGTATACCCGAAGATAAAACGGAAGAGGAAATTTCCAGGATCATTGAGAGCAAGAAGAGACGGGCAATTTTCTCCGAGATATACTGCCCGGTGCTTTATCACGAATATGCGGTGGGCATTGTCTATCTTGCAAGAACTTTCGGGCGAGCGGAATCTTTCGATGAGGAGGAGCTTTTATGGGTAAAACAGTTCGCACAGGTGCTGGCCTATTCTCTGCATCTACACGGATACTTCAAGGGCGAGCAACCCCAGATTGTAGAATACAACGCCAGGATAATCGATATCAGCGCCTCCGGTCTTCTTTTTGCCCATTCCTCGGAGGAGTTGGCCGAATCCATTGGTTTATATACAGATCTGGATTTGACACTAAACCTTGGTATCAGAGAAATACCGATCAAAGCAAGGGTTGTAAGGAAGTTCAAAGAGGTAGATATGGGATACTACGGAGTGTTGTTTCTCGATATCAACCCCGATGATTTTACCTTTCTATTCGAGTTTATCTACGGGAGAGCCTTTACAGATGAAGATGAGAAGTTATGGGAGGGAGGAGCACCCCCTCCGCCGATGGAGATCACTTAGAGGAGGAATCTGTACGCAAGTTCTGGTAATAGCTCAACAAAGCCCTGTAGTTGTTAAGAGACTCCCTATCCTTTAAGCTCAATATCTTTGAGCCGAGAGTCCAGTAAAAATCTTCCTTTTTTATCCATCTTATCTCAAGTGTTCCGTGCACAGGCGAGATATCAATCTCTTTCTCCGGAAGAATTACGAATTTTTTTCTCTCTCCCGGCTGCCAGGGCGGAGATTCCAGAATTTCCACCCTGCATCCTTGCTTGCTTATATCACGCAGATATCCGGGAATACTATCATCTTTAAAAAGAAGTTTTGCATAACACTTTTTTCTAAAATCGGTTCTTCTGCTATTCTCCATTTTTCTCCATATCCATTTCTAATTCTATGCAGGTGCCTGCGGTTTTATCAGGATCCCATGGAACAGTGTTCCCCTCTTTATCTATAAAATAAAGGCGAAAAGAGCTAAAGGTCTTCTTTACCACATATAGCCCCATCCCAAATCGCGTGTAGCCGTGTTTTTTTCTGTATTCCTGAAACTTTTTGGTGTTTAAATCGATTTTTTCCGGATTTGTGTAAAGGTCGTAGGGAAGGTTTTCGGGATTAAACCCACCTCCCCAATCCCTTAGCCGAATATGAAGTACACTGTTTTTTACCTCAAAATCGGCATTTATCTTCTCTCTTATGTTCTTATCCCTATGTGCCCTCATGGAATTGTTTATCAATTCAAGTACTGCATAGGTTATATGTTCGCTCTTTACAGGAGAACCGGGGAAGTTGAGCTGGGTCAGTATCTTTAATATCTCACTGAACTTAGCCTCCGGATCAATATTAAGCTTTAATCTTCGGCAATACTTTTTTTTAAACTCAATGTATCGAGCCATCAATATCTTCTTTTTTGGGATTGAGTTCAGGGCTATCGAGTTCATGAGGAATCCTTACGGGTCTACCATGGGAATCAACGCACACCCATGTCACTTCCGCACTGCATATCATTTTTTCCCCCTTCCAGATTGTCTGTTTGAATACCCCGCTGGTCTTCTGCTTCTTTATCGGTGTGGTAATTATTGTGAGATAATCATCCGGTTCGGCAGGATGTTTGTATTCTATATATACCCTGGCGACCAGAAGAGAATAGCCTCTTTCACGCATCAGCCTGTAATCAAAACCTATGGCCTTTAAGAACTCCATTCTTGCGTATTCCAGATAGTTCAGGTAAACGGCATTATTTACATGATTGTATCCATCCACTTCGTAACTTCTTACCTGTAATGAGCAGTGATGTATCAACTCTGCACAACCTCTTAAAGTTTTTTATGGAATATTACGTTATGTAGTAAGTAATTTCAATAGGAGATGTAGCGGGAGAAAACTTCCTGTCGGTACAGTTATTGACAGGAAGCATACAGATTGTTATATTTCTTTTGTGAAGATGAGGCGGTGTAGCTCAGTTGGTAGAGCAAACGGCTCATATCCGTTGGGGCAGGGGTTCGAGTCCCTTCACCGCTAATCCACCTCTTGTGATAAAAGCACTTTTAAGTTACCTTATCTTAATGCTTAAGATATATAAGTAGTTTCTGCTACTTAAGGTTCCCGGAAAGAAGATAAAGAAATGATAACCAGTTCGATAGGCACAGAGATAGGTTTCGATATAGAAAGTGCTGTTAAATGTGTTCAGGATTACAGCCGCTCCGTACAGATAGACAGCTTTCTCATAGACAGTACCGGAAAAACTCTCTTTCACACCAGAGAGAGGGGATGTATCTTTTGCAAGAAAATTCAGAACCTCCTGGACGGCAGAGTCAATTGCGAACACATGCATCTCTACGGGAGTTACCAGGCGGAACGTTTTGGGGGTAAGTATATTTTTTACTGTCCGGTAGGTCTTGTGCACTGGGCGTCTCCTATAATTATCAATGGGATCATGCAGGGAGCAATTCTGGCGGGCCCGGTATCCATATCCGACAGGGAAGAGATTCTCATGGAAGAAACTGTAAAAAAGTACAATATAAGAGGGCGCGGCATAGATGAGCTAAGAGAGGCGGTAGGAGAGGTGCAGATTGTGGAGCCTCAGCGTGTAACCAGCCTTTCAGAGCTTCTGTTTGTAGTAAGCTGTTACCTCTCAGATAAAACTCCCGCCGAATACAGGGAAGAGATGGAGTATATGGATCTCCAATCCGAGATATCGGAGTATATTCACCTGCTGAAATCCATGGGTAGTGGTGACGGAGAGGTTAAGGACTCATACCCCATAGAAAAGGAGCGAGAATTACTCTCCCTGATAGCTGCTGGTGATAAAAACGGGGCAAAGAGGGTTTTAAATGAGATACTCGGACATGTATTTTTTGCAACGGGTAGAAACTTCGAGATAGTCAAAGCCAGGGTACTTGAGCTGCTGGTACTGCTTTCCCGTGCCGCACTCGAGGGGGGTGCGTCAATCGATGAGATATTCGGTCTTAATTTCAAGTACTTAAAGCAAATTCACAACTTTACAAATGTTGAGGAGCTGGCTTCGTGGCTTTCACGGATCATGATGAGGTTCACCGACTGTGTATTTGACTTAACCGATGTAAAGCATGTCGATGTTCTGCACAAAGCCCTTGATTATATAAAGAAGAATTATATGAAAAAAATATCTCTCTCCGATGTGGCGGAAAACGCCCATATAAGCCCGTCTTACTTCAGCAAAGTTTTCAAAGATGAGATGAGGTGTAACTTCAACACCTATCTAAACCGGGTAAGGGTGAATATGAGCAAAAAGTTACTCCTGGATCCGGAATTATCTTTAGTGGAGGTGGCAATGCGCTCGGGGTTTGAGGATCAGAGTTATTTTACAAAGGTTTTTAAAAAAATTACCGGCTTAAGTCCCGGAAAGTATCGAGAGTCTCTGGGGAGACTAAAAGAGGAAATCACAGGATAAAATCATTGACCCGGAGGTCAGAGATTGAGCTTGCTATCGGATATCTCTGAGTTACTGCAGAAAGGTAAGTCAAAAGAGGTGAGGGAGCTCTGTCAGAAGGCACTCAAACAGGGTTTTCCTGCGGAAGAGATTTTAAACGAAGGGTTAATAAGGGGGATGGATGTTGTTGGGGATAAGTTTAAGAGAGATGAGGTATACGTTCCGGAAGTACTGATCGCTACCAGAGCGATGAAATCGGGGATAGAAACTCTTGAGCCCTACCTTACAGCAGGTAAAAAAGAGACCCACGGTACGGTGGTTATCGGTACTGTAAAGGGGGATCTCCACGACATCGGTAAGAACCTGGTAAAGATAATGATGGAAGGGAAAGGCTTAATAGTCATCGATCTGGGAATTGATGTAGCACCGGAAAAGTTTATAAGCGTTGCAGAAGAGCAGAATGCCCCCCTCATAATTGCCTGTTCCGCCCTTCTTACCACCACCATGATAGAGATGGAAAATCTTGTAAAAGCCGCAGGGGAGGCAGGAATAAGGGATAGAGTTACAATAATGATAGGCGGAGCCCCCGTTACGGATACTTTCTGCGAGAGTATAGGCGCGGATGTATATGCTCCTGATGCATACTCCGCTGCCCATGTTGCAGTTGAAATTTGTTCTGGAAACAGGAAGTATGCTGTTTCTTGAAAGAGAATACTTTCTTAAGTGCGGTTCATGAACACTCTTTCAGGTATGCAATCTTGATGGTGGATACTTTCTGGTTTGAACTATATAGTAGGCGATCCTCTTAAAAACCGGAATGGTTCTACTGTAAAAAAGCTTCCATCCGTTACATAACCAGCTAAGACTCTGTGGATAATCATCTATTTTAGGCCTGTTTTTGAGGCAGTCTCCGTGGCAGAAGGGGAGATAACCGCATCTTACGCATTCCCCGTTATATTCCGATTTTAGCTTTCCGAAGTCAACATAGCTTTTTTTTGATATAAGCTCATTCCATGAGTTTTTTCTAATATTACCGAGTCTTTGCTCCTTTTCCACGAAAAAATCGCAGGGGTAAACATCACCGCTGTATTCTACTACCATGTACAGGTTACAATTTGGCGATTGGGTACAGAGGACATGTCTTCCGGTTACAAGTAACTGCAAAATCGCATCGAACAGTCTTACAGATATACGCCCCACATCACCGCTCATCCACCGATCGAATATCTCCAGGAGGAACATTCCCCACTCTTCCGGGGTAATTGTATAGGGCAGGGGCTTGCCTTCACCGTCGAACTCAACACAGGGTATGTACTGGTGATAGTTAATGCCCAGATCATCCTTAAGATAGCTGTATATTTTTGAGCCCATCTTAACATTGGCTTTACTTACAAGTACAAGCGCATTATGCTCCACCCTGTAAGTCTTAAGAACTTCCAGCCCTTCGAGCACCTGTTTGTGGGAGCCTTTTCCACCTTTCGAGGTTCGAAAAATATTGTGTACATCTTCCGGCCCGTCAATGCTTATTCCTACGAGAAAGTGGCAGGAAGCAAAATGTTTTGCAAAATCGGAGCTCAGGAGCAACCCGTTGGTCTGTACTGCGTTGGTTATTCTCGCTCCCTTTCGGGCGTATTTCTCCTGCAGTTCTGTAACTTGCCTGAAAAAATCAACTCCCATAAGAAGAGGCTCTCCTCCCTGCCAGCCAAAGGAATAGGCAGGCTGTTGAGTTTTAAGATATTTTTCTACTATTGGTTCGAGAACACTTTTACCCATTCGGTGTTTTGCAGTGTGAGGGTAGAGTGCCGCCTTCTCAAGATAAAAGCAGTAGGAACAGTGCAGGTTGCAGTCTGCAGATGCTGGTTTTATAAGGAGAGATAAGGGCATGGTAGAAGTTTTAGCCGTGTTTCCGTTCATATTGTCATCGTACCGATAAACTGGTATAGTTTAAAGCAGAATGATCGGTTTTTTAATTAAGAAATGGTTTTTCGATTTGTGGGATAATCTTTTTCGTCTCATTCTCATTAACCTTGGTTTTATATTTCTTATGGGGGTGCTGGTCTATCTTCCCTACATTTTTCGTTTCAGCACTCTTTTATCTTACATTGGGCTGGTAATTGGGATTGTGGGATTAAACATCTATGCAGGAGCTTCGTCTCTCCTTTGCAGGGATATAGCCGATTACAAATCTCCAGGTTTTAATGAGTTTCCAGGTTATGTCAAAGAGATTTGGAAACAGGCTGTTGTATTAAGTGTAATAACGATAGTACAGTTTTTTATTCTTACTGTGGTAATGCCCTTTTACTTTACAATGGGAGGGGTGCCGGGGCTTTTCGCAATTTCCGTTCTTTTCTGGATCAATATTTTCTGGTGGCTGGTAGGCCAGTACTACTTTCCGGTTAGAGCCAGGTTGGACAGCGAGATAAGAAAGATATTAAAAAAGTGTTTCATCATATTCTTTGATAATACCGGTTTTTCGGTATTTCTTGGTATTTTCTCGATAGTTACTTTTCTCCTCTCTATATTTACCGCATTCCTTCTTCCGGGGATGGGGAGCATATTACTTCTTCACCAGGTGGCTCTAAAACTCAGGCTTTATAAGTACGATTACCTGGAGAAAAATCCCGGTGCAAAGAGAAAAAATATCCCCTGGGAGGTACTGCTTATAGAGGATAAGGAGCGAGTGGGTACAAGAACCCTTAAAGGTATGATTTTCCCATGGAAAGAGTAAAAGACTATCTGGAAAGCAGAAGAAAACAGGTATAGCCCCAAGCCGCCACCGGCAAAGCCTAAGGCTTTCTTTCGTAGTAAAAAGACCCGCCCTCTGCCTTTAACGGCAGGAGGGCGGGCGAACCTGTTGGGAGGTAAAAACAAGGAGGAGAGGGTTACTCTATCTTTATGGTTAAAACAGGTTCTACCTGGTAGGTTCTTCCTGCTTCGAACTGGTATTCGCCTTCCACGGAAAAGCCTCCAGAGACAAAGCGTATGGTATGGGTGCCTGCTTCCACCTGTACGGGGTTTTTAACCTGCCTTTCGTCCACAAAGAAGAGTATCTCCGGATTGGGAAGAAGAGCTACTATTGTGGCGGTGGATGGCTGAAGCTGGGCGTGAATGTTTGTGTTTTTCGATACCGTAACCTGGCTTACATAGTCGAAGTAGCCGTTAGCAGAGACCTTTACCGTGTAGGTTCCGGGTTGAAGTGTCTCATGATGGGGTATATTACCCTTAAATGCGCCGTCTATAAACACATTTGCCCCGTTGATGTTGGAGGTAATTGTAAGCTTAAATGTGGTACGCTTTAAGTTTGCATGGATGGTTTCGTTTTTATTTAACGAAACTTCTCCTGTAAGACTGTCGTATCCGTTTGCCGTTACGGTTACTTTATAGTTGCCGGGAGGGAAGTCTCCGTGAAAGGGGATACTCCCCTTTAGAGAATCGTTTATGTAAACACTTGCACCCTTGACATTGGCGGTAACGGTGAGCTGATAGGTAGAGGGCTTGAGGTTTGCATGGACTGTCTGGTCTGAGTTTATGGTAACGGTGATGTTAAAATCCTCGTACCCGGGTGCTCTTACGGTTATTGTATAATCACCGGGGTTAAGCCCGCTTACGCTCATTGGAGGACTTCCCTTCCGGGGGGCTCCGTTTATGTAAACAGAAGCTCCTTTTACATTGGAGGTAATGGTCAGGGTAAAAGTGCTTGCTCTCCTTCTGCCCGCCCTTCCGGTGGAGGTGCTCTGGGCTGTAACCAGGGCTGCCGGCAGGATAATTAGAAGGATAATTCCTGTTATTATCAAAATATTTTTTTTCATCTCTTCCTCTCTTTTAAAATTTCGCATTGAATAGTATGCCGGACACTGCTATTTTATAACAAATCAGATGCCCGTCCTTTAAAAAACCTATCTTCTTCTTGATTTTTTTTCTACGGTAATAATTGCATCCTCTACCGATTTTACTTCTGCAGTGGACTGGAGAACACGTATATCGGGGACAATTTGGTAGAATTCGTACTCGGTGCTCCCTACATGCTTATAAAAACAGTTTATACGCAAAAGCGAGGCGCTCTTAACCTTTGTATAGG
>QNBH01000149.1 GCA_003645645.1 Spirochaetota bacterium | reverse complement strand
CACCTGGCTTTTCAAATTTCTTTCGGGAAGATACAGGAAGTTTATACCCTGGGAAACGGGGATAAATGCAGTTCTACTTCTTTCTCTTTAAAAGCAGAAAGGGATACTGCTCCTTTTTTGCCTTTGCCATGGCACTGTTATGCCGCAGTCTTGGGATTCCTGCAAGAGTAGCCGTTGGATTCTACATAGACCCCTTTACGGAGACACTGAATTTTTACCCGGTAAGGGCGGATATGGCTCATGCATGGGTGGAAATCTTTTTTAATGAATACGGATGGATAGAGCCTGACACAACCTCTGAGGTTATTGCACCCGGAGAAGATTACACATTCAGAGAAGTTGACTTTGCAAGATTTACCTCTCTAATCGAAGAGATACTCTCAAATCAGGACAGACTCAAACCGGATATCACACCGCAGATTGAAAAAGAGCAGGAGAAGCCGGAATGGGCATCACGCCTGGTGAGTGGTTTATGGGTGCTCATCAGATACTGGTATATAGTTATCGTCGTACTCTACATCTCGATTACAGCAACCGTATATCTTTCTCCATTTATCTTATTCGTCATGGTAAAAGATCGTAGAAGAAAAGTTAAACTTCTTTTCAAGGGTGAGTTTAAGCTGTTGACTGCCCTGGGTTGGGAGAAAAATACAGCGGAATCGACCATGGAATACGCACGCCGATTGGACAGAGAAGAGGGAATTCATCTGGAATCTTTTGCCGCATACTATCTCAAGGCCGTATTCTCTCCCGATTACAACACTTCTGACTTTAAAAAGCTATCTCATCTGTAAACACATACAGGTTATCTCTTGAAAGAAAGGTTTCATGGTGGAAGGTAGTCCTGTCAGTATTAAATCCTTTGAGGTTTTTCCGATGAATAAATGCAAATGGTCTGCACTCAAAAGCTATATAATCATAACCTTTTTTCTTGTTATCACTTTTATATCCCTGGGGGATGATGATTATACCACCTCCGAGATAGTTACTAACTATCTGGAAGAGGCTTAAAGGCCGATTGACAACCTGAGATACGAATATGCCATAGAAATCCTTAACGAAGCCCGGCAGAATTATCTTTAGAATATGCAAATGCTTCGGTGGAAACGTCGGAAAGAGCTCCGGGGTCATATTGAAAGGGGGGAGCTTTATCTCTCCAGGATGGATTATATCCGGGCTCATTCAGAATACTTGAGGGCAATGATACTCGATACCATACAACCGTCCAAGGTTAACCTGGCCAAGCTCTATCGTAAGTTTGGCATGCTGGATAAAGCTCATGCATATATCAGAGAAGTTAAGGAGGAATGGTATTATGGACAACGGTACTACGATCATGCACTGAAAGTGGGATATTCTTACCTCGAAGAGGATAATTTTCTGGATGCATACTGGCAGTTCTTTAAGGGCAGCCGTAACTATCCGGATGTGGCAATAAAATATCTTAACAAGGCCTATAAGAGATTGAGCTTCGCCTTCTCCGGGCGCAAAGGCTGTCTATATGCTGGAAGAAAGAAGAATAAAAGGAGATATCAATCTGCTTTATGAATCGCTCGAACGCTTCGATCCGGTATGGGAAAGAGAGAACATTCATGAATCTCTTCGCTTCCTGATTCTTTTGCTACAAGCTTTCCCTTTCCTTTGATAAAGGGAAGCTTAACTGTAAACTTACAGATAACTATACCGGCAGCGAAATATTTAAGACCGAGATAGTTGTTTCCTCTTTATCAGGTGATAAACTTACCGAAGTTACCAGAGAAATTATTGATAATGTTAACAGGGTAAGATAGCCAATCTACCCCTTAACAGCCTTGTTGTGCCATACCCGACTCACTGTTCCTATTCCAAACCTCATTTAGCAGTCTCTAACCCGCGAAGGATAAGCTTTTCAGCATATACCTTCATGATGACTCCCTTCACCATCACCAAAGGTTACCCACTGCCACGCTAGCCGTGGCCCGAATATGTGAATCGGCAAGGGGAGATTAGGTGGGCGTCAACGATTTAATAAACTCCATTGTTATTTTATCAAATTATTCAGTTTATTCCCGGCGCAGCATAGTACTGACGCATCAAGCGCCGGTGAAAGGTATTGGGCGCTCCATGCGGGTGTTCGGCGCCAAAAGTTCATAATTCAAACTCTCTCCGAGGCAGCCCTGACCGACGGATGATGGATTGCAACATGCCAATACGGTCGCCATTTCCCTTGTCCTTTCTGTATATATTTCCTTATTTAGTGTAGTTTTTCTATACATTTTTTTACATCCCTTTTGGTATGAGTGGTTTCGTTCTGATAAGAGAAGGAAAGCTTGGGGTATTGCAGCAAACGTATCGATCCTTTAACACGATTAATAAAAACATCACCATGTTCGTATTTTTTCCTATAAGAAAAAAGCGCGCATTTCCCATTAACATATAAAAAACTCTTTTCCGCTCAGGCCTTCCCCCACATTGGATTGAATCGACCGTAAAGGTCGACGGGGTTCTTCAGGTTATGCCCTTTTTATGAACAGAATTTAAACTTTAACCTCGTGTGCTTTATCTTCTTTTATTTTCTCTTTTCTATTCTTTAATTCAACAGAGCGCTTTTCCCAAAATCCCAATTCCTCTTCCAGAGAAAAACCTATTAATTTTTGAGGTGCTTCTAATATCTCTTCTTGAACAAGAGCAGATGTTACTAATGAGAATTGATTATCTTTAATTTGTTGGAAAAACTCTTTGCTCACATCGTCAAACTCATCATCGAAAACACCACCGAATACTGAAGTGTCAACATATATCCGATCTTTTTCCATATTATTCCTTAGATTTTCGTCTTTATATTAAGATAAAAAATAATATCAAGGTTGCAAGTAAATAATTGGAAATCAACTGGGAATTTCAATAATCAAGTAATTGAAGACTCCCGCTTATAATTTGAAAAAATTGTTAAAATGTCCCATATTTTTTTCTTAAACTTTTAAGAAAGGGAGGAAGAGGAAGCGGGACAAACAAAGCCATAGAAAATAGCAATTTGTCCCGCCCTCAAAGAACTGCCTTCATTATACTTTATATTAAGCGGAAAGGCTTAAGACTTTAAGAAAGTTTGTAGCCAATTTGTTATATTATTCGGCACTCATGCCTGCCCGGCCTGCCAAGAGGTAGGTACGCTAAAGAAGCACGCCTGGTACATCAAGTACTACTACAACGAGCAACTACGGATTCTTAAGCTGAGCCTGCATAAGCTTAAGGGGCTACCCATGCCATAATTCCGATGCGCCAGAATGAGATTCGGACCCGGTTCGGTGATAGTGTCAACATAATCAACATCAAAACGCCTCTGCAGATATTTGATAACAGCCAATTGAACCCTGCCATCCATGAAATTCACAACTGTACAAAACCTGCTCATGTAAAATAACCTCTCTTGTCTACCTTAGTAATCTCTATCACCTTTCTGCGTGAGTATAATCTGCTTATGGTTGTTATGCGGGTCTGCATAAAATTACGGCTTCGTACTATTTCTCACTGACAAGGATTTCTACTCCTGCAATATCGATATCCAGCACACGAGGCTGAAGATATTCCATCAAGCGAAGCCTCATTACATACAATAAGTATAGGTTTACGCCCTGTAGCTGTCAAGTTTTTTTTCTTATGCTGTGTGTATAGTCGAGATGGAGGAATATACGTGAGGAGAACAACACGCACAGAAAGCTATCGAAGTGGTTCACAAAATCAGAAGCTATGCACGGACAGGGGGGCGAAAATTCAGCAGGGCGGAAATGAATGAGCGATGATTTAATATATACCAACATATTTATCTATCTCTTCGATGAATCAGTCCCAGAAAAACAGTTAACCGCTGAGCAGATTGTTCATGATGCAATAAAGAAGAAACGATCGGCTATCAGTTTTTAAGGTAGTTCAAAAAACTCTCAACATAATTACTACAAAGCTAATTTCTTAGGTCACAACGGAAGATGCGAGACTATTCTCAAGTTCAGTGCTTTTTCCTCTGTGTAAGATATACCCGAGTCGTGTTTTTTTTATGGAAGCCCTCGATATACAATCGAAATACAATTACAGTTTTATGACTCACTAATTATCTCCACAATCTCCATAAAAGCCGATAATCTCTCCTTTGTGGCATTAACATTGAAAGCTCTCGTATCACTCATATCCGCTTCAAGAATCAGGCAAGGCAACCCCAGGTCTTTATTTAAGAGTCGGTGCAGAAGAGGCTGACACAACGAGAACGGCTTACAGCTTCTGTTTGCATGCATCACAACTCCTGTAACTTCGTAATCGCGGGCAAGACATTTAATAATTTCCAGACGGGTCTGGAAGTCGAGATTTATAAATGCCTTTGAGTATACTTTTGCCATCCCCTCAAAGGGGTCATCTTCCGATCCGAAGTTCATTGACCAGGAGTTAGTGTAAGTATCCACTACAAAGCATCCATCCCTTTCCGCAAACAGCCTGTAAAGTGGCAGAAGCTGGGGCCATATTGCGATATTGTCCCATAATAGGCGGAATCTTTCGCCCGGAACCGCCGCTGTCCCGTTTGTAACTCTTCTCTTCAGCTCATCCAGCATCTCTGAATAGAAAGATACGGCCTGATTTTTCCCCCTCATCACCACTATCGGAGCCATGGCCATAAAAAGATCGGGTACATTGACAGGTGAAGGCTTAAATCGTCCCATACTGCGTATCTCAGTCCACAACGAAAGAGCCTGACCGGAGAGATAGATCACCTCACTTAAATACTCACGGTTAAGTCTGGTCTGCGCTATTCTTTCAATTTCCGGAACAAGTTCCTCAAATTGGCTTTTTAAATAGAGATAAACCGGTTCCGGCTTCTCCTTTGGATTTAAAAATGGAACATCGACAATAAAGAGGGGGCAGCCATAGTAATCGGAAAGTGCCTGGTACCATTTTACAACTGTCTGGCATATATTGTTACAGCAGAGTAGAAAATCGGGAGGGGGTAACCCTCCCAGGGGTGCCTTCTCCGGTTTCATGGATGCTGCAAGATGGCCTTTTGCATATGAACAAAGATCATCCGGGTATCCTTTTGATTCTGCAATCTCACAGAGCGGCGTGGATGCCCTTCTTGCACCACAAAGTGCTCCGTAATTTTCGGGATAAATCGTGGTAATCCCTAGAGCTTCCAGTATCTCTACCGGTGCCCCGCTTGTTACATAAGCAACAGGCCTTTCCGTGTTTTCCCCGCTCCGCAAGGCATAGTAATCATCCATCATTTTAGAAAGACTTTTTAAACACCTTAATCGTGGATAATTTTTCATTACCTTACTGCTAATTTAACGCCCGATCTCAAGCATCTCCAGGAAGGCTTCTACCCTTGTTTTAATCTGTCCGGAATACCCCGGCTCATCGACTTCGATAATCAAGTAAGGGACTCCCTCTTCTTCCAGTCTCGTGGTGAGAAGTACTGCATCAAATCCATAGGGGTCGCAAAATTTCCTCCGAAGCAGAATCACTCCGTCGGCCTCTCCCTCTCTTACCAGATCTACAAGATAATCCTCTCTTCGATTACAAAAATTGACTTTTGTGGCAGTTGCAACCTGATTAAAAATAAACCTTGCCAACGCGGATAGTGGTTCGTTCTCTTCATCCACCTCCCCCCGGCGGAATAAGGTAAGACCGTCGAGAAACTCCCCAACGACCAACATACCGGATTCCTCAATTATTCGAAAAATGTTCTCCTCTCCGAAATGAGAACCTGCAATTACGAGCCTTATAGAACTGGACGGGCTTACTTTTTTATTAAGCTCTTCTATTTCTCTCAGAAATGATGAAAGGGTGAGATTGTACTCCTCCACCGGTAAAATCATCCCCGCCTTAATTATGGCATAATAGTCGGTGGGGGTAATTTCCCAGGCGATCCGGTTAAGCCTTGCCGTAAGTCTGCGTTTTTCATTGTACAGGGAGATGGACCGGCGGAGGCTAATTTTTTCTATATTGCCTGATTTCCGGATAAGTTGATCAATCTCGGCTTCAAGGTACTCCATTGCAATTTCTCTTGATAACAGTGCAGGGATTTTTAAATAATGTACCGGTATATCGGGTAGTATAACCTTTAATATATCGTAAATTGACTGAACCGTATCGCAAGTGGCAGAGAAGACAATACAGCTCAATCGTGAGAGTTCTCCGGCCAATGCATGCTCTACCAGATTTCTGCCGGGAAAACAGCAAAATCCGGGCAGATATTCGGCTGCTAAACCGCTATCACATCCCCATGTAAAGAGATAGACAGGGTGGTAGCCTGCAGAATGATAAATTTCGAAAGGCACGTAGGCGCTGAAAACTCCGGCTGCCTTTCTACCAGTAAACTCCCTTAAGAGCTCTTCGGTTTTCATGCCGGAAACTCTTTTAAAACGCTCAGGAGCAGATACCATTTTGACTTCTGTCTTCCCCTTTCTTCATCCTACCATTTGATGAGATTGCCGCCGTATGTAAGGCCGCCTCCAAACCCAACAGTTAAAATAGTATCGCCTCTTCGGAGCAGACCCTCTCTCTCCATTTGTTCCATGGCTATAGGGATGGAAGCTGCGGAAGTGTTGGCGTATTCTTCGATATTCATATAAAACTTTTCTACATCAATATTTAGTCTCTTGGCGGCGGCCTTTATGATCCGTACATTTGCCTGATGTGGAACGATGTATTTAACATCCTCGAGGTTGAGTTTATTTCTCCTAAGCAGACAATCGATTGTTTGACAGATTGCCCTGATTGCAAAATTATATACCTTTCTTCCCTCCATTTTTATATACATGTCTTCTACCTTTGACTTTCCGGGGATAAAGGGATTCTTCGTTCCTCCCACCGGTCTTATAAGGTAATTGGCACCGTGCCCTTCGCTTTTTAACACCGAGTCGATTATTTCGCTTTCGGTATTACCCCTGTTAGCTGCAACAATAGCCGCACCTGCTCCGTCTCCAAACAGGACACAGGTATTTCTGTCTTTCCAGTTTACAATTTTACTGAAAACTTCGCTTCCTATTACCAGGATATAAGATGCAGTACCGGAATGAATAAACATTCTGGCCGTCTCGAGGCCATAGATGAACCCGGTACAAGCAGCAGAAATATCCATTGCACCTGCATTTTTTGCCATTACTCTATGCTGAACTATACATGCGGTTGAAGGAATACCGATAAAATCGGGAGTTGTTGTTGCAACAAGCACGAGATCAATATCCGAAGGGTCTATACCCGAAGATTTAAGCACCTTAAGAGAAGCGTTCACGGCGAGATCGGAAGCTGCTACCTCATCAGGGGAAACATGCCGGTTGCGGATTCCCGTATGGGAAAATATCCACTCATCTGAAGTGTCTACCATGGAAGAGAGTTCGTGGTTGGATATTCTTCTATCGGGAACGTAAGAACCTACCGAATGTATATATGCTTTCAAAAGATAATCCCACGGATAGTTTGCATGAATATTAGTTAGCCATAAAAAAAGGGTCAAGTGTTTATTTCTTCACCGAATACCCATACGGTAAATATTTTGGTTCAGTTATACCATTTGTAACCGAAAATAATAATGAGTCTTAACAAATCCGATTGATCAGGTGTAATAATAAATATGAGTTTAATAGGAGTCTTAAGTACCGACCAGATGCTTAATTCCATCATAAAAGAAGAGTTCGATTTAAAAGTAAAAGATTCTTTTATACTTCAATTTCTGGAAGATGAAAGTAGCGCCATGGAGTTTCTCAATTTTGATCTTCCCGAAATTGTAATCATTAATTTTTCTGACCAGAACTTCCCTGTAGGAAGAATACTCGAGAATATTCAGAATGATTCGTGGCTCCACAATTTCGGAATGGTCGGTCTTTATGACAGCGAGAAGCATGATGAGGATGAACTGCTTAAAGAGTACAAGAATACAAATGTTCTGGCCATGATCGACAATATGAGAGTTCGTTCTCATATCCTCAAATGCGTTCAGATTATCGATCAAAACAGGCAGATAATATTTCAAAAAGATCTCTCCGATAAACTGGTAGATAAATCCTCCGGTTCCTTTCTTATAGAAAACGACGTGCTGGCAGTTTCGGTATATGCAGGTATTGCTGCTACTATGCTGGCGCAGAGAGGTTACATAAACCAGGATACCAAGATGCGCCTTCAACTCGGATTATCCGAATTAATTATAAACGGTGTTGAACACGGTAACTGCGGTATAACATTTGAGGAGAAGTCTGCCTACCTGGAGAGGGGGAAGAGCATTCTGGACCTGATCGAAGAGAAGTGTAAGGATCCGGAGATTGCCAGAAAACGGGTACTCCTGGAATGGGAGATAATGGAGGATGGGACGAAGTTTGTAATAAAAGACGAAGGCGAAGGGTTTGACGTTAAAAAATTGAAAGAAGATCTGGAGAGGGAAGGCCCCCTATCCCTGCATGGCAGGGGGATAAAGATGGCAAAACATTTTGCGAGTAAGCTTTACTACAATTCAAAGGGCAATAAGGTGACTTTTATTGTAAAACACGACCGGCAACTGCCCAGAAAAACTCCAGTGGGGTTTTCCGAAGAAGAAGTACTTCTTACAAAAAGGGGAGATATTATATTTGAGCAGGGGGAGTCGAGTGATTTTCTATACTACATTTCCAGCGGACAATTCAGTGTATTTCATAATAACAGGCATGTGGGGGTATTGAGTCCCGAAGATATCTTCATGGGTGAGATGTCATTTCTCCTCAATAATCGCAGGAGTGCCACGGTTCGTGCGGAGAGTGATGGTAAGCTAATTAAGATTTCCCGCAAATCTTTTATATCTGTAGTGAGAAATTATCCCCATTACGGTATATTCCTCTCAAAACTTCTGGCCAGGAAGCTTGTAAGAGCAAACCTCCTTAACGCCCTCATTGAAGAACAGGTTACCTGATAAAAAAAGATTGAGAGGTGGAAGCGGATTCTTACAAGCACTATTTACTTGGATTTCACAAAAATGTACTTAATCAGAGCTGGACATTATGCCACATTATCCAATTCATCCTTCTCCTCCATCTTTTCATGATCAAGGTATCCAACTTCAGATTTCACCTTACGATGCCGGACGGCATCCGCTTTCAGTTGTAGTATCCAGCGATCCAGGAACTCTTTACCACATAGGCCCTTGATCATCTGAACGAAGTTCTCCGCATTTTCTAAGACTGCAAGCCGGACAATTGACTGCACCGTTATCGGTCCAGATTGAGAGTTTATAGAAACCAGCTTTGTAATCTCCTTATGGAAAAGGGAGTCTACTCAGGTCAGCAGGAATAACGTTATTGCTACTCCTTGTTTACTCCTGACGCAGGCCCCCTCCATATTCAATTGCTGCTTCGTATTTCTTAAAACACTCTTCCATCTGCCAAGCATACTAATCATGAAAAACAAATAGTATCAGGTACCCGTTCAGAACGTCCGATAGTCGCTGTAACAGCGCTGCTAAAACTATCTAAAATCACCGAGCGCCTCGGATGCTCTGACATTTCGAAAACAGAAGGAGAAGTATCGCTATGTTCGCAAACACATCAAACCTCGTTCCCCCCCGCCTCAAGCAGGAGAAATCTCGATCTTCGGTCCGCCCACGTGGAACCACCTACCCTTATCGCACCGACAACGGCTTCCGGGGATTCTAAGCCGCTTGGTAGAGCGGAACCTTTCGGAACACGCCATACTCAGGGAGGCAAGTGATGAGTT
>QNBH01000148.1 GCA_003645645.1 Spirochaetota bacterium | reverse complement strand
TCCTAAAAGAGAAGATATACCCGAGAGACGGGTTTTCAAAATAATCGGACTATTGGCCGCAGGTATTATTTTTGCCATGATAGTTTCAGGAGTTGTTGCCTTTTTTCTCGTTTTTGAGGGAAGAGAGGAGATCATGGTTCCGGATGTAACCGGAAAGGAGCTCGCACAGGCACTGTTGAGTCTTCAGGAGAGAGGTTTAAATGCCCGTATACAACTCAGATTTTCTGCTAATCCACAGGACAAGGGGATAGTTATGGGACAGGATCCCAGGGGAGGCACACTTACCAAGGTGGGCGATAGAGTTGTTTTGAGTGTTAGCAGAGGTGCGGTAATAGACCGGGTAGAAGACTATATTGGTTGGGATTTAAACGATCTGGAAATACATCTTCAAACACTGTTTACCACTTATGGGCCACTAATACAAATAAAGCGACCTGTTGTCCGTGTATTTGACGAAGCGGCGCCCGGCACAATTCTGGAACAAAAACCCGAACCTGGAACTCCAATAAGCGGTCCCGTTGAGCTGGAACTCGTAGTTAGCAGAGGCTCGGAGGAAGAAAACGTTATAGTAGAGAATTATGTCGGTATGGATTTTCGTTCTGCCTTAAACAGGCTTGTTTCGATTAACATGCCCTTTGTTTTCCAGAGCCGCAAAGCAGAGAGGGGAGAGAGGCCGGGATTTGTGGTCTCTCAATCCCCCTCTCCGGATTCTATTGTATCACCCAACTCGCTGATCCAACTGGTTATGACAGAACCTGAGAATCTGCCTGAAAACAGAGTATTCGGAATACTACGAAGAACTCTTCCGGATTATCCCATAATGGTAGACTTGCACCTCTATGCTCTATCTTTCCAGGGCGAGCGGGAGGAGCTTTTGTCAATGAAACATCCAGGGGGGTTGATATCCATTCCCTACATCGTAGAAGAAAATACCACTCTGGTACTTTCAGTTTTTAACAGAGAAATTATTCGTTATACAGTAGAACCAGAGGAAGAAGAGTTAGAATAAGACGGGTAAACTGCATGTGTTCTACTCCCTCTTGACTCATTGGAGAAGCACTGATAAATTTCAGAAAAAGTAAGAATCCGAGCGAGCGTGGTGAAATGGTATCACGAAAGCTTCCCAAGCTTCAGTCGGGGGTTCGATTCCCCTCGCTCGCTCAATCAGATAGTCTCCCTTTCAAGGGGGATTCCCAGATATTCTGAAATAATTTGTGCCATGGCCTCAAGTTCCTCGCTCTCAGTATCCTCCTCAAGACGGAGGAGACGATCTGAGAGGCGCAGGCCTATCTTCTGAATACAAACTCCGAAAAAATTCCACACCACTATGACAATGAATATGCAAAAACCGGGTATGAGAGTCCAGGGGAAATCCCTTATCACACGGTGATTTCTGGCTACAGAAAGCATCAGGCCCCAGCTTGACTGAGGCTCGGTAATCCCCAGGCCCGGGAGACTTAAGGCCGATTCTCCAAGAATGTAGCCTGGAATGGCCAAAGTGGCCTGGATTATTACAAAGGAAAGGGTATTGGGAAGCACACGCTTTACGATTATTTTTATATCGGACAACCCCAGTGCTCTGGCACTCAGAACATATTCTTCATTCTTTATGGAAAGAACAAGACCACGTATAATTCTGGCCAGAGAAGCCCATCCCACAAAGGCAAGTATTACTACAGCTGGAGTATCCTGGCAAAGATTATAATGTGCTGCTGCAGCACTCAGGATTTCGTTTTTCCTTTCTGCCGGGTCTTTCTTCCGGGTTACAACCCGGAGCAGGGGAACGCCGGGCCTTTTTTCCATTGAGATAGCTCGCAGTGTGTATCCGGGAACGATGCCGTATTTCTTTAAAACCTTGTCTGTGAGAATCTTTTCGTAAACGTAAGGTCTGAAAATAAGCTTGCCATCATCAATATAAGTAAGACGAATACCGGTAGGAGGATGGAAAGATTTATTCTTGTCCATCCAGCTCATGTCGAAAGGAGCCAGTAAATCGGCCAGAAGAGCACTTGAATAGAGAATGATAAGAATAAAGGCGCCTGTTTTGCCTAGATTGTGTTTTTTAAAGCGTCTCCATCAGACCCTGTAGAGGCTTTCGCCGATTTTCCTTGAACTATCTATCTCTGTTGTTTGAACTTGCCCCTCCACCGCTCTTCTTATTTTCATTATTCTCAGCTTATCCTCACCCTTGGATCTATTACTGCCAGAAGAATATCTGCAATCAAGTTTCCTATTACAAGCAGTACCACGCTGTAGACCAGACTCCCAACAACCAGGTAAAGATCCTGTGAAAGGAGAGCTGCAAGAATCAGTTTACCGAGACCAGGCCAGGCGGTTAAAGCCTCGACGAGGGCGGCCCCGTCAAGAATATTACCGAGCTGAAAACCGAGAATTGTAATCATGGGATTAACGGCGTTTCTCAAAGCATGTTTATAGATAACGCTTTTTTCTCTTGAACCCTTTGCTCTTGCCGTGATGATATACTGCCGGCCTAAGATTTCCAGCATGTTTGCTCTCATTATTCTCGTAAGGCTTGCGGTAACCGAAGTTCCTATAACAAAAAACGGAACAATCATGTGCTTTATTAGATCCCAGAGCTTCTCCAGAGAGCTCATCTCATTGATATTAACACTGTACATCCCTCCTACAGGAAGCCAGTTGTCTGTGGAGGATATGAGATAAATCATGAGAAATGCCAGGAAGAAGTTTGGAATTGAAAGACCAAAAAAGGCAAAAACAGATATGATTTGATCGTGCCATTTATACTGATGAGTAGCTGCTATGATTCCAGCAGGTACTGAAAAACTCCAGGCAAATAACATCGATGCTGCGGCCAGGAGAACATTATTGAGAGCCCTCTGGCTCACAAGGGTAAACACGGGAGCCTTGTATATTTGCGAAAAACCGAAGTCTCCGTGAAGAGCATTCCATATATATCTGAAAAATTGAATGTACCAGGGTTTATCCAGGCCGAAGTTCTTCCTGAACTGATCCAGGGACTCTCTTTCTATATCGGTATTCATCTCCATTTGTGTAAAAATATCACCGGGGGCAAGATAAATAAGGAAAAAGCCTATGGCTACCACGTCCAGAACAATTGGAATCATGTGAAAAAGATGCCTGAGAATAAAGTTGAGCATGGAAGGGTTTATCCATATAAGGCGGACAAACCACATTATCGTCTCGCACGCCACAATGACCGGAAACCAGTGCCACTGCACAACATGCAAGAGAGATATAAACAGTGCAATATCACCTGTAAATGATATTCTTGTAAGGAAGGAGTTCTTAGGCTTCAATGATTCTCCCTTAACACCTGTACTGGTTCTCCTATCTTGCCCCCTTTATACATGGCCAAATGTTTAATCTTTTACGAACATGTAAGGAAGTGTACCCATGAAAGAGTAATCACTTACAGGCTGAGGCTTTGTATTTCCGAAACGGGTTTTGTATGCGTGGATGGTAGCACGATTGTAGAAATAAACCCACGGCACTTTTTCTATCCAGATTCTCTGAAACTTCTCAAAACCCCGCTTACGTTGCTCTTCATCGGTTGTCAGGTTTGCCTCATCCCATGCGGCATCCACTGCTTTCTCCCATTCTCTTCTCGGTGATTCCTTTACGTCTTTCCTGTAATAGTAGGGGTTTCTCTTCAATACAACCTTCTGGCTCGGTACGTACTCCGCAATGGTAAAGGGACCTGAGCCTACGATTTTCTTTACATCCGTATCTACTCCATAGAATGAGTATACAGCCTCGAGTCCATCTTTCTTTATAACCGGCTCCCATATATGCTTTGGGAGAGGACCAACTCCCGCTATCATCTGCCAGCGGGCAGTAACGGTTGGAAAGATGATTCTGTACGTGTAGTCATCTATCGGCTCCCATCTGGGAAACTCTCCTGCTACCTTGATCGAATCTATGGCCGACTTTGAATAATACCGTCACCTGCGATTAAGATATCATTCATTGTAAAGATCACATCTTCGGCAGTTATGGGCTTATCGTCGGACCATCTGAGATTCTTCCGCAGGTAAATTGTAACGGTTTTCTCATCGTCTGAAATCTCCCACTTCTCTGCCATTCTGGGTTCCCACTCGAGAGTTAGCTGATTGCGATCGATTATGTTATCCCACACAAGATCGGTTACATCAGTAGTAGAGGTCTCCTTTGCAACCACCGGGTTGAAGCTTTTTGGATCGCTTAATTGTGCAAGAACAAATAGTCCCCCGGGCTTACCTATCTCCCACCCCGAGCGGTCTATCTCCACTACGCCTTCAAATTGTGAAGGCTTCTCCGCACTTTCTTCTACCACTGTTTCAGGCTCTCCCCCACCGAAGGTAAGGGGCAAACCAGCCACCAGCAGTAAAATTGAAAGAAGGAGCATACTCTTTTTCATCTTCTTTCCTCCTTTTAATTTTTTTTTAAGAATAGCTAAAATCTTTAAGCAGAAAAGCTTTTTGACTAAATTTTTAACCATTTAGCAATTCCACAAAGATTGTGCTTTCTTAACGGAAACCTTTATCAACGGAGCTCCCCGGCCTCATGCAACATGGTAGTCTCGGTATCATAAGGCTTTAGGTCAAGGGAGCTTCCCGATTAGCATTTATTAGAATTATAAGCACACTCTTCACGATACAATTACAGAGTTTAGCTTTGCTTTCCTCAAAAGGGATGATTATATTTTTGCAGAAGAGGTAGAAGAAATTAGATGAAAGACCAGACCATGCGCCACCTTGCAGTTGCACTCTTACTGCTTACAGCTACGATATTAGCAGGCACAATAGGATTTTTTATTGTGGGATATACCCTTGCCGAATCTCCTATAAAAAAGGAACTTAACATAATAATTGTAGGAATAACTCGTGCAAACGGGGAGTTGATATATAATCCGCTTTCCTCCACTGTATTGCGGTCAGGAGATAGATTGATAGCGGTGGGCAAAACAGAAAACATTAAGAAGCTTGCCGAATTAAGCTTAAAATAAAAGAGGAGACTTAAAGAAATTGATCCGTAATGAGCCAGCAGGGTTTAATCCGGCAGATCCTTATAAAGTACCCTTTCCGGATAACCGGATCTGCAGGGAGGAGGAACTTGAAGATGCCCTTCTATCGCTTATTATTTCACCTTCCGGTTTAAGAAAAATCTTTTCACCCGATGGAGATGAGGAGGGTAAGAGGGAAGATGTAAGCATAGCGGATAAATTGATTGTCGCCACCTTTGCAGGGGTGTTTTGCAGGTTTATAAGAGATAAGACAGGCAAGAGAAATCCCCTTTTGATTGTAGGTACCGATACTAGATATACAGGACCTGTTATAGCCGATGTGGTAATTAGAGTGCTGCTGGCCGAGGGGATGGAGGTAAGATTTTTATCTATTGCCGCTGCTCCAGAGATTATGGCCTATACCAGATTGAGCAAAAATGCGGACGGATTTATCTATATATCGGCCAGTCATAATCCGATCGGTTACAATGGGATAAAAGCAGGTCTATCCGATGGTGGGGTTGTGGGCGGAGAAGATGCAGTTAGACTAATAGAAGATTTTAAAAGATTTATAAAGATTCCCCACAAACTCCTGGAAATTGCAAAGAAGGTTAACTCAGTACCACCTCAGACGCTCGAAAAGAAGCTTGGAGAAGTTGCTAAATGGAAAGATGAGGCAATTTCTTCCTATTACAGTTTTACCCTGGAGGTAATTTCGGGAACCGGAGCCGAAAAAGAACAGGAGAGGTTTGTAAAAGGTCTTAGAGAAAAATTGAGCCATAGAAGGGTCGGTGTGGTGGCGGAGCTGAATGGAAGTGCAAGAACCGCCTCCATTGATATAAAACTCTTAACCGATCTGGGAGTGAAGGTAAGGGGAATAAACGACAAGCCAGGGCAAATAGCCCATCCCATCATTCCGGAGGGAGAATCCCTGGAACTGTGCAGATTGGAACTCTTAAAAGCCAATCTCGAGGATACCTCTTTTATTCTGGGATATGTACCCGACAACGACGGAGACAGGGGGAACATCGTATATATCGATGAAAGAGAGAAGCAGGCCAAAACCATGGATGCCCAGGAGGTTTTTGCCCTGGTTTGTATGGCCGAGCTGGCCTTTCTGGTTTATTCCGGTGTTATTACCCCGGGTGGTGGGCAAAAAGTAGCAGTTGTGGCAAACGGTCCTACTTCTTTAAGGGTCGAACGTATAGCAGAATTATTCGGAGCAGATGTCTTCCGCTGCGAAGTGGGGGAGGCAAACGTGGTAAATCTTGCACGCAAACTGAGAGGAGAAGGATATCTTGTTCGTGTAATGGGAGAAGGTTCCAACGGCGGAAATATAACTCATCCTTCCGCGGTGAGGGATCCCATAAATACCATAGGGTCTCTTCTTAAACTTCTTGTTCTTAACACGGAAGGGGAAAGGCCTGGTTTATTCGACTTGTGGTGCAGGCTCAGCAGGAATACAGAAAGATATATAAAGGATTTTGGAATGACGGAAATAATTGACACCCTCCCGGAGTTTGTTACAACACCTGTATCTTCTCAAAGAGCCGTTCTTAAAATATGTTCTTCCGATCACAGCCTTCTTAAAGCACGCTACAGGGAGATTTTTTCAAGGGAGTGGGAGAAGAGAAAGGAAGAGTTAAGACAGAAGTTCGGTATCTACTCATGGACGGAAATAAACTACCATGGGATAGAAACAGGTACACGGGAGGGGAAGGGTGGATTTAAAATACTCTTTAAAAACAGCAGGGGGGGAGAAATCGGGTTTATCTGGATGAGAGGTTCCGGAACCGAGCCTGTTTTCAGGGTACTTGCAGATATAGAAGGTAGTGACCCTGCCAGGGAGAGGTGGCTTCTCGAATGGCACCGCAGGATGGTCATGGAAGCGGATGGTGCTGTTCAGTGATGTTCTCCCCTTATCATCTTTATTCCGTGTTCCATAACAGGGGCAAGTATGCCGGTACAGAGTCGGACTGCCTTGAGTGAGCCGGGAAAGTTTACAACTATCGTATTTCCCTTAATTCCTGCATAACCCCTGGAGAATACGGCAAAGGGGGTTTCTTTGTAGGACTCCCGGCGAAGTGTCTCTGCAATCCCGGGAAGTGAGCGGTCGCAGAACTCCTTGGTTACCTCCGGGGTAACGTCTCGAGGCGATATCCCGGTTCCTCCGGTTGTGATGATATAATCTACTCCCCAATATTTTTTAAGCACAGACTCAATTTCCGACTTCTCATCTGCAACTATATCTCTCTTAAGCTCGCAGTGGGGGTAATGTTCTCTGATAAGGCGCTCTATTTCCGGGCCACAGAGATCTTCGTATACACCGGAAGATGCACGGTCAGAGATCGTAATAACAGCTACTCTCACAGCTTATCTTTCCTCCTTTAAGCACCTTTGCAAAGATACCTTTTCTGGGCATAACACAATCACCGACTGCCTTTTTAATTGCACAGCCTTTGTGACATTCCTTGCCTATCTGCGAAACCTCAAGTATAGCATCTCCAATATAAAGAATTGATCCCAAAGGCAGTGAAGAAAGCTCTACTCCCTCGGTGGTTATGTTCTCCGCAAAATCTCCGAACCCGATATCGAGACCGCTCTTTTTCATGGTATCAATATCCTCTGAGGCGAGCAGAGAGACTTGCCTCTCCCAATCTCCAGCATGAGCATCTCCCAGAATGCCGTGGTCTTTTTTTAAAAAAACACTGGAAATTGGCTTCTTGGGGATACCCTTTTTCTCAGAAATGTTTATAGAGAGTATCCTGAACCTGTGTTTCATCCTTGTTCTTCTCCCACAGCTTCTTTTGTTTTTTGAAGAAGGAAGATTTCTCCGATTACCATTTCTCTGTCTACGGCCTTGCACATATCGTAGATGGTTAAGGCCGCCACGGATACTGCAGTCAAAGCTTCCATTTCTATACCAGTTCTGTCCGTGCATGTTGCGGTGGCATTTATTTTTATTCCGTCCTTATCCAGTTCGAAATTGATTTCAACATGGTCGATTTCTATCTGATGGCAGAGAGGAATCAACTCGTAAGTTTTTTTGGCTGCCTGGATACCGCCGATTCTTGCCACAGACAGCACGTCTCCCTTTTCAACAAGGTTCTCCCTTATGAGTCTGAGAGTCCCCCCCTGCATAAACACCTTTCCACAGGCTTCCGCCTTTCTCCTTACCCTGGGTTTTCCAGAAACATTCACCATGGAAGCCCTGCCGTGATTGTCAATGTGAGTTAATTTCATAATTTTAGCCTCCGATTTCTATCATGCTTCTGTTTGTGCAGATTCCCCCTCTTCTGGGCTTCCTGAGCACTGCCTCAACAAGGGAGCTCTTGATATTTTTAAGTTCCACAGGAATCTCGATATTTGAATGGAGGCATGGTTTGAGATTCCCGTCCGCCATCAGACGAATACGGTTACATTTTTCACAGGGGGGAGGCCGGTCGAAACAGTAGTTGTCAAGTTTTTTCTTTTTAAGACTGTAGTGGTTTATCAATTGAAGGGAGATACCCTTGTTTTTGCAAAAAGTTTTCATTTCCAGGATATTTTCTTCGGTTGTACTATCCTGGACCACTGTATTTATTTTTACAGTGAATCTCTCTTCGATGGCCGAATTGATTCCTTCGAGTACCTTTTCTATATTCCCGCCGCCAGTTATTGAATGGTACAATTGGGGATCCAGTGTATCGAGAGAGACATTGACACTGTCAAGCCCGGCTGCCTTAAGAGGTTTTGCGTATTTTGACAGGAGTACGCCGTTGGTTGTCATGCCCAGGTGATCCACTCCGGAAAGAGCCTTTATCTTTTGCACCAGCTCCACAATGCCCGCCTTCAGAAGCGGCTCGCCTCCGGTTAACCTTATCTTGGTAAAACCGAGGGGAACCGCCTCTTTTACTATTTCTACAAACTCATCTATGGAGAGATTCTCCTTTTTTTTCTTAAGAGGAACGCCTTCCGGCGGCATACAGTAGGTACACCTGAGGTTACATCTGTCGGTAACCGATATTCTCAAGTAGTTTATCTTGCGGTTATATCTGTCTAACATTCAATGTTTCTCCTTCTCTTATCGTATCAATGCCCTGGTCTATCCGAATAAGACCATTTGCCTCTGCCAGAATATTTATATGGGATGATCCGTGGTAGGCAAGCAGGTATATTTCTCCCCCTTCTACCTTAACAGGTCTGTATTCAACACGATCCGAACTTCTCCTTTTTATAGGTACAGAAAGAAACGCTTTTATTATAGAGGGTTGATGGTGTATACCCATGAGCCTGTAGAGAAGTGGTTTTACAAGTATCTCGAAAATAACAAAAGTGGAGACAGGATTACCTGGCAAGCCAAAGATGTAGGATCCATTGTTTTCCGCAAAAAGAGTTGGCTTTCCTGGCTTGATGGCCAGTTTATGGAATATGATTTCGCCGCCCAGATCGGTGATAGAGGCCGGTACAAAATCGTATTCTCCCATGGAAACTCCGCCGGAAAGAAGGAGAACTCTACACTCTTTAGAACCCCGCTCGATTGCTCGTGCCAGAGCTTCCCTGTTGTCTTCTATAATTCCGTAATATTTAAAAGGGCAATTTACGGCTTTAGTTTGGGCACAGAGCTGTAAACCGTTGCTGTTATAGATCTGTCCGAAACCAAGGGGTTCTCCGGGTTCTCTCAATTCTGAGCCGGTAGTTATTACACCTACAGGAGGCGGAACTGCTACCCTGATCTGTTTTAGCCCGAGGCTTGCGAGAACTCCCACCTCTTGCGGTCGAATAACCCCTGG